>JAQTUK010000108.1 GCA_028710285.1 Methylacidiphilaceae bacterium | reverse complement strand
CTACGAATTAAAGGTAAAGTACGAAGAGCCGGCCTCTCTCCAGGAACTGGAGCGGATTACGGCGCTCTCTGCGATCGACCGTCTCTGGCAAGAGCATCTCTATGCGATGGACGGGCTGCGCGGCGGAATCGGCCTGCGAGCGTACGGCCAGAAAGATCCGCTGATCGAGTACAAGCAGGAAGCCTATTCTCTCTTTCAAGATCTGATGGGGAGGATCAAGCGGGAGATCGTCCAAAACCTCTTCCGATCGGCCTCGAGCGTTCTCGCCTTCGAGCGCTTTCTCTCTTCGCTGCCGCAGCAGCTGGTTCGGCCCGAGCTGTCGGATGGCGCTGCGGCAGCCGCTCCCGAAACGCAGGCCGCAGGGGAGGAGGCGGGGCGTCCACCCCACGACCATCCGATCGTGCCGATCAGTCGAAGCGGCCCCAAGATGGGGCGCAACGATCCCTGTCCGCTCGACCCCACGAAGAAGTTCAAGAATTGCTGTGGGGCCTTGGGAGAGAAGACCTGCATCAAGGTCTCTCTTCTTGCGGGGCAGTCGTTTCCGACGCCGCCGGCAAAGGGCGAGAAGAAAAAGTCCTGACCGTTCGCGATCGAGGATGGCGGAGAGCAACCGATGACCGTGGAACTGGTGAGCACGGGGACCGAGCTGCTTCTGGGCGAGGTGACGGAGGCGCACCTCGCCTTCGTCGGGCGGGAGCTCCGCTCCTTAGGGCTGCGACTCGAGCGGCAGACGGTCGTCCCCGATGGGGAGGCCGTCCGTCGCATCCTGGAAGATGCGCTTTTCCGCTCAGACCTGGTGGTCGTGACGGGCGGCCTGGGCCCCACCTCCGACGACAAGACCCGTGAGGCAGCCGCGGAGGCGATCGGCCGGGAGCTGGAATTTCAGGAGGCCGTATTTTTACGGATCAGCTCCTTTTGCGCCGCCAAGGGGATTCGGGCGGTCCCGGAAGGGATTCGGCGGCAGGCGATGGTGCCGAAAGGGGCTCAGGTCTTATGGAATTCGGTCGGAACCGCGCCGGGTCTTTTTGTCCAAAAGGGCAGGCTGGCGATGTGTCTCCTTCCGGGACCTCCCCGGGAGCTTGTCCCGATGTGGCGTGCGGCGGTCGTCCCCTGGCTTCGCTCCCACGCCGCGGGGCGAAAGTTTCTCTGGCGTTCCTGGTGGATCGTCGGCTTGACGGAATGGGAAGTGCAGAAGCGCCTGGAGGAAGAACTCCACGGCCTGGGTCTCAAGGAGATCGGCTATTGCGACCGGCTGGGGGAGGTGGAGCTTCGCGTCGGAAGCGCCGATCCTTCCCTCCTGGAGCAAGCCGAGGCTCGGGTCAAGGATCGGCTCGGGACGGCCCTCTTCGGCGAAAACGGGGCCACATTGGAGGCGGCCGTCGTGGAGTTGGCGACGCGGCTGGGAAAAACTATGGCCACGGCAGAATCGTGCACGGGAGGGCTCGTCAGCCATCGGCTGACCGACGTGCCCGGAAGCTCGGCGGTCTTCACCTTCGGCTGGATTACCTATGCGAATGAGGCGAAGGTGGAGGAACTCGGCGTGGAACCGAAGCTGCTCGCCGAGCATGGGGCCGTGAGCGCCGAGGTCGCTGCCGCGATGGCGGGCGGGGCTTTGCGGCGCAGCGGAGCCGACCTGGCCATTTCGGTGACGGGCGTCGCCGGACCCTCGGGAGGGACCCCCGAAAAGCCGGTCGGCCTGGTCTGGTTCGGCCTGGCGAGCAAAGAAAAAACGATCTCCTTCCGGAAAACCTTTCCGCCGGATCGAACGATGGTGAAAAGACTCGCCTCTCAGGCCGCGCTCAACGCCCTGCGTCTCGCTCTGCTGGGCGAGAGTGAGCTTGCGAAGTAATGAAATTAAGAGTTGTTTTGTCGAACCAACTTTTTTTTAAAATACCGCCGTGGCTGCGATCATCCTGAATCTCTTCCGCGTCCATTTTCCCGACGTCTCCCGCGCCGATCCCGACGGCTTGGTGGCCGTGGGCGGCGACCTCTCCGTGAACCGCCTGCTCGCTGGATACCGGTCGGGCATTTTTCCATGGACGGATCGGCCGCTGACCTGGTGGTCGCCGGATCCGCGCGCCATTTTCGAGATGGATCGTTTCCACGTCCCCAGGCGGCTCTTGCAGAAGCTTCGCCAGGGGCCCTTTGCCTACACGGTCAATCGGGCTTTCCCCGAGGTGATTCGTGGCTGCGCCCGACCGACGATCGGCCGAGAGCATACGTGGATCAGCCCCCGATTCATCAAGGCGTACTGCGAGCTTCATCGGCAAGGCTACGCGCATAGCGTTGAGGTGTGGGAGAACGGCGAGCTGGTCGGAGGACTCTATGGAGTGGCGATCGGAGGCTTTTTTGCCGGCGAATCGATGTTTCATCTCGTTCCCGACGCCTCGAAAGCCGCGCTTGTGTTCACGATGGATCGTCTGATCGAGCGCGGTTTCCTGCTCTTCGATACCCAGGTGGCCACGCCGACCACCCGGCAAATGGGCGCGGTCGACATCACGCGAAACGAGTACCTCGAGCGGCTTCCCGAGGCTCTGTCCTGCCCAGCTTTCTTTGCCTAGCGGCGGGCCTTTTCGATCACGAGTCGGCCTCTCCGGAAACCGACTTCGACGCGGGCTTCGATTCCCTGGCGGCTTCGCCGCAGACTTCCAGGCCGGTGCGCGGTCGCCCGCAACAATCATGGAGGAGATAGCCGATCAGCCGGTCGACGGTCGTGAAATTCGCGGAATAGATCACGAGCTTTCCCCGCTTTTGCGAGCGCGCAAGCCGGGCGTGCTTCAAATGTTGGAGGTGGAAGGAGAGGGTGGCCAGCGGGACTTTGAGCCGTGCGGCGATCTCCCCGGCCGGCAGACCGGCAGGCCCCGCCTGAATCAGATGCCGAAAGATGTCGAGCCGAGTCTCCTGGCCGAGGGCCGCGAGCACCTCGACCGCTTGACGTGTTCTCATAGTTCCAGTATTGTAGAAGCGTAAGGGAATCGATCAAAGAGCTTCTTATTGAAGCGTAACCGATTATGAAAACAAGATCAAGCAGGCGGCTCGATTTCTTCGAGCAATACCTCTCCCTGTGGGTGGCGGCCTGCATGGTCATCGGCGTGGGAGGGGGAAAGCTCTTTCCCGGCGTGACGCATTTCTTGAGCGGCATGGAGATGGGCCGGAGCCATGTCAACATCCCGATCGCGGTGCTCATATGGTTGATGATCTTTCCGATGATGCTCAAGATCGACTTCGGAGGCCTTCGCGGGGTCGCCCGGCGGCCGAAGGGGCTTGCGGTCACCTTGTTTGTCAATTGGCTCGTCAAGCCGTTCAGCATGGCCCTGTTTGGGTGGGTCCTCGTCGTGGGGCTTTTTTCTTCGACGCTCCACTGGATCGATTCGGACACCGCACGCAACTACCTGGCTGGCTTGATCATCCTGGCTGCGGCGCCCTGCACGGCGATGGTCTTCGTCTGGAGTTATCTGACCGACGGGGATGCGGCCTACACCCTGGCGCAAGTGGCGATCAACGACCTGATCATGACCTTTGCCTTCGCCCCCATCGTCATGCTGCTCGTCGGGGTGAGCGGCATCGCGATTCCGAAAGAGGTGCTGCTCACTTCCGTCGTCGCCTTCCTCGTGATTCCTCTGGCGGCTGGCTGGATCAGCCGCAGCCTCGCGATTCGGCTCAAGGGCCTCTCGTGGTTCGAGCGCTCCTTCCTTCCGCCTTTCAAGCCGGTGACGACCCTTGCCCTTCTGGCGACGCTGGTGATGATCTTTGCCTTCCAGGCGGAGAACATCCTCACGAACTGGTTCGCCGTGGGTCTTCTGGCGATTCCCATCCTGATTCAGGTTTATGCCAACTCCGGACTAACCTATCTTCTCATGCGATGGTTCCGCGTGCCGCACAATGTCGCTGCTCCCGGAGCCCTGATCGGGGCGAGCAACTTCTTTGAGCTTGCGGTGGCCGTCACCATCACGCTCTTCGGCCCGACTTCGCCCGCAGCCCTTGCCACCGTAGTCGGGGTGCTGGTCGAGGTGCCGGTCATGCTTTCGGTCTGCCGCCTCTGTGTAGGCACCAAGGGCTGGTACGAGGCGGCCGCGTGTCCGGCGGAGCGGTAAACGGTGGATTTCTTCGGCACCGATTGGATGGCGTGGGCCATCGAGTGTGCCGATTCTGGGAAAACGAGAGAAAGAAAGGAAGAAGGATGACAACCATTGAGATTTTCGAGCCGGCTCTCTGTTGCAGTACGGGTGTTTGCGGCGCCGAAGTCGACCAGGCGCTCGTCGATTTCGCCGCCGACGTGGAGTGGATGAAGCAGAGAGGGATGGCGATCCGACGGCGGAACCTTGCCCAGGAACCGCTCGCCTTCGCGGAGAACGCGACGGTGAAGGCCTTCCTGGAGCGCTCCGGCCAAGAGGCTCTTCCCCTGATCCTGGTGGGAGGCGAAGTGGCCTTGGCCGGGCGTTATCCCCGCCGCTCCGAACTCGCCCGCTGGGCAGGCCTCGAGGAGGAGGGGGCGAAGCCGGAGGGAGATTGCTGTTCCGGCGATTGCTGTGGCTGAGGCGGGGATCCCCATGCGCTTCCTGGATCGGGCGCCGCGCTTCCTTTTGTTCACGGGAAAGGGTGGGGTCGGCAAGACTTCCCTTGCCTGCGCCTCGGCCGTTCATCTCACAGGCGAAGGCAAGCGGGTGCTGCTGGTCAGCACGGACCCGGCTTCGAATGTAGGGCAGGTCTTCGGATTCCCCATCGGTCATCGAATCGCGGCCCTGCCGGCCGTGCCCAACCTGTTCGCGCTGGAGATCGACCCGCAGGCGGCGGCTCAAGCCTACCGGGAGCGGATCGTCGGCCCCATCCGCGGCGTGTTGCCGGAGGCGGTGGTCCAAGGGATCGAGGAGCAGCTCTCCGGCGCTTGCACGACGGAGGTCGCTGCCTTCAATGAATTTACTCTCCTGCTGCTCGATTCCGCGATGACGGCGGATTTCGATCACATCGTCTTCGATACCGCCCCGACGGGGCACACGATTCGATTGCTGCAACTGGCCGGCGCATGGAGCGGATTTCTCGAAGCGGGGAAGGGAGACGCCTCCTGCCTGGGGCCGATGGCCGGGCTGGAGAAACAGCGGAGCCAGTACGCGGCTGCCGTCGATGCACTGGCCAACCCTGCACGCACCCGTCTCGTTTTGGTCGCGCGCGCGCAAGCGTCCGCGTTGCAGGAGGTCGCCCGCACCCAGGAAGAGCTGGCGGCGATCGGCTTATCGCAACAGCGCCTCGTCATCAACGGCGTCTTCCCTTCGGACGAAGCAGAGGGAGATCCGCTCGCCTTGTCCATTCGGCGTCGGGAGCAGGACGCTCTTCGTGCCCTTCCGGATGCGCTCCGGGGCCTGCCGCGCGACGAGCTTCCGCTCAAGCCATTCAACCTCATCGGCCTCGATTCCTTGCGCCGACTGCTGCGTAACGACGACCGGTGGCCGGAACCGCAGGCGGTCTCCCCTGCGCCCCCCCGGGGCGGATCCACGCTCTCCTCCCTGGTGGACGAGATTGCCGAGGAGGGGCGCGGTCTGGTGATGTTCCTGGGCAAGGGGGGCGTGGGCAAGACCACGCTTGCCGCCGCCGTGGCCGCCGAGCTGGCAGGTCGCGGCCATCCGGTCCACTTGACCACCTCCGACCCGGCAGCCCATCTGGCGGACACTTTGGAAGGCTCTCTGGCCAACCTGACGGTAAGCCGGATCGACCCGCAGGAGGAAACCGAGCGTTACCGCAGGCATGTGCTGGAAACCAAAGGCGCCCACCTCGATGCCGGCGGACGCGCCCTGCTGGAAGAGGACTTGCGGTCGCCCTGCACCGAGGAGATCGCGGTCTTTCAAGCCTTCTCCCGCATCATCCGGGAGGCGGATATCCAGTTCGTGATCCTGGACACGGCACCGACGGGCCACACCCTCCTTTTGCTCGACGCCACGGGGGCTTACCACCGCGAGGTCTCGCGGCAGATGGGCAAGTCGGGCATCCGGTACACGACTCCGATGATGCGGCTGCAAGACCCGAAGCAGACCAAGGTGCTGATCGTCACCCTGGCGGAGACCACCCCCGTCCTGGAGGCCGCCAGCCTGCAAGACGACCTCCGCCGTGCAGGCATCGAGCCCTGGGCATGGATCGTGAATAGCAGCATTGCGGCATCGAATCCGCAGTCCGCCTTGCTGAGGCAGAGGGCGCGCAACGAATGGCGCGAGATCGAGGCCGTGGCTGCCCATCATGCCAAGCGATTCGCCCTGGTTCCGCTCTTGGCGCATGAGCCCGTCGGAACCGGTCGCCTACGAGAGTTGGCCAATTACGCTGGCTAGGAAGCCAATTTGTGGAGCTCCCGCTCGAGCCGAAGCCGATCGAGGAAGATTTCGAAGGGAAGGGCAAGCAGGTGCCGAAATCGTTCTTCGAGACCTTGCGCGACGTCCCGAAACGCCTTTTCCTTCTCTTCGACCGTTCCTTCGACGGCAGCCGGGTCCGGAAACGGCCAGTGGGCGCGGGCGGCGGGATAGGGCCAGACCGGACATTCCGCGGCAGCGCTGTCGCATAGGGTGATCACCGCAGCGAAGGGTTCGTGGGGAAGCTCGTCGATCCGCTTGCTCCGCGCCGCGGAGGCGTCGATGCCGTAATCTTTCTGGAGCACGGAAAGGGCATGGGGATTGACCTGGCCCGTGGGGCGAGAGCCGGCGCTTTCGACCCGGAAGCGGCCGCCGGACAGGGAGCGAAAGAGAAATTCGCCGAGCACACTGCGGGCCGAATTGCCGGTGCAGAGGAAGAGAATGGCTGGTTTGATTGCGGAGTGCGGCGTTTCCGTTTGCATTAGGTGGCCTTGGGAGGTGCTCTTCGAGACAAAGGATTTGCTTGTTCCTACCCGCGATGGCAAGGCAAAGTTTTGGCTCCGAAAAATGGGAGCCGAACAGGGGGATTCAGACGAGTCGAGGGAGGAAAATCCTTTGCCCGAGAGCCGCATCGCGGGAAACGGCTTGCCGGGCAAGAGCCAGGGAAGGAGCAACGGCAACGGGTGTTTGGGCCAAGGCGGAAGGGATCGCTTTTTCGCCATCGGCGGGGCCATCTGTCATCGTGTCCTCCGCAGAAGTGCGCGAATCTCGATCGAGGGGTTGGAACGGATCCCGAAACGCGGCGGCTGCCTCTTGGTCTGCAACCACATCAGCCATTTTGATCCGATTCTTCTGGGGATGGACTCTCCCCGCCCGATCGACTATGTGGCCGACGGGAAGCTCTTCAATGACCTGGTCCTCTCGCAGATCCTGGGGGCGCTCAACGTGATCCCGGTCGATCGGAACCGGCAGGATCCACGGGCCGCGAAAGCGGCCGTCGGGCGGCTCAAGCAGGGAAGGGTCGTCGGTCTCTTCCCCGAACGGGGCATCCGCCATGGAAAGGCTTCGATCCTGCTCGGGGCCCGGCTCAACCCGAGTGCCGCGGCTCTCGCCCAGATGGCAAACGCGCCAGTCCTGCCCGCCGTGGTGGTGGGCTCCGACCGGCTCTATCAGCTCCGTTCCTGGAGTCGGCCGCCGCGAGTCTTCGTTTCGTTCGGGGAACTTCTGGTCCCCGCTCCCGGGGAGGATCGCTGCCGCTTCACCGAACGGATTCAGGAGAGGCTGCTCTCTCTGTTCGAGAGCCTCGTCAAACGCTACGAGATCGATCCGATCGATTTTCCCCATTCTGCGCAGGAGCGGTGGAAGGAGGAGAGAGGGCGGAGGAAATAGCCTTTTTCCGGCGAAAGGTGGGGGAGCTTTCGTGGTCGCCGCAAGACGGTCGGCTTGCGGAGAACAGGCAGAGAGCGGCTTCGATCGCCTCCATGTGGGCCTTCACGCGGAGGCCGACGTCAAACTCGGAAGGAGTCTCGATCGTGAAGACGCGATGGCATCCTTCGAAGTGGAGATAGGCCGCTTCGGGCAGGCCGACCTTCTCAAACCACTTCTTTCGTAGAGGCCGGGTAAGGATTCCGTTGCGATGTCTGCGTCCTTCGATCCGGTCCCGAGGGTCGACGGGGCACCAGGGGCTGACTCGGGCCAGGATCTCTTCTCCCAATCCGACTTCGCCGCTCGGTGCCGTCTCGTAGAGGTAGACTCCGCAGGCATCGTAGTCCTCGTGGAGGAGGAGGGCCAGATCGAAGGGGCTCCGCCTGGCGTAAAGGTCGTGAAGCGTCCGAATCAGAGGAAGGTCGCCTCGCTGGAAGGAACGGTTGAGGTCGAGGCCCTGCTCGTTGAGGCGGGAGTTGTTGCGCAGGCCCCAGGGATTGAGAAGCGGAATGGCCGTAAAGGTGAATTCGTCGATCCAATCGGGCTTTTGCTCAAGGAAGGAGAGACGGG
>JAQTUK010000003.1 GCA_028710285.1 Methylacidiphilaceae bacterium | reverse complement strand
AGGGCCGGGGGTCCGCCGTTTCCGGGTCCCAGGCGACGGGAGAAGGGAGCGGGTCGGCATCGGCGGAGCCGCTCTTGCGGCCACCCGGGGCGGGAGGAGGCTTGCTTTTCGTGTCGGCCTCTTGGGCGGCCGACCCGGACAGGGAGTGGGGCGGGCGGTGAGTCCCCCTTCCGGCGGCCATCCAAGGCGGAGCTTTACTTTTGGGTCCGCGTCGGGAGGCGAGGGGAGGGCGATCGTTCCGGGAGCCCGACTCCTCCGAACCGAAAGAAGGCGTCTTTTCCTCGCCGAGCAGTTCCTCGCGAAACTCTTCGTCGGAGACTGCGGTCGAGGGCCGGGGGTCCGCCGTTTCCGGGTCCCAGGCGACGGGAGAAGGGAGCGGGTCGGCATCGGCGGAGCCGCTCTTGCGGCCACCCGGGGCGGGAGGAGGCTTGCTTTTCGTGTCGGCCTCTTGGGCAGCCGACCCGGACAGGGAGCGGGGCGGGCGGTGAGTCCCCCTTCCGGCGGCCATCCAGGGCGGAGCTTTGCTTTTGGGTCCGCGTCGGGAGGCGAGGGGAGGCCGATCGTTCCGGGAGCCCGACTCCTCCGAACCGAAAGAAGGGTCCGCCTTGCTGGGTCGAGTGCTCATAAGTGGCTGCCTGACGATACAGGGTAAGCGCCCAGGCGCACGATCCAAGCGGAATCTCCACAGAGGGTGCGGCAGCTCTCCTGCAGCACCTCCAGCGATGGGGCATCGAACGCTTCCCAGAGGCCAACGACCCTGCCTCCATCCGGCGACCCGTCCGTCCCGACGCATCGATTCGTTTGGGCCCAGCAGCCGCCGAAGCGCTGCCGCCACCGGTCCGCCGCCTCCGGCGAGCATCCAGCCACCAGGAAGACGGACTTCTGTCTTTTGGGGTGGTCATGCGGCCGCAGCGGCTCCGCTCCGAGCCGGACGATATAAAAGCGGGAGCATCGCCCCATCCAGCGGTTCGCGAGCAGGTGCGGTAGATCGCTCTCTCCGCAGACGGTCAAGGGCAATTGGGCGTCGGGTTTGCGCGGGCGCCAGCGGGACAGATCGAGCAGTCGTTGCTTGGGGAGAACGAGGATGTCGATCGATTCCTCGGCCAGCCGTCGCCTGCCTTCCTCCGCCGAGCGGACCATTCGATACGTGTCAGAGGAGCCGAAACGTCGATGGGCGGCTAGCAGACCGGCGGCTCCCCCACAGCAGCCGATCCGAAGGACGCCTTGCTGGGCACGCGAACTGGAAAAGATTTCCTGGAAGATGGCCCGAATCCCCAGGGCGGAGAGAGAGCCGGCATTCTGCGTGACGAGATCTGTGATCACGGCTTCCTCACGAATGGGATCGAAAATGAGCTGAGCTTCCTGACGCTTGCGCTCTCCGATCTGTTTCGCTACCTCCATCCTCTGGTTGAGGAGAGCGAGTAGATGGCGGTCCATCTCGTCGAGTTTTCGACGAAGCTGGTCGATCTCCCCTGTGCAGGTGGTGTCAGGATCCATGGGGCGCTTCCCGTTGTGGTCGTATCAAGCTGCGGATCTGCTCAAAGTTTGGGAGATCTTCCAGCCGGCGCAACCCGATGTATTCTAAAAACTTTGGCGTCGTTTTCCAGAGAATGGGGCGGCCGGGGGCATCCAGGCGGCCACACGAGGCGATCATCTCCTTCTCCGCCAGGATAGTCATGCCGGCGTCCGGAGCCGATCCTCGAATCGCTTCGATTTCGCTGCGGCAGATGGGTTGACCGTAGGCGATCACCAGGAGTGTTTCCAAGCTCGCCGGGCCCAGCCGAGGCGTTCTTTGGGGTCCGAGGAGACGGCGGAGCCACGGTTCGAATTCCGGTCGGGTCATCATCCGGTACCGGCCGCCCATCTTGCGAATCCAAAGTCCCGCGCCCTTGGTCGCGTAGGAAGTCGCGAGGCACTCGAGTTCGCGAGCAACCGTTTCCTCGCTGATTTCCGCCCCCGCGTCGAGAGGCTTCGTCGGAGTTTCGCGCAAGATCGAGAGGATACGGGCCGAACTGAGAGGTTCGCGCGTGGCGAAGAGGATCGCTTCGAGGAGGGGAGCCAGGCGAACCTCTTGAGGTTCGGAGTTTGGTCTCATGCCGAAGAACGTTTCATCCAGAGGAAAATGCTCCCGAAGGGCTTGTCCTGTTCCGCTCGAATCACCCGGGAGCGGACGAGCTCGAGAAGCGCCAAGAAAGAGACGGCAAGAACCATCCGGCTGGCCTCTGCGCCGAGAAGCTCCTTGAGCTCGACACCTCCTTGCCGATCGATCTGCAGCAGAGAGTCGCGAAGGCATCGGGCCTGTTCGTCCACGCTCGGAGAGGAATCGCGGGGGAGTTCCCAAGCCGGTCCGGTTCTTTGCAGAAGGGTCTTCACCCGTTCGAAAGCCAGATCGAGAAGACCCGGGTCCGGACGAGAGGGAGACTCCTTGGGCTCTTTGTTTTCGGGAGACCAGCCGGAGGGGAAGCAGTCTTCGGAAAGGGAGGCCTCGCCTGCGAGCAGGGAGAGCGCATCGCGGAGCTTCTTGTATGTAAAAAGCTGGCAAAGCCACGGCGCGGAACTTGGTTCCTCCCTGGTTGCCGGCTCCTCCGGCTGCGTCTCTCCGAGGATCGAGCTGCTTTTCCAGTGAAGAAGCGTCGATATCGTGGCGAGATCCTCGCCAGCCGTCGTCAAATCATCCGGGACGATTCCCTCCACGTGACGGCTGTACTGGTCGGCGAGGAATGCGAGCGGGAGATCGAGGATCTCGATTTCCCGCTGACGGATCAGGAGACGGAGCAGCGGCAGTGGGCCCTCAAAAAACGGGAGGGCAACCCGGCAGCCCGTTTCGCTTTCGCTCGGATGCCTCATGGCGATCCCTCTCGCTACGGCCTTGGTCCAGCCGTTTGCCAATCACGCTTTGACTAGAGCAGGCCAACCGCCCGCCGCGCCGATTCCCATGTCGGAGCGGCCGCTGCCCGAGCCAAGCGAGCGCCTTCCTCCAAAACCTCATCCACAAGGTGCGGCTTGGCTTTCAGCTCCTCATACCGCTCGCGGAAAGGCGCCAGAAAGCGCTCAAGCTTGGCGAGAAGCTCTTTCTTGAGAGTCGCGTAACCGACGCCTCCTCGCCGCATGGAGGAGACGAATTCCTCGAGTTCCTGCGGCTCGCTGACCAGTCGATAGAGGGAGACCAGCGCCGAGCCGGCAACCGGCTTCGGCTCTCCGACGGGGGTGGAGTCGGTGCGAATGGCCATCACCCTCCTGCGGAACTCTTCCCGGTCCCCGAAGAGTTCCAGCGTGTTTCCGTAGGACTTCGACATCTTCTGCCCGTCAATTCCCGGAATCGTGGACACGCCTTCCTCGATGTCTTCCTTCGGAACGACGAACACGGGTCCGAAGGCTTGATTGAACTTCACGGCCAGATCGCGCGTCACTTCCAGATGCTGTTTCTGGTCGATGCCCACCGGAACCAGATCCGCCTGGTAAAGCAGGATATCGGCCGCCATCAGGACCGGATAGGCAAAAAGGGCATGCGTCGCAGCGATCCCCTTGGCCAACTTATCTTTGTAACTATGGCACCTTTCCAGGAGACCGACCGGGGTCACCGTGGATAGGAGCCACGAGAGCTCCATGACTTCCGGGACCGCGCTCTGTCGGAAAAAGACCGCCCGCTTCGGATCGAGTCCGCATGCCAAGAACGCAAGCGCCGCTTCCCGGATGTTACGGCGCAAGGCTTCGGGGTCGACCAGGCTCGTCAGGGCATGGAAATCGGCAATGAAGAAGAAGACTTCCCCTTTTTCCTGCCATCGGATTCCCCGCTGCATCATGCCGAAGAAGTTTCCCAGATGAAGGAACCCGCTGGGTTGAATACCAGACAAGATGCGCATGAGCAACGGCCCTCAGGATTGCCGGAAAAAAGTTCTGTGGAGTCGATGGTCCGTGACCCGCCGTCTCGTGGGGGGAAGGCAAACTCGCCGCCAAGACGCGGTCACCATTGGGCCTTCCGGTGAACTCGACTCAAGGTTTCCCCGAGGTTGCCCTGTAGCTGAGCCAGTTCGGAAGCGAGCCATTCGGGCGAGGAGCACCAGCCGCCCATCGCTTCGACGGAACGCCGCTCTGCCTGATCCGCGGTAACCACCGTCACTTGCTCTCGATCCTTCCGTTGGGCAATAAAGGCTTCGATCATCGAGTCCGCCGTGCAATCGGGCCCGGAGTAGGCGATCACCATGTCGTCGGACGAAGACTCGATTCGATCCCGTCGGGAACCGAAACGTCCATCGAAGACGAGAATCACCGACCATGCTCCCGCGTCGTGGATCTGCTGGAGCCGCCCGGCGAGAAGCCCGCGAGCCTGCCCGGGCGAGCGTGCATGAAGCTCTCGCAACTCCTTCCATGCGAAAATTACGCTGTGACCGTCGACGACCAGCGCCGGAGCGGTGGAACGCACCCGGGCGATGGCGGCCTTGGTCTTCATCTCATCTTCTTCCTGGTGTAGGCTGAGGGCTCGCAGATTTCTCGCGTCTTCGCTTGAGATAAGCCTTGCGGCGTCTCCGCTTTTCGAACTTATTCCACTGTTTGCTCACGATTCGTGTTAGTGGGCGCAACCTCGGCCTCTCTGTCAAGGCTCAACTGCTTGAGAAGCTTTCGCATCTGCGGCTCGCGGAGATCTCCACTGCTTTATCGCTTGAAAGGTGCGCGCGTTTCCGTTCAACTTCAGCGGAAAAATCGGAAGATCGACGAAAACCAACGCATCCATCCACGCATGAAATCCCCTTGGCGAGCGGGCGCAAGCCTAGCCGCGTTTTTTGCCTACTGCCTCCTGTCCTTTCCCGTCCGCTCGGCTGCGACCGTCCAGTCGCTCTCGTTGGCGAGCCCCTCCAAGCAGGCTAAGGAGACGTCATTCTCCATCCAAGTCGACGACGCCGCACTTCCCCGACAGGGGGTAGGCCTCCTGAGCAGCTTCGCACCGATCGTCAAGAAAGTGGTTCCGAGCGTCGTGCAGATCACGACGACCCAGCGGGTCAAGACACCGGAAGGCTGGCCTTTCCCCTTCCCTCCCTTTTTTAATGAGCCTCCGTTCCGCCGCTTTTTCGGACCCCCGGAAGGGGAAGATCAAGGGGGAAGGCGGCAAGCTCCCTCGCAGCCGCCTCGCTCTCGCCGTCAGAGCGGGCTTGGATCCGGAGTGATCGTTTCCCCCGACGGCTACATCCTGACGAACAACCACGTCGTGGAGGTTGCCGAAGAGATCAAGGTCCTGGTGGGCGAAGCGAAGAAAGAATATGCCGCCAAGGTGGTCGGGAAGGATCCCTACAGCGATATCGCGCTCGTCAAGATCGAGGCGAACGATCTGCCAGCGGTCGTGTTTACGGATAGCGACAAGGTCGAGGTCGGGGACATCGTCCTGGCGGTGGGCAACCCCTTCGCGTTGAGTCAGACCGTGACGATGGGGATCGTCAGCGGCAAGGGACGGAAAGACGTCGGCATCGAAGAGTACGAGGATTTCATTCAGACCGACGCGGCGATCAACCCCGGGAATTCTGGAGGAGCCCTCGTCGACGTCGAGGGTCGGCTGGTTGGGATCAATACGGCGATCGTGAGTCCCGGTCGTGTCGGCAATCTGGGAATCGGATTTGCCGTTCCTGCGAACATGGCTCGCTATGCCATGCAGGAGCTAGTGACCCACGGAAGGGTGATTCGCGGGTTCCTGGGCGTGACGATTTCGGAAGTCACCCCGGACCTGGCACGGGCCTTTAAGCTGCCCGAACCGATCGGCGCCCTGGTCGAGCAAGTGACTCCAGGCGCGCCCGCTGCTCAGGCCGGCGTCAAGGACGGGGATGTGATCATCGGATACAACGGGCAGAAGGTGATCGATCCCCGAGTCTTCCGCTTGGCGGTATCGCAGACGCCTCCCGGATCGAAGGTTTCCTTAAAGATTTGGCGCGACGGAAAGGAAATGACCGTCCAAACCGTTCTCAAGGAACGGCCGAACGAACCGGTTGCCAGCAGCGGCGCTCCCGGAGGCTCGGAGCAGGGGACATTCTTCCCCGGAGTCGAGATTACCGAGATCAACAGCGCGGCTCGCCAGCAGCTGGAGATTCCGACGGAAGTTCAAGGGGTCCTGGTGACCAATGTCGATCCGGAGTCGCCTGCCGCGCGTCCCGGGCGGAACCAACTGCAACCCGGCGATGTCGTTCTTCAAGTGAACCACCGTCCCGTGCACGCCGTCCGCGAGGCTTTGGAGGCGGTAAAAGCGAGCCAGGGAGACGTGCTCCTGCAAGTCTGGTCGCGAGGGATGACGCGGTTTGTCGTGGTGAAGCGATAGCGGCTTGCCACCAGAGAGCGGGAAAAGACTGGGGAATGGGAGAAAGAGGACCTGGGCAGGCGGCTTCGGCGAGCGAAGCCGCGACGAGGACCTTCTCCCGCGACCAGATCGAAAAGCTCCTGCCGCAAAAGCCACCCTTCCTCTTTTTAGACGAGGCCGATCTCGAAGAGCGACGGGTGCGGGCGAGCTACCTGCTCCGAGGGGAGGAAGACTTCTTTCGCGGCCACTTCCCGGGAAATCCAACCACCCCAGCCGCCATCGTCTTCGAGGCCCTGGGCCAGGCGGGCTGCCTTTGGCTTCGGGCCGTCGGGGACAAGCGGGCTTCGGGGGAGATCCTCTTCGCTGCGTCCGATGGCGCCCGCTTCTTTCGAAAGACGTGCCCGGGAGATCGGCTTGCGCTGGAAGTCGTCCTTCTGCGAACCTTAGGGCGAGTGGCCACCTTTTCGGGCAAAGTCTCGGTTCGAGGGGAAGAGGTCGCGCGGGTGAAGCGGCTCACACTGATCCTCCTCGAGGAGAACGGGGATGGGAGAAAGCTTGCCGGCGATCTTTCTCGTCGCTGACGTCAGCAATTCCTTTACGAAAATCGCGGCAGTTCGGAAGGGCCGGCTCTGCGAACTTCAACGGAAAGCCACGGCGGACGTCGACGAGCCATACCTTCTTTCCCTAGCCGCTCGATATCCATCGGTTCCTCTTGTGCTGGGAAGCGTGGTTCCCTCCCGAACCAGCTTGTTTCGCTCGGTTTTTGCCAAGAGCCTTTTTCTTGTCCATGGACGGGCGCCGCTCGGCTTCCCCCTCGATTATCCCAATCCAGCGGAGATTGGGGCGGATCGGCTGGCCAACGCGGCCGCAGCGCTCCATTTCTGGCATCCTCCGGTCGTCGTCGTCGATTTCGGGACCGCTACCAACTTCGATATCGTGAGTGCCTCGGGCGCCTTCTGTGGAGGAGTCATCGCTCCCGGACTCGACCTGATGACCCGTTACCTGCACGAGCGAACCGCGCTTTTACCGAAAGTCCGTCTCGCGGAGCCCAATCGGGGTTTCGGCCGGAGCACCGTCGAAGCCATTCGGGTTGGGGCCATTCACGGGTATCGAGGAATGATCCACGGCCTGCTCGAGGGCATCCGCAAGGAGCTTGGCGTGAACCGATTGACCGCCGTGGCGACCGGGGGACATGCGGCCTTGGTGGTGCGCGGACTGCCCGAAGTCTGCGGCGTGCGGCCGAATTTGACCTTGCAAGGGTTGCGAATCCTGGGAGAACGATGGCTCATCCCGCCTCGTCCCGGAAATAGGGCTTCTCCCCGCTCGCGGTAGAGGACGGCACGGCCCGCGTTTCGATGCTCCTTCCCAGGAAAGCTTCCCGTCGGAAGCCAGCGGCTAATCGCGAAAGTTTTGAAAGGAGAGCGCGTGGGGGAAGTCCCTGCCGCGCAAGGCGGTGATGACCTGCTGCAGATCGTCTCGGTTCTTTCCGGTGACGCGCACCTGCTCCCCTTGGATTTGCGCTTGGACCTTCAGGCCCGTTTCGCGTACGGCGTGGGTGAGGACCCGGGCGGCATCCGAGTCCAGACCCTGCTTGACTACGAGCTCTTGAGACGCCTTTCCCGTGGAAGAAACCGAAGGAGGCTTGATTTCGATATTCTTCAGGCTCACGTTCCGGCGGGCCAGCTTGCCCAGCAGGATCTCCCGGATCACCGAAAGTTTGAATGCATCGTTTGCTCGCAAACGGAGGGCAGGGCGCTCGTAGTCGATTTCGGCGCCCGCCCCTTTGAGGTCGAAGCGATTGGTAATTTCCTTGCGCGCTTGATTGAGCGCATTCGCCACCTCCTGCTCATCTACTTCCGAAACGATATCGAACGAGGGCATGCGTTCAGTTTCCACGGAGGAGGACCGTCGAGCAACCCGGAAAATGCGAGAGGGGACGCGAGGCGGAGCGTTTAGCGGGAGGAGGGAGCAGGTTCGGGGCTCGAAGCGGGCTTCTTTTTGCTGGCGCCCTTGGGCACGAAGATCTTCTGCCCCGGACGCAGGCTTTCCCTCCGGCGGAGGCCGTTGGCCGCGCGGATCTGTTCGGCGGTCACCGGGACTCCGCTTTGCCGATAGGCCTCGGCGATGGCGGAGAGGGTATCGCCGGCTTGGACTTTGTAGTAATAGCCGCTTACGACCTTCGTGGGCGGGCCGCCGCCGGCGAGGCCGGGTTCCGGCGGGGCCGAATGGGCATGAGTGGGTTTCCCGGCGGCTGTCCCCTTTTCGGGCTCCGGCGTAGAGGCAGGAGACGAGCCGGAGGTTTGGGAAAGCTGTCCGTGGAGGTTCCGAAGCTCCTCTTTCAATTGGGAAAGCTCCGTCTGCAGACGCTGAAGCTCGCGGGTGTGCCCCTCGACCGTCCCCTCGATCTGATCGAGCGTGTCCGAGGCCCGGAGGACTTTACGCCTGGCCTCCTCTTCCTCCTGCTGGCGAATGACCTCCGGCGTCTCTTCCTGGGCCAGAAGCCTTCCGTTCCAGGCGAAGCAGAGAGCGAGGCAGGCCCACAGGCAGACGATCCGGATTCGACGGAGGAGTGGCTGGATGCCGGCCGAGTCAGGACGCCTCGTCGCCATTCGTTCCTCCATCCAGGAGCCTCTCGAGCTCGTCTTCCGAAATCTCCGGCACTCCAAGCCTCCTGGCTTGCCTGAGCTTGGAGCCGGGCTCTGTCCCCAGCACCAGAAAGCTCGTCTTCCGGGAGACACTCTCCGTGACCTTTCCTCCGGACCGGCGGATTCTTTCGGCGATCTCTTCCCTCGGCTTGGAAAGGGTTCCTGTGATCACGAAGGTCTTCCCTTGCAAGGTTCTTCTTCCCGTGGGACGCTTCGCCTCCATCTTCACGCCCGCTTGGCGGAGCCGATCGACGCGCTGGCGGTTGAAAGCGTCTCGGAAATAGTCGGTCACGCTCTTGCCGATGATCGGGCCGACGTACGCGATCTTCTCCACCTCCTCCGGCGAAGCATTCCAAAGCCGCTCGAGCGTTCCAAAGTGGGAGGCCAGTGCCTCCGCGGCCGTTTCCCCGACATGGAGAATCCCCAGGCCGAAGAGCAGCCGTGCCAGCCCTCGGTCCTTGCTTTGCTCGATCGCGGAAAGGAGCTTTTCCGCCGACTTTCTCCCCATTCGCCCGAGGGGAAGCAGCTCGGCGAGCGTGAGATGATAGAGATCGGCTACGTCCTGGAGCAGGCCCGCGTCCACCAGCTGGTTGACGAGGGATTCGCCCAACCCCTCGATCTCCATGGCGTTGCGACGGGCGAAGTGGCGGATCAAGGCCTTGAGCTGCCCGGAACACTTGGGATTGGGACAGCGGAGAAAAATCCCGTCCCACCGGAGGGGGGTGGCACACGCGGGACACTGCTCCGGGGGCTCGATTTCCCTCTCCTGACCGGTTCGAGCCGACCGATCGACCTCGACGACGGCTGGAATGACTTCCCCCGCCTTTTCGATGTAGATCCAGTCCCCGATCTTGACTCCTTTTCGTTTGATCTCGTCGAAATTATGAAGGGTAGCCCGGCTCACCGTGGATCCGGCCAGAAAGACGGGCTCCATTTCGGCAACCGGGGTGACTACACCGGTTCTTCCCACCTGGAAGGCGACCCGGAGGAGACGCGTCCGCGCGCGCTCCGCGCCATATTTGTACGCGATTGCCCAACGGGGGGCCTTGGCCGTCGAGCCCAAGAGCCCGTAAAAGCGCCATTCGTTCACCTTCACGACGGCGCCGTCCGTCGCATAGGGCAATCCCTTCCGAAAATCGTCGAGCGCCGCGATGGCGTCCGCCAAATCTTCCTTGTCTTGGCAGAGCCAGTGGCGGGAGGGCGAGGGCAAGCCGGCCTCGGCCAAGAGGCGAAGCCAGCGATCCTGAGATTCGCAGGTGATCCCGTCCATCTCACCGGCCCCATAGAAGATGACGGAGAGCGGACGCTGCGCCACGATTCTAGGGTCGAGCTGCTTCAAGGAGCCAGCGGTGGCGTTTCTTGGATTCGCAAAGAGCGGTTCCCCCCGGGCCTCCCGTTCCTTGTTGAGATCTTCGAAGACCTGGACGGGAAGATAGGCTTCCCCGCGTACTTCGAGGACTTCCGGCGGATGCCGGAGTGCCAAGCGAAGAGGGAGAGCACGAATCGTCCGAAGATTGGCGGTGATATCGTCTCCGGTCTTCCCGTCGCCGCGGGTGGCCCCTTGAACCAAGATACCCTTTCGATAAACGACGCTGATCGAAACCCCGTCGATCTTCGGTTCGACGATATAAGTGGGTCTTTCCTTCGGCAGTGCCCGCGCGACACGATCGACAAAGGCGAAGAGCTCCGCGAGGGAATAGGTGTTGTCGAGACTCTGCATGGGAACCCTGTGGACGACCGGCGAAAATCCGGGCAGGGGAGCGCCCCCGACTCGCTGCGTCGGCGAATCGGGGGTGACCAGGTCCGGGTCGCGCCGTTCCAGGTCACGGAGCTCGTCGTAGAGAGCGTCATACTCCGCGTCGGAGATCAGCGGCCTGGCTTCTACGTAGTAGGCGTAGTCGTATTTTCGGATCTGCTCGGCCAACTGGCCGTGCCGACGGGTTGCTTCCTCTTTGGTCATGGCGGCTACCGCCTCCTTCGTCCCACCCTCCGGAGATGTCTCCTGCGGACTAGTACATCGGCCCGTACATTCCCATTGGGCCGTACATCCCCATGGGTCCGCCCATTCCCATGGGCCCATACATTCCCATCGATCCCATGCCGGAGCCCATTGCGCCGACAGACCCTTGAGCTTCGGATTCCGGACGATGGGTGTTCCAAAGCCGCATCCAGGAGACGCGCACCACGGGGAAGCGATAGCTCCGTTCTCCGATTTGTCCGTCCTGGACCCCCTCCAGCCGACCGGCAATCGTAATGTCGACGCCCCGGGCGAAGCGGGAACGGTCGACGAAGTCCGGAGTGCTCGCATAGAAGCGGCCCTCCGATGTTTCCACCTTTTTGGGCCGATAGGAACCCCAGCCTTCCGAGAGCGGTTTTTCGACAATTTGCACCGAGATGCCCCCTTGCTGATTTTGCGCTCGCACGATCGTTC
Organism: Methylacidiphilaceae bacterium; assembly: GCA_028710285.1. Taxonomy (GTDB): domain Bacteria; phylum Verrucomicrobiota; class Verrucomicrobiia; order Methylacidiphilales; family Methylacidiphilaceae; genus Methylacidimicrobium. The sequence goes on along the minus strand of JAQTUK010000003.1, from coordinate 25,600 downwards.
CTCCGAGAATCACGATTCGGCCGATATAGGCATCGGGATGGGTGATCAGCTCCAAGAACGCGGGCTGATCTTTGGTCTGCTTCCGATACCAGTTGGGGACCGACGCCGCTTGTGCGCCGGCAATCCACGCGAAGAGCCAAGAAAGCAGGAGCCAGAAGCCGACGAGATGGCGGCGAGATCGAGGGAAGAAACAATGATTGCGGGGCACGATAGGCCTAAATCTATCGTCGGAAAGGGAACTAGACAACCTTCGCCGTCCGCCCTCCCTGCTCACCCCTGCCAGAGTCCCCGGGAGTCGGAAACATCTTTTGGCCAGGGACGAACCAGCCCATGCACCGCCAAGCCGACAAGCCGGAGCGGTCTCTGCCCCTGCCATGCCGCCTGGAGCAGGCGGACGGCGCATTCGGCGATCTCCTTCGGGTTGGCTGTGGCCACGGGCAACGTCATCTGGCGGAAGAGAGTTTCGAAATTGCCATAGCGGAGCTTCACCGTGACCGTCTTCGCCAGGAGGCGATCCCCTTGGAGCTCTTCGGCCACCTCACGGCCGAACTGATCCAAGACCCGGCGAAAAAGAACCCAATCCGCCTGATCCCGTTCGAAGGTGGTTTCGCGGCTGATCGACTTGGGCTCCCATTCCGGCTGAACGGGCGTCGTATCGATACCGTGGGCGGCCTCCCATAGGTAAGCCCCCTGCTTCCCGAACTCCCGAACCAGCATCTCCCGAGACCGGGCGGCCAGCTCGCCGATCGTCCGGACACCCATCTCCCGTAGGCGTGCATGGGTTCTCGGGCCGACGCCTGGAAGCTTTTCCACGGGAAGCGGGGCGAGGAACCCCTCCTCCGCGCCCTGGGGGACCACGATCGTTCCGTGCGGTTTCACCGTATCGCAGGCGACCTTGGCGACAAGCTTGTTCGCGGCGACGGCGACGGTGCAGGAAAGATCGAGATCGCGCGCCACCTCATCCTGGACCGATTGGGCGACCCTTTTCGGATCTGCGCCCTCCGGCAGCTCGGCGCAGGCTTCGTCGATCGAGAGAGCTTCCACCTTGCCGAAACGGGCGCGCAGCAGGCGCCGAACCTTCTCCGAATAGGCCGAGTAGAGATGATGGCGAGCGGGGAGGACAAGGAGGTGCGGGCAGAGCGCGATGGCGCGCCGCAGCGGCATGCCGCTGCGAATCCCAAAGCGGCGGGCGGGATAGCTTGCCGTCGAGACGACTCCTCGTCCTCCCGGATGGCCGACTGCAACGACCACGGGCTCGGTCCGCAGGGAAGGGCGGCGCAAAAGCTCAACCGCGGCGAAGAAGGCATCCAAGTCGAGGAACAGCACCCAGGCCATTGAGGTTTGCTCGGTTTCCGGTTTGGCCCCTCTCCTCTGTCGCATCGTCGCCGCCGCAGGCGCATGGCGTCTTGGGAGCGGGAGGTCGGCGCCTGCTCTATGCCGAGGAGGAAGCAGGATCTTCCGGGGAGGGAATCTCGCAGGAGGGTTGGCGGGCGATCGAGGAGGGCTCCCCCGAGTCCAAGGCGGGGGCCGGATCCGCATGGGGAGCGGCTTCCAGCGCCGCGTCCTCCCACAGGCGGAATCCCCCGAGAAAGGCGAAGGAGTTGTCTCCGAGGCGCACGTAAGGCGGCAAGGAACGGAGGAGCTTGCGGTTGCCGCCGCCAATCACGAGGTAATCGACTTGAAAGGCTTCCCGGAAGAGCTTGACGACACATCGGACTTCCGCGCGCCACCGCTTCTTTCCTAAGCGCGCGAGCCCCGCATCTCCCAACACCTCCTCGTACGTCAACCCCTTCTTGTAGGGGAGATGGCTTGCTTCCAGAGGATGGAGAAGGCCGTCGAGGATGAGGGCGGTTCCCAGGCCGGTTCCCAGGCCGAGGAAGAGCATCCGTCCACCGGAATAGCTCCCCCAGGCCTGCATCGCGGCATCATTCACCAGCTTGACCGGGGTCCCTAAGGCTTCTGCAAAGTCGAACCCGAGCCAACCGGACCCCAGGTTGCGCGGCTCCGCAGCGGGTCTCCCTCCGGACACCGGTCCAGGATAGCCGACCGAAATCGCCTCGAAAGACCATCCGGCCACGGCCTCAGGAAGACGCGCAACCAAATCTTGCGGGGTGAAGGCGGGCCCCGAAGGGATCTTCCGCGGCTCCTTTTGGCCGCTAGCCAGCAACTTTACGTTGCGGCCTCCGATGTCGATCACAAGGACCTTTGCCATCTTAACGACAGCGAACCCTTCCCTGAGCGGGGCCAAAGCGCAAGCGGAAAGCGGCGGCTCTTCTTCATCGGAACCTCGTCTCGGGCGGTGCGCCGAACGGGAAGTGGAAGAGCGGAACGGTGCTTCCGTGGTCCGGACTTGAAAAAACTGTCACATCGTGAGCGTCGGCAGAGAGCCTTGCTTGACGCATTACGCGCCGGCGTCCTAACTTGTCATGACAAGACAGACGAGGGAAACCGGGCGGGAAGAGGCGGCAGATTCCGCGCCCTGCCATTGGAGGGATTCGAGATGGAAATCTTGGGAATGTATCCGACCTGGTATGTGCCCTACATCGGGTCGGGATGGGTGATGGGGATCACCGGAACCATTCATATCTTGGCTTCCCACACCTCGATCGGGGCGGCCTTCCTCTTTGCGCTTCTGGAAACCAAGGCATATCGCGAGGGCAAGCCCTGGCTGCTCGATTACATTCGGCGGTACGGGATCTTTCTCCTGATCTTTTCCTACATCTGGGGATCGGTCACCGGTCCCGGCATCTGGTACTCCACGACGGTGGCCAGTCCACGCGGCATCTCGGGCCTGATTCACAACTTCGTCTGGGTCTGGGCCACCGAATGGGTCTTCTTCGTCACGGAGGTCATCGGGGTTTATGCCCTGGTCTACACGATCGGCAAGATCGACGCGAAGACCCACCTCAAGCTCACTTGGCTCTTCGCCATCGCTTCCCTGGAAACCTTGCTCCTGATCATCGGAATCCTCTCCTTCATGATGTGGCCCGGAGGGGATCGCTGGTATCGAACGGGATCGGTGCTCGACGGGTTTTACAACCTCAACATCTTCGCGCAGATGTCGATGAGGGCGGCCTTCATGTGCGTGGCGGCCGCCATCGTCGGGAGCATCGTCGTTGCGGGCGTCAAGGACAGGGCACAGCGGACCGAGATCGCCCGGTTCATCGCGAAGATGGGGGGGGTTGGCCTGGTCGCCCTCATCCCGCTCTTTTTTTGGTATGTCCAGACGCTGCCGCCGAACGCCAAGATCATCCTGGCGGCCCGCCTCCCCGCCTACACGCCACAACTTCTCATCGGAATTCTGGCGACTACGGCGTTCTATCTTGTCTGGCTCGCCTGGAAACCTACCTGGCTGCCCGGGCCCGTGGCGGCCGCGATGACGGCGTTCCTTCTCCTCTTCGGCCTTTGGCCGGAGGAACGAGCGCGCGAGAGCCTGCGAAAGCCGTACGTGGCCGGACAGTACATCTATGGCAACCAGGTGATCTCCCGCGATGTCCCGGGGAAAGGGGTCAGATCCGAGATCCCCGCCATGCGGGAGCATGGGCTGCTTGCGCTCCATCCCTTCGTTCCCGCCGATTTGAAGGAGATTACCCCTCAGAACCGCTTGGAGGCCGGCCGGGTCATCGCCGCGATCGCCTGCTCCAATTGCCACAGCCTCGAAAAAACGGGCCTTCTGCGGCCGCTGCCGGCGAAGTTTGGAGGGACGACGGATCCCCGAGTCGTGCGGGCGTTTCTCGATGGGCCGCTCTACACCGGCGCCATTCCGTACATGCCGGCAATTCCTCTTTCGGAAAAGGAGAGAGACGCGCTCGCCTACTTTATCGCCCATTCCTCCGAAGGGCCGGCAACTCTTTCCGCCGTGAAACCAAAATCCCCGGAAATCCGCTAGCCGCCCAGGCGAGAGCAAAGGAGAACGCAGGCGATGAATTCATCCTCCCATGCCGATCTTGGATCTATCCTCAATCTCTTGCGCGATCCCGTGGGGATTCCGGCGCCGCCGGTTCTTTTCCAGTGGCTCATGGTGTTCACCTGGGCGATCCACATTGTCTTCGTCAACCTGGTCCTGGGAGGAGCAGCGCTGGCGATCGCCGGGTATCTCCGGCGAGAGGACCCCTTATGGGGTCGCCTATCCCGGGCGATGACCCAGGTTACCAAGGTGGCGCTCTCCCTGGCGATCGTCGTGGGCGTGGCTCCGCTGCTCTTCACCCAGGTTATCTATGATCCGATGTGGTACGCGTCGAATGTTCTCTCCGCAGCATGGGTCATGGGATTCATCTATGCGCTTGGGCTCGGATACACCTGCTGGTTTATCTTTTCCTTCCGCAACAAGGAGGGGGCCGGCGCCGCCGAGCTCCTTTGGGCCGTGGCGGCGATCCTCCTCTTTGCGCTGAACGGGTTCGTGATGCACGTCCTCTCCGTTCAGTCGATCCTCCCCGCCAAATGGCTGGAGTGGTATGCGCCGCAGGGCGTGCCCGACATGTCGGGCTTGAAAGTGCATGCGTTTTCCTTTCCGCGCTTCGCCTTTTTCTTTGCCGCCGCTGCCGCCGGCACAGGGATCTTTCTCTTGGCTTACGCCGACTATTTTGGCCCGCGACGCGACTTTCCCGCGCCCTATCGGGAGTTTTGCCGGAGGATCGGCTGGCAATGGGCGCGGTGGGGGTTCCTGGCGCAGTCCATCCTGGCCGTCCTCTGGTTTGCGGGAGTCGAGAGGGCTGTGGCGCGACCCTTCCTCTGGATCACGCTACTGACGTTGCTCGCCATCCTTCTCCTGCTCTGGAATCGAAAGCCCGAATCGCTGGTCGGGAAGGGCTACGTCGCTCAGAGCATCTTTGTCTTCTACGCCCTGATCGTTGGCATTGCCCGGGAGGAGATCCGCCTGGGCGCTCTCCTGCCGCTCGGATATGATCCGATGACCTACAAGGTGAATCTCGATTTGTCCTCGACGCTCCTCTTTTTTACTACATTTCTGGGCGTCGGAGGCATTGGGCTCGCGTTCCTTCTGGCCATGCTCTGGCAGGCGGGAAGGACCGAGGGAACCTACGTGGCCGGGAAGACGGTTGCCCGCCTCTCCAACTACGCCCTGGCCATCGTCTTGATTTGGATTGCCGTCTTTTTCGGGGTCGGCATTACCGTCTGGGTGCGCAATTTTCACTGAACGGCCCGGATTGTCGCCGCGCCGGTCTCTTCCCTCAAGCGGTGCGCGGGATAGGCCGGACAAGGGGCTCCGGACAGATATTCCGCTGTATCTCCCCTTTGGCCGCCAGGACTCTTTTCCCCTGCCTAACCGCCAGAGCCTGGGTGGCAAGGTTCTGGGGAAACCCTGGCTGCCAGGCCACAGGAGCGTGGAGCCCTTGCGCTATTTCCGCTCTTCCTTCCGAAGAAGAGCCTTGCGCGCGCGCTCCAGGGCCTCCCGCTCCGACTTGGTCAAGCTGCCGATGCCGTTTCGGGAGATCTTGTCGAGAATTGTGTCGATCGACTCGAGCGGTGCTTTCGTACCCTTCTGCCGCGCCGGGGCGCGGGCAGAAGCGAGGGAGCGGGTCCGCCTTCTCCACTCCCGCCCCCAGAAACGCATCCAGGAGACATCCGGCATGCGAACAGAGAGGTAGGCGATGCCGGAAGCCACGCTGAGCATGAGCAGCGGGGTCCAGGCGTGAGCGGAGATGTCGATGAGAACGTATAGAGCCAACAGGACGATGGCATACCACTTCGCCGTGATGCCGAAGATGAGCTCGGCGGCAGGCGACAGTGCGGCAAAGGCCACGAAGATTGCCATATGAGCCTCATCCGGACCGTAATAGGTGCCTCCGCTCGAGTCGATCAGGCTGAAGAGGACCGCGCAGAGCGCCGGAGCCAGGATGAGCGAGAAATAGAGGAAAAAATACTTCTTCGTCCCGAGAGCGAACTCCACTTCACGCCCGAACCAGAAGAACATCAGCATCCAGAGAGCAAACCAGAGGGAGGGGGAATGAACCCAGGCATAGGTGAAGACCTGCCAGACCTTGCCCTGGGAAAGCACCGCCTGAGGGCTCAAGGAGAGCTCTTGGAACCAGGCGAGCCGATAGGTCGCGACCGACAAGACGCCGACCACGAACGAAAGACAATGAAATGCAATGAAGATGTCGGTCAGGTAGACCGGACGATTCTGTAATCGAAAAACCGGTTCTCCCCGGCCATCTCCAGGCCAGTATCCCATGAGCTTAAGTCTGCCGAATCTTGATTCGGTCGTAAATTCCGTTTTCTTAAGAAAAACAGCTTCAGCGGTTTTTGAACAAGCGGAAAAACAACATTTCAGGGTCGAACAAGCACGAAAGTCTGCGCGCCGCCCCGGCGGATGTAGAAAAGAACCGGCTCCTTGCCATGCTCCCCTGCGGCGATCCGGAGGAGATCTCCGATGTTGCGGACCTTGTCCGAGGGCTTGCCGACCTTGCGGATCTCCTCGATGACATCCCCGGGTTGAAGGAGGTCCAGAGACGGCGCCCCTTCCTCGACGTCGACGACATAGACGCCGGCGGCATGGGGCTGAAGCCCCAATTGCGCGCGCAAGCCCTCGTCCAGGTTGACGATCTGCAGGCCGGCGAAAGCGTTGCCGAGATCCCCGGTTCGGACGACTTGCCACCGAGAGCCTTCCTCGGTGCGGCTGCCTTGCTCCGGCTGTTCTGTAATTTGAGCCTGCACCGTCAGGGACCGGCCGTCCCGATAAAAGATGATGGGGATTTCGGCGGAAGCCGACGTCTCGGAAACATAGAGCCGTAGCTCCGCCGGATCGCGCACATTCATCCCGTGATACCGGACAATCACGTCTCCACGACGGATCCCCGCCTTTGCCGCCGGGGAGCCCGGCTCGACCCGCGTCACGAGCGCTCCCGAGGTGTCGGGCAGGCTGAAGGCCTGCTGCATGTCTTCATCCACTTCTTGGGCCTCAACGCCCAGGAATCCGCGAACGACTTTCCCTCGGGCGACGAGGCTCTCGTAGGCAAAGCGAGCCAGCTTGCTCGGGATCGCGAAGCCGATGCCGTTCGATCCGCCGCTCCGCGAATAAATGGCCGTGTTGATGCCCACCAGGAACCCTTCCACGTTGATCAGGGCTCCGCCGGAATTGCCTGGGTTGATGGCGGCATCGGTCTGGATGTAGTTCTCGAAGCCAGAGGCGGAAAGATTCGGGTTGCGGCCTTTGGCGCTCACGATGCCGCGGCTGACCGATCCGCTGAGGCCAAACGGGTTGCCGACGGCGAAAACCTGCTCGCCCACTTCGAGCCGGTCGGAGTCTCCCCAAAGTGCGGGCACAAGCCCCTTGGCTTCCACCTTGAGCACGGCGACATCGGCCGGCTCGTCGAGCCCGAGGAGCTTGGCCTGATAACGTCGGCCGTCGAAGAGCTGCACGCGAATTTCTCGAGCATTCTTGACCAGGTGAGCGTTGGTCAAGATGTGTCCCTGCGGGCTGAGGATCACACCGGAGCCCAGGGAGGTTTCTTCGTCCACGGGTGTGCGTCGCGAGTTGCGGGTCTCCGAGTCCGTGGAGGGAACCGCCTCTCCGGAGTCGGCGCTGACGGGTCGCGCGGAGAAGATGTTCACAACGCTGGGGAGAATCCGCGAGAGGACGTCCACGTATTCCCGATTGATCTCTTGCAGCAGCCCACCGGCGGTCGTGTGCGGCTCCAAGCCGTGCGGCACCGGGATGGCGCGGGGAATCAAAGGCTCCGAGGCGGCGGGCGGTGGAGGTGCGGGCTTGGGAGACGGCAGGAAAAGCTCGCGGATCCCCAGCCCGAGCGCAACTCCCAAGAGCGCCACTGCGAGCAGCAGACCTCCCTGTTTCCAAGGCCCCTTGAGCGGCGCATGCCCTTCCATAAGGCGCAACATACCCACAATCCATTTCCTGCGGAGGCTACTGGGGGATCCGGTCGATCCCACGCGCCGCGGTCCCCGCACGCGAAACATCGTCGTTCTTGATCTTCAAGTTGAGAAGCCAGATCGAGCAAGCGAATCTGCGCCCATATTGTCAAGCGTCTTGCGAGGGCTTCCCGACCCCTTCTTCTTCCAACCAGCCTACTCTATCATACCCGCTGGGCGGAGCCGCGCAAGAGGAGGGCGTGGCCGACGTGGCGTCCGAACCTCCGGCAACCCCTGTCTGCGCGAGAGAAGATCCGACCGCACCCGTCACTTGGGCAAAGGTACGGAAGTGCACTTTGGCCAGGCTGTGGAGCCGCTCGGCACCCTGACAGCGCACAATTTCGCGAGCCGCTTTCAGGACGGGAGACGAGGCCCCCTTGGGAAGCGTCATTCCGGCTTCCTTGCCGAGAAGGGCGAGCCGGCGGAGGAACTCCCCTCGAGCCAGAAGCGAGGCGGCGGCCACGGCGATGTCGGATTCCGCTCGGGGCTTTTGCTCCACGCGAAGAGAAAGCCCCTGCCCCTGGAGAGCCCGCTCGAGGACAGGGGCTTTGGCGAACTGATCGACCAGTGCCCGCGGACACGAGGGGATCTTGCGCAGGAGCTCGGCAAGTGCCGTGGCATGAGCCCAGGCAAGCAGCCGGTTGAGGTTGCCGAAACGGCAGTAGAGTTCATTGTACTTGGCCGGTCCGAGGGCAACAACCGAGTAGAGGCCGCGGACCGCTTTGCGGATCTCCTCGCTCAGACGAATGGCGCGCAGATCGTTCTTTACTTCCTTGCTATCCCGCACTCCAAGTCGGCGAAGGACGCGGGCTACTTCGGGATCGACATAAGCCGCCGCGACGACCAGCGGCCCGAAAAAGTCTCCCTTTCCGCACTCGTCCGAGCCGGCGTGCGGAAGGCACTCTTCCGGATCCCAGGTTTCTTCGTAACCCATTCGCGCTTCCCGCAGGACCTCCGGCTCCAGGACCATTTCCACGAAATCCGCGGCGCCGCTCCCTTGGACCAGGACCTTCCCGCTCCGGTAAGCGCGGACGATTACCGAGGGCCCCCGGCCATCGAACAAGCCATGCTCGAGCGCCCTCATCTCAAATCCCTTTTCCCGCAGGCGCTCCCGGAGCTCCTCGATCTGCCCGGGCGAGAGAGAGAAGGAAAAAGTCGAGGGTCGGGGAGCAGGGGGGTGGATAGGGGAGGAGCCGTGCCCGGCCGAGGCGCTTCCCGGCGAGAAAAAGTCCTTGGATCGGCAGAGCATCCGCGTCAGAAGGAAGTACACGGGGAGAGCCTAGCGCATCCCGATGAGGATCGAGAGGAAATTGCGTCAAGAGTTGGGGAGGCGGCTGCTCACCTGGTACCGCGAACATGCAGCAGACCTCCCGTGGCGTCGGGTGCCGAACCCCTATTCGGTTCTCGTATCCGAGTTCATGTTGCAACAGACCCGCGTCGCGGCGGTCGTGGCCTACTACGACCGCTGGATGGAGCGTTTCCCGGACGTCTCGGCCTTGGCGAAAGCTTCGGAAGAGGAGGTCCTCCGCTCCTGGGAAGGGCTCGGCTACTATGCCCGCGCAAGAAACCTGCACAGAATAGCGCGGCTTTTAGTGGCGGAGCATGGAGGGCGACTCCCTTCACGGGTCGAGGACCTCGAGCGCCTTCCGGGAGTAGGCCGTTACACGGCAGGGGCCATCGCCAGTCTTGCCTTTGGGAAGAGATCGCCTCTGGTCGATGGGAATGTCCGCCGTCTCTTTCATCGTCTCTTTGCCCTGCCTGCGGAGACCCCTGCCGATCGCCTCTGGGAGATTGCGGAAGTCCTCCTGCCTTCTCCCCGGCATTGCGCGGCTCACAATTCGGCCCTGATGGAGATGGGTCGCACCGTCTGCATGCCGCGAAAGGCCGATTGCCCGCGCTGTCCGGTGTCAGACCTCTGCCGGAGCCGCGGTGGGCAGGTCTCCTTGGCGCCGAAACCCTCGCCGACTCGGTGCGAGGAGTCCGCCGCCTTGATTGTCCAGGGCGGCCGGGCCTGGCTGGAGCCTTCGCAAAAAGGGCGATATCGCGGATTTTGGCGGCTGCCCATGTTCGATTCCGGCCGGATGAGCAATCTTGGGGAAGCTTGCCGCCTCTCCTATTCCATTACCCGATACCGAGTCCACCTCGTCGTCTATTGGGCCGATTGGCGAGAGAAAGAGAGTGGCGAGGGAAGATGGGTCTCTCCGGAGGATCTGCGAGGGCTGCCGCTCCCCACGCCCCATCGAAGAGCCCTGGACATGGCGACGCCGTGCTCTGCTTCGCCGCCGGCCTTGCCCATGCCGTCTGCCAGGAAGGGAGAAGCGGTTGCTTTTTCGCCGGTCGGGAAGTAAGGTCTCGACGATCATGTTGCCAATACAGGACCTGCGCGTCCGTTCCGTCGAGCGCCTGGTCGCCCCGCGTGCCCTCAAGGAGAGCCTTCCCTTGACCGAGGCGGCGAAGCAGACCGTCTATGAGGGCCGCGTCACCATTCAGCAAGTTTTGTCAGGCGAGGACAGGCGTTTTCTGGTGATCGTCGGCCCCTGCTCGATCCATGATCCGGTGGCTGCTTTGGATTACGCCCGGAGGCTTCGGGGCTTGCAGGATGAGCTCAAGGGGGAGCTCTTCCTCGTGATGAGGGCCTATTTCGAAAAACCGAGGACGACGATCGGCTGGAAGGGACTCATCAACGATCCCCTCCTCGATGGCTCGTGCGATATCCAGGAAGGATTGCGGCTGGCCAGGAAGCTCCTTCTTCAGATCAACGAATTGGGACTTCCGACCGCGAGCGAATTCCTCGATTCAATCACGCCGCAGTACATCGATGACCTGGTTAGCTGGGCGGCCATCGGGGCTCGGACCACCGAATCCCAACTCCATCGGGAGATGGCGAGCGGGCTCTCCATGCCGGTCGGCTTCAAGAACGGGACCGATGGCTCGTTGCAGATCGCCGTCGACGCCCTGGGCGCCGCGCTCCAACCACACAGCTTTGTCGGAATCGACCAGGAAGGCTTCACCAGCGTCATCCGGACCTGCGGGAACCCCTGGGGTCACCTGGTCCTGCGGGGTGGGCACAAACGAAGCAACTATGATCCGGAGAGCATCCAGGAAGCTTGCATGCGGCTTCTCAAAGGGGGGCTGCCCAAGCGGCTCATCGTCGATTGCAGCCATGCGAACTCGGCGAAGCGGCCGGCGGTGCAGGAAGTCGTGCTGGGGAGCATCCTCGAGCAGCGGGTGCGGGGAACCGCGGCGATCCTTGGAGCGATGCTCGAGAGCTACCTCTACGAAGGGAACCAGAGGATTCCCGAAGATCTCACGCAGCTTCGCTACGGGCTCTCCGTGACGGACCCTTGCCTTTCCTGGGAGACGACCGAAAAGATGCTCCGCCAGAGCAGTCGGCGCATTCGGGAAGCGCTTTCGGGCGAGTCCTGAGCCGGCAGGAGCCTGCGGGATTTTTCTCTTAAGGAATCCCTCATTCACAAAGATGACCCTATTGGCGCGGCTGTCGTCTCCCCAGCGGTTTCTCATCCTTTTTTTCATCGGCTCTGCCTTGGTTCTTTCTTGCGCCGATGGGATCCAGGCGTCCACCGGGGCTCCGACGGGAGACCGGGAGATCACCTCCGAAGTCTGGCAAAGGCTGGAGCGAGCCGCGCAGCGCGGAGAGGCGGACGCGCAATATCGATTGGGCGCCGCCTATCTGGAGGGCCTGGGAGTGAAGCCCGACGCGAAAAAAGCAGTCGAATGGTACAGAAAGGCGGCCCGGAACGGGTCGGCGCCCGCAGAGGCCGCTCTCGGACTGCTTTACTCGGTCGGCCAAGGCGTCGAGCGTAATTTCCACCAGGCCTTTGATTGGAGCGGACGGGCGGCCCAGCATGGCGACCCTTTGGGAGAGTGGAGCCTTGGCGTCCTCTATGCACATGGTCTTGGGGTGGAGCAGAACGACGAGCAGGCGGCCCGTTGGTATCGAAAAGCGGCGGAAGCGGGGCAGCCGGAGGCGCAGCACAGCTTGGGGCGCATGTATGCCAAAGGAAGGGGAGTCGGAGCCGATCCAGCCGCCGCCGCTTCCTGGTATCGGAAGGCCGCCGAGCAGGGGTACTGTCCTTCCCAGTTTCGCCTGGGCGTCGCCTACGTGAAGGGCGAGGGAGTGCCCCAGGATTATGCGCAGGCAGCCTTCTGGCTCAAGAAGGCCGCGGAAGCGGGCGATCCCTTTGCGCAGTCGGATCTTGCGGTGCTCTATGCCGAAGGGAAGGGGGTCACGCAGGATCCCGCGCAAGCGGCCTCCTGGTGGCAAAAGGCCGCCGAGCAGGGGGAGCTCAAGGCGCAAGACAACCTAGGGACGTCCTACGAAATCGGACAGGGAGTTCTGCAGGATGCCAAGACGGCGGCGGCATGGTATCGGAAGGCGGCCGACCATGGCTATCCGCCGGCGGCCCGCCACTTGGCGCGCCTCTACGAGGAGGGGAAAGGAGTCCCGCGGGACCCTGCGGAAGCGGCGCTCTGGTATCGGAAGGCGGCGGAAATGGGAGACGTCGTTGCGGAACGCGAGCTCGGCCGCCTTTATCGCTCCGGAGAGGGAGTCAAGGCCAATCGAGAAGAGGCTGAGGCCTGGCTCGAAAAAGCGGCCGGACAGGGGGATCCGGAAGCCAAGGAGGAGCTCTCGCTTTTGGAAAAGGCCGCCAAGCCTTCCCACCGCTGACCCGAAGCGGAGCGTTGATGGGCCCGGGCACAGAGACGGGCTTTCCCTTGACAGGAGGCGGGAACGGTGGCAGGGATGGAGATCTTAGCCGGGGTCTTAGCTCAGTTGGTAGAGCGCCTCAATGGCATTGAGGAGGTCAGGGGTTCGAATCCCCTAGGCTCCAGAGGATTCCCTCCGTACTAGGCGCCGGGTTCCCGATTCCCAGAGCCGAGCAGGGCGAAGGCCCTTCGGCAGGCAACCAGGGTCTCGTCGCGGAAGCAGACCAGAAAGACCTTTTCCGGAAGCGGGCTGCCGGCGAGAAAGGCTGCGACCTCTCTCAGGGCGATGAGGGCCGCCCGATCGGCGGGGAAACGATAGGCCCCCGTGCTGATCGCGGGAAAGGCGACGGAGCGGGCGGGAAGCGTGGCTGCGAGGCCAAGGGCTTCGCGATAGCAGCTGGCCAGAAGGGCATCCTCCCCTTGCTCGCCGCCCTGCCAAAAAGGACCCACCGCATGGATCACCCATTTGGCCGGAAGGCGATAGCCCTTGGTAACCTTGGCCTTGCCTACGGGGCAGCCGCCGAGCGTGCGGCATTCTTCGAGAAGCTCGGGGCCGGCGGCGCGATGGAGCGCCCCATCGACTCCTCCTCCGCCCAGGAGGCTCGAATTGGCCGCGTTGACGACCGCGTCGACCGGAAGACGGGTAATGTCTCCAAAGAGGATCTCCACGCGATCGAGCAGGGAAGCCATGGCCATGGTCAGAAGGAGGCCTGCAGAGCCTTGGAGAGGGTTTCCCGCCCGAGGCATTCCCCGCAAGCCAATCCGGGGAATCCCCCAAATTTCCTTCGAACCCTTGCGGTGATCGGAGAATGACTCCCTGTCCCTCGCGCGGGACCTGTGGAGGTTGGGGGATTCGAACCCCCGACCTTCTCATTGCGAACGAGACGCTCTACCAACTGAGCTAAACCCCCAAGAACCTACCGTGAACTCTACAAAACAAATCAGCGGTTGGGAACCGCAATTTCGCATCAGGCCCCGCAAGCCGGCATCCGCCGACTAGGGCGCCTCCTTGGGCCGGAGGAGGGGGAAGAAGATCACGTCGCGAATCGATTCGCTCCCCGTGAGGAGCATCACGAGCCGATCGATGCCCAAGCCGATGCCTCCGGCGGGAGGCATCCCATGTTCGAGGGCCACGAGGAAGTCCTCGTCGAGCTTCTGCCTCTCTTCCCCCGCCTGATGCTCGAGCCGCTCGCGCTGGACGATCGGATCGTTGAGTTCGCTATAGCCGGGGGCGACCTCCTGGCCGCCGATGATGAGCTCGAAGACATCGACTACCGAGGGATCTTCCCGGTTTTGCCGGGCGAGCGGCACCAGTTCCGTCGGAAGGTGCGTCACGAAAAGGGGCCCGGCGGTGCGCGCCTCGACGAGCTTTTCGAAGGTATGCCGGGTCACGTCGATTTCCTCGGCATTCGGCAGAAGCTCGACGCCGAGTTCTTCGGCGAGCCTGCGGCGCTCCTCGGCGCCGAGGGAAAACCAGTCCTTCCCCGTCGCTTCCCGCAGGCAGTCGGCAAAGCTCTTCCTCGGCCAGGGAGGGGTCAGATCGATCGAGGGGAAAGCCCCGGTCGGCGAGGAAAGACGAAGCCCTCCGCAGACCTTCTCGGCCAGATGGCAGATGAGGGATTCGAGAAGCTCCGCCATCCGCGGGAAGTCCGCATAAGCCCAATAGGCTTCGAGCATCGTGAACTCGGGATTGTGCTTGCGGGAGAGACCCTCGTTTCGAAAGTTTCGGTTGAGTTCGAAGATGCGCTCGAACCCTCCCACCAGAAGCTGCTTGAGGTAGAGTTCCGGGGCGATCCGGAGGTAGAGCGGGATGCCCAGCGCCTCGTGGAAGGTCGAAAAGGGCGTGGCTGCTGCTCCACCGGGAATCGGCTGCATCATCGGGGTTTCCACCTCGAGGAATCCGCGCTCCTCGAGGAAGCGGCGAATCTCGCGGACGATCCGGATCCGCTGATGAAAGATCTCCCGGACCTCCGGGTTGGCGACCAGATCGAGATAGCGCTGCCGGTAGCGAGCCTCCACGTCGTGGAGGCCGTGCCACTTCGAGGGGAGCGGGCGGAGGGACTTGGAAAGAAGATCGAAATGGCGCACCCGCAAGGTCTTCTCGCCGGTCTTCGTCTGAAAGCAGTCGCCTTCGACTCCGACGATGTCTCCCAAGTCGAGGAGCTTCAGGTCGGCGAACCGGTCCCCCACCGATTGGAGGTTGGCATAGATCTGCATCCTGCCGCTTGCGTCTTGGAGATGGGCGAAGAGGCTCTTGCCCATCTCCCGGATGGAGAGGAGCCGGCCCGCGAGCCGGGCTTTTCGTCCCTCGGCGAAATTCGTCAGGATCTCGGCGATGGATGTCGTGTCGGGGAAGGCGCCGCCGAATGGGTCGATGCCGCGGCTGCGCCAAGCGGCCAACTTTTCTCGGCGCAGTCGGAGGAGCTCGCTTGGTTCTTGGGTCTCGCTCATGAGCGGGATGGAGAGGGAGCGGGACCGCGATAGAGACAGCGAACCCGGGGTGTTTCGCAAATGCTGATCTGGGTAAGTCCTGGGAGAAGAGAAACGAGCCTTTCCCAAAACCAGTGGGCCATGGATTCGATGGTTGGATTTTCGAGGCCCGGAATTTCGTTGAGAAAGCGATGGTCCAACTGTGCCAGCAGAGGCTCCACCGCCCGGGAGATCCGCGCGTGATCGTAGAGAATGCCGGTTGCCGGATCCACCTCGCCCTCGACCGCCACTCGCACCTCAAAGCTGTGGCCGTGCAACCGGCGGCACTTGTGGCCTTCCGGAAACCCGGGCAGCTGCTGGGCCGCTTCGAAGCGGAAATCCTTTTCAATCGTTACGCGCATAGAAAGAAAGAAGACCAAGTGCCACCTTATCCGCGGAAGGCGGCAGGCGTGCAAGCCCGGGAAGAGGAAGAAAATTTGCGGCGGCTCATCGGTTTCCCACCGAAAGATCCGGATCGCCAGATTTCTTCCTTTGCCATACACTTCGGATCCGAATGCGACTCCAGCCTCTTGGGAAGACCGGATTGCCGGTCTCTTCGCTCGGCTTGGGAGCCGCCGAGATCGGCTTTACGGGAATGGGACAGGCGGCGGCCACCGAACTGCTCCACTTTGCCATCGATCACGGGATCAACGTGATCGACACCGCAGCGGGTTACGAAACCTCCGAGGAGCGGATCGGCAGCGCGCTGGGCCCGCGGCGACGGCAGTGCGTCCTCGTCTCGAAATGCGGCTGGGCGGAGGAGGGGGAAACGAGCCCGGCATCCTGGACGGAGGAAAGCATTGGCCGCTCGATTGACCGCTCGCTCGCGCGATTGCGAACCGATCATGTCGATGTCATGCTTCTCCACTCGTGCGATCGTCCGGTTCTCGAACGCGGCGAAGCTCTGGCGGCCTTGCGGAAGGCGCAGGAGGCGGGCAAGGTCCGGTTCATTGGCTATTCCGGGGATGGCGAAGCCGCGGAATTCGCGTGCCGGCTGGAGGAAGTATCGGTCATCGAGACAAGCATCAACATCTGCGACCAGGCGAACATCGAAACGGTTTTGCCCGCGGCTCGGAAGGCCCATGTCGGGGTATTGGCCAAGCGCCCGCTGGCCAATGGAGCCTGGCGGCCGCTCGAGGAAATCCATCCTGCCTATCGCGAGTACGTACGGCCGTATGCCGATCGCTTTCGGACGATGGGAGTAAAGCTCGCGGAATGGGGGGCTACGGAGATGAGATGGGCCGAGGCGGCCCTCCGTTTTGCTCTCGCCCAGCCCGGGGTCCATGTTGCCTTGGCCGGAAGCGCCCGCTTCGAGCATCTGTTTGATAACCTGCAAGCCGCCCGGCGGGGTCCCTTGCCCAAGGAGATGGTGGACCGGCTGCGCCAGGCCTTTGGCCAGGCGGAGAGCCGGTCGGGAGAAAAATGGGGAGCCTTGCGATGACGGCCAAAGGAACCGTTCTGACCAGAGTGGTCCCTGGGAATCGGAACCGTCTTGTCGTCCGAGTGGTTCCCAACGCCCGGAAAACCGAAATTGCGGGATTTGCGGATGGGGTCGTGCGGGTGCGGCTGCAGGCCCCGCCATCCGAAGGGCGGGCCAACGAGGAGCTCCTGCGGCTGTTTGCCAAGGTGTTCTGCACGCGGCGATCCCAGGTCGTGCTCGTGAGCGGGGAGAAATCGCGGGAAAAATCGCTCGAAATCCGGGGCTGGGAGGGAAACGGAGAGTCGGCCGAAGACTACGTGGCGCGCTGGCTGGCGCGGGCTTCCGGTCAGGGGGGTGTGCGTCGATGAACCTCGTCGGGTGGAGGAAGAGACCGTCGCTTGCGGCCTGGTCCGCCGCGCTCCTGCTGACGGGCTGGAGCGACCCGCTCGGCGCCGCTCGGGCGGCCGAAGGCCCGCTTGTCACCAATCCCCCCATCATCGCTGTTTTCCCAGTGGAGGATGGGCAAGGCGCCGTCCATTTTCAGTATCCTGTCGCCATCAACGAGATGACCGTAGTTCTTCCCAAAGACACGCTTCGCACCCTCTACGTGAAGCCCGATCTCGAGGAAAAGGTCGAGGAAGCGCAGCAGAATACGGCGCACAAAGAGGCGGCCTACTCGCGAAAGTCGACACCCGACCCGCTCAGCGAAACTCCGGCGGAGCGGGCGCTCAAGAAGTTCACCCGCACGGTCTGGCCTTCCAAGACGACGTTTCTTCAGGCTCTCGAGGTGTTGAACGGAGCCGATCTGCGGCTGGTTTTTCAGAGAGCGGAAGAGGACAAGATCTGTGACGAGCCGGTGAGCCTGCCTGCCGGCCTCTTGCTGGCTGCCGTCGACGGACGCATCACGATCTTGGCCGTTCAGTCGGGGGAGAAAGGGGAGCGGGGGGGCTTCCAGCCGGGGGATCGCGTGATCACCATCGGCGGGCAGCCCTTCATGGGAACGCTGGACGAGTTCCTGGAAGTCTATCGGAGAGCCAACCTCGGCCGAAAATCCGGCGAAAGCAAGGCGCTGAGCTTTACGGTCTACCGAGCCGGGAGCGCGGAACCGGTCTCCGTCTCTCTTCCGCTTCCTCCCAGCCTGCAGCAGAGCCTCTTGGACTTTTCACCCGAAATGGGACGCGGACATTCCGAATGACCCTCGGGAGGGCGCAGGCGGATGGTTTCCGATGGATTTTGGAGAATGGATGAGTAAAAAGGCCAATAGCAGGTCGGAGCGAAGGGAAAGGGAGAAATCTTCGTGATCAAGTTTTTTTTGGGAATTGCGTTGATCGGCAGCTTGGCGACGGCGGTGCTCGGGTATCTGGTGGCAAATCAGCGGAACAGCTATCGCCGGGACTATGAGAAAACGGCTGCTCAGCTCAAGGCGGTGACCGAGCAGGCGGAGGAGAGCAAGGTTCTGGCGGCCGAGACCCAGAAGAAGTGGGAGGAGACCCGCGCCAAGATGGCCGAAGCCACCGAAAAGCTGGCTCAGGCAGAGAGTCAGGCGGGCAGCGGAGACAGCCGGGTCGAGGAGGCGGAGAAGCGCGCCAAGGAAGCCGAGCAACGCGCGCAGCAGGAGAAGGCGGAAATCGAAGAGTTGGGGAGCAAGCTCGAATCGGAGAAAGCCGCAAGCGAGGCAGCAACGGCCAAGGTGGAAAGCCTGCTGAAGGAGAAGCACGGATTGGAGGAAAATCTGGCCAAGTTGACTTCGGAACTTGGGCGGATGCGCGAAGTTTCCCCCTCGACCGCCCGAGCGGTATCGATGCGATCGGGCATTCGAGGCAAGGTTGTATCGGTCAACCGCAATTGGAACTTCGTCGTCTTGAATGTCGGAGAAAAGGATGGCTTGGTGGAAAATGGCGTGCTCAACGTCTATCGAAGCGGCCAGCCGGTCGGTAAGGTGAAAATCGTTTCCACCGAGGCAAATACGGCGGTGGCCGACGTGGAGGGCGGAACGAATTCCGGAGGGATTCAGCCCGGCGATGATATCTTGAACTGATCTTCAGATTCTGATAGCCCTTCACAAAGCCGACTGAGTAGTCAGGCAGACTGCTCCGGCCCAAACAAGGGGTGTGATGTTCACCCTGGACTTGAAGAACAAATGCGGAAGGTCAACTACCCCGGCCTGAAGGCCGGAGCTTGTGAAAACAGGCTAGGTTGACCAGGGGGCACATAGAAATATGCGCAAACGTTGGGAACAGCTCGAAAAGACGCACCGGCGAATGCTTCCTCAGTTCGCCGCTCTGCAAGGCGGGGATCATGCTGGGCAAAGGCAAAGGCCCGAAGGTCTTCGCCGCATCCGAAAGGATGGAGCCGGTTTCAGACAATCCCGAGGGGAGACCCCGAAAGGGGTGTCATTAGGCGCTTACGCGCAATGGATGCCGCGCTCGGAAAATCGGGCGCGGCATCAGCTTGATCAGGGGTGTGGATACACGCTGACGAAGATAGCATTAAGACAAGGAGAAGCGGGAAAGGGGCAGGCTTCGCCTGCCGCGCTATCCCTCCCCGGCCTGAACGCCGGGGTCTCCCGCGCAAAGTGATGGACACAAAGGCCAAGTTCGGTCTCATTCTGGTCGCCGGGGCGATCGTGCTCGGAGGATGCGCTTCCTCCGATCAAAACCAATCGGCGGCGAAAAAACAGGCTGCGAAACAGGGGAAACAGGTCTCCGACCTGCCGTGGAATCGTCCTCCGTCCTGGCAGCAGGCGGGTGCGGCGGGCGCCTACCTGGGAGGAATGGGAACCACCCCCGGAGCGCCTTACTAAGCGTAAGCGGCACTTCTTCGCAAGCGTTTCCCTGCGGGATCTTGGCAGGGAAATGGCTAGGAAATGCCCGCTATACCCCTCGGCGGCCGGGATCCCAGATCCACTTGTGGAGCTGAAAGCCCAGGCGGACGGGCAGGCGATCCCGCAGCAGCCATTCCGCTAACGTCTGCAAGGATAGCTGCCCATGCACCGGGGAAAAGTGGATGGCTCGCACCAGCCTTCTCCAAGGAGCCTGGCGGACACGGTCTCGAGCCCACTCGTAATCCAGTTCCGTGCCGATCACAAACTTGACCTCGTCTCGCGAGCCCAGCAGATCCAGGTTGCCGGGGAGATTCCGGGAGGATTCCCCGCTGGAGGGGCACTTGCAGTCGACGATGCGGTGAACGCGCGGATCGATTTCCGCGATCGAGTGGGCTCCGCTGGTTTCCAGGAGAACGGTGTAGCCCGCGTCGCAGAGAAGCCGGAGCAGAAGGCGGCTGTGTTTCTGAAGAAGCGGCTCCCCGCCGGTCACCTCGACGAGTCCGCAGCCGAATCGTTCCACCTCTTTCAAGAGCTGGCTCAGAGGTGTTCTCCTCCCTTCGAAAAACGCATATGGGGTGTCGCACCAGCGGCAGCGGAGATCGCATCCCGTGAGCCGGAGGAAGACGCAGGGCTCCCCGGCAAACGTGCTCTCTCCCTGGATGCTGTGGAAGACTTCGTTGACGACGACCCCAGGCTCTTGGCTCGGGGAATGGGAAGAAGACTCGTCCATGACGCCGCGGGGAACCCGAGCCGCTTAAGCAGGAATCCGACCTTGGAGATCAGCGGGCTGGAATGGGCCGGGTTCGGAGAGAAGCGCCCGCGCCGCATCGACCTGGCCCCAGACGTTCCAGAGCAGGACTCCGCGAACCCTCCGCCGGTCCAGGTAGTAGATCACCCCGGCGTGGAAGCGTTCCTTCCAGTCGCAGAAGACTTCGAGGCGGTTGTCGATCAGGCCGACCGCTTCGTAGCCGAGATCGAAGAGATCGGAGTAGAAAAAGGGAATGTGATCGTACTTGTCCTGGCTTCCGGCCATGTTCCTGCCGGCCAGGATGCCCATATGGCGGGCATTGTCCTCATGCTCGAAGCGGACCCGCTGCCCGAGCGCGGGATTGAAGAAAGCCGCCACGTCTCCCGCCGCGTAGACATCCGGATGGGCCGTGCAGAGAAACTCGTCGACGACAATGCCGTTCTCGACCGCCAGTTGGGCATCCTTGGCCAGCCCAACGTTAGGGGAGATGCCGATTCCCGCGACAAGAGCGTTGACCGAAAGGGTCCCTTGGGCGAGCCGGATGGTCAGGACGCCCTCTTGATCTTCCGCCGCCGAGACCGTCTGCCGGGCCAGGACTTCTGCGCCCTTCTGGTGGTAATAGTCATTCAGGAAAAGAGATAGTTCCTCCGGGAAGATTCTGCCGCCAATTCCCGCCTCCGCGAAGAGGAGCGTAACGCGCTTCCCGTTGAGGGCAAGCGCCGCGGCGATCTCCGAGCCGATGAAGCCCCCTCCGAGGACGCAGATCCGCTCTTCGGATTCACTCCACGAGCGCAGCTTCCGATAGTCTGCCAGCGTCCGGAAGTAGAGAATCTTCTGGCTGGCGGTCGAGAGGCGGCGCGCGTCGCCTCCTGTCGCCAGAAGGAGCTTGTCGAACGAGAAGGTCATGCCCCCTTCGGCCGTGACCGTTTTGGACCGGAGGTCCAGAGTGCGGGCGGTACACCCTCGGTGGAAAACCACCCCCGCCCCGGGCGTGCGACACCAGATGGAGTCGAGAGAATCCCCCTTCCAGAGGCCTTTGGAGAGTGGCGGGCGATTATAGGGAAATTCCGGCTCGGTCGTCAGCACTCCAATCGACCTGTCCGGGTCGATTTCCCGGATGCCGCGGACGGCGGCATCGGCTGTCATTCCGCCGCCCACAATCAGATACGTATATTTTGGCATAGGAAAAAATAAGGCGATGGAGAAAAGGGCTTCTCGTTTCAATTATAATTATAGTGTTTTTTGCCGACGAGTCCAGTTTTCCAGAGAGGGGTGTGGAGATTGCCGTGGGATCGACTCGGGCAGGAAACATCCGTCAGGCGGTCGGGGCCGGGGGGGGGTGCGAGGTTTCGCCGCTCAGGATGGAAAAGGTTCGGATCCAGGCTTCCGGCCCAAAGAAGAGTCGGGCTCGCTCCACGAGCTCCGGGCCGGGGAGGCTTTCCCAAAGGCCGAACACCGAGCTTCCGCTTCCGCTCATCATGGCCAGTTGAGCGCCCGCTTCCTCTTGGAGCCAGTTTCGGGCTGCGGCGATCCACAAATACTTCTCGAAGACGGCGGGCTCCAAATCGTTCCGGACCGGCCCCCAGGGCGGAGTGCCGCGCTCGTCTCCCGGGAGAGGCTTCCTGGCATAGGCTTGGTAGGCCCACGAAGTGGCAACGGAAAATCCCGGGAAGAGGAGGAGCCCATGCTGCGGACCGAGCCATGGCTCCGGGGAGACGATCTCCCCTCGGCCGCGGCAGAGCGCCGGCTTGCGGGCGAGAAAGAAGGGAACGTCGCTGCCCAGGGAGGCGGCCAGCGGTAGAAGTGCGTCCCGGGAAGCAGGATGGCCCAGGAGGCTGCGGAGGGCCGAGAGCGTGGCGGCGGCATCGCTGCTGCCGCCCCCCAATCCGGCTCCTGCGGGGAGCCGCTTTTCCAACGAGATCTCCAAGCCGCGGGGGAGCCCGAAGGTCTCGGCGAAGAGGCGCGCCGCCCGGCAGGCCAGATTCTCCTCTCCCGCCGGGATGCGAGGATCGTCGCATCGAAACGAGATTTCTTGTCCGGGATGTGGGGCGATCCGGAGCCGGTCGTACAGAGAGACCGGGGCCATTCGCGTCGAGAGCTCATGAAATCCATCGGCGCGACGCCCGAGGATGCGCAGGTCGAGGTTGATTTTCGCCGGGGCGAAGAGTTCAATTCCTTTTGAAGTGTCCTCCATGCCCTTAGCGGATGGGCTCATTGTGGCCTTGGATCTCTTCGAGGTGGAGAATGCGCTCCTTCTGGCGCGTCGCCTTCGCGGGTATGTCAGTTGGTTCAAGGTGGGAAGTCAACTCTTCTTGCGCGGTGGACCAAGAGTGGTGGAGGAGCTTCGCTCTCTGGGCGCGCAGGTCTTTCTGGATCTGAAGTTTCACGATATCCCGGCCACCGTCGAGCGAGCCGTCCGAGCTTGCGTGCAGATGGACGTCGGCTTGCTGACCGTGCATGCCCTCGGGGGGAGAAGGATGCTGGCGGCTGCCGCGGAGGCGGCTGCGGGCAGCAAGACCAGGGTCCTCGCGGTGACGGTGCTGACGAGCTTGGAGGAGGCGGATCTCTCGGAGGTCGGCGTGAGCGGAAGCCTTTCGGAGCGTGTCTGCTCCCTTGCGGAGCTTGCCGGAGATTGTGGTATTCGCGGCATCGTCTGCTCCGCGCTCGAGCTCGCCTCCCTGCGGAAAGCCGGGATCCTGCCGGAAGTGGTCGTGACCCCGGGGATCCGGCTGGCGCGGAGGGAGGGGGATGACCAGCGTCGCACCGTTTCTCCCCGGGAGGCGTTTGCCCTTGGAGCGACCCACATCGTGGTGGGCCGTCCGGTGCTGGAAGCGGAGGACCCGGTCAACTTGGTGCGGAACTTGCTTCAAGAGGAGAGTGGCCTCGCTTAGGAGGTCGATTTGCGGAGAATAGCGCATGCGCCTATTGTTGGAAGCATGGCGAGAAAAGAAAAAGGACTCGGAGCGGAGATGCCTGTGCCTTTCGAAAACTTAGAATCAGCTTCCGCCTTGCAGGTCGTCGACCTGATCGGACAATCGCTTTCCTTCGACGCGGTCTCCCGGGAGGCCTTCTTCTACCTTCGTCGACGAGTTGCCGAGCTGGAAGAGACGGGCGAGCAGGCTCGCCAGGCATTGGAAAAGCTCAACGAGGCGGTGGAGAAGCTCTCCGCCCCGGCGAATCGGGTCGGCACCCTTCTCGGCCTGCCCAAGAAAGAGATCGCCCTGGTCGTCCAGGGCGGAACCGAGTTCTATTGCAGCATCGATCCGCGGCTGGGTCATGAGACGCTCCTGATCGGAACCAGAGTGCTGCTCAACGAGGCCTTTGCCGTCGTGGGCGATCTGGGCTTCGACTTTTCCGGCCCCGTGGTGAAGGTTGTCGACGTCTTGCCGGACAACCGGCTTCGCGTGGGCCACGAAGGGGTGGGAGGAAGCTTCGTGGTGATTCGCTCGACTCCGCTGGCCAAAGAGCGGCTCAAGGCGGGGCTGGAAGTCCGGGTTGATGGTGCCTCCCGGGTTGCTCTGGAGGTCGTGGCGACCTCGAAGACCAAGCACCGGCTGCTCGATCAGGTTCCGGAGCTGCCGTGGGAGAAGGTGGGCGGCCAGAAAGAGGCGGTCGGCGCCATACGGGACGCGGTCGAGTTGCCTTTCCTCCATTCAGACCTCTTCGCCAAGTATCACCACCATGTGCCGAAAGGATTTTTGCTCCATGGGCCGCCCGGATGCGGGAAGACGCTCTTGGGGAAAGCGACCGCCTACAACCTGACTCGCAAGCTTCAAGAAGAGACCGGAGAGGAGCGCAAGGAGTTCTTCCTCCACGTGAAGGGTCCGGAGATTCTGAACATGTGGGTCGGGGAATCGGAGCGGCAGGTGCGCGAGCTTTTCGAGCAGGCCCGGGAGCTGGCACGGGAAGGATTCCTTCCCTTCATCTTCATCGACGAGGCGGAATCGATCCTGGGCACCCGGCGGGCAGGGCGGTTCAACAGCATCCTCAATACGCTCGTCCCCATGTTCTGCGCCGAGATGGACGGCATCGAGTCGATGAGGGAGGTGGTGCTCATCCTCGCCTCCAATCGAGCGGACCTGATTGATCCGGCCATTCTTCGGCCGGGCCGGATCGATCGGAAGATCAAGGTCAATCGTCCGGATCGCGCGGGCTCATCCGAAATCTACCGGATCTACCTGGAGCGGGATCTCCCCTATTCTCCCGGACTCTTGGAGAAGGCGGGCGAGGATCGCGGGAAGGCGATCGACATCCTGATCGAAGGGGTGTTGGACGCCCAGTTTTCTCGGACGGAGCAGAACCGGTTCTTGGAAGTCACCTTTCGGAGCGGGAGGAAGGAATACCTCTATCGGGGCGACCTCATCAGCGGAGCGATCATTGCTTCCATCGTCGAACGAGCCAAAGAGCTGGCGATCAAGCGGGCGATCTCCGATCCGTCGAATCACGGCTTGGAGCTGGAGGATCTTTTGACAGCGCTCGAGATCGAGTATCTTGAGAATGACATCTTCCCACCGTCCGACATTACGGAAGACTGGCTGAAGCTCGTGGACTACGATCCGCAGAATGTGGTCCGGCTGTCGCCCGTACTGCGAAGGGAGGAAGCGACGGTGCGGCAGGTCGTTTGAGCGTTCGGGAACAAGATACCGAGGAGAGCGCGGCGCCATGGACAAGCAAAGACCAATTCGAGCGTGGCCGATCTACTTTGGATTGGAAACCGAATTCGGGATCGCCGTTCGGGAAAATGCGGAAATCGACGTGGTCGAGGAGTCGATCCATCTGGTGCGGGCGGCCGCCCAGCTTGGTAGCCCCAATCTCTGGGATTATACCCGGGAAGATCCTCACCGCGATGCCCGCGGCTTCCGGGCGAAGGATCTGCGCCAGGACGGGGACGAAGCGAACTTCTTTTCCCAAGATCGCCAGAGGCCCTACAGCTTCGAGGAGATCAAGAGCGACTTCGTCCTGCGCAACGGGGCGCGTTTTTACAATGATCACACGCACCCGGAATATTCCACCCCGGAATGCTCGACCCTCCTGGAGCTCGTGGCGCAGGACAAGGCGGGCGAAAGGATCTTGGAAGAGTGTGCTCGGGCGGCGAGCCGGAAGCGCAACCATACGATCTGCCTTTACAAGAACAATACCGACTTCGCCGGGCACAGTTACGGCTGTCACGAGAACTACCTGATCCCGCGGATGATTCCCTGGGACCGCATCGTCGAAGGGATGATGGCGTTCCTGGTCACGCGGCAAATCTTTGGCGGGGCGGGGAAGCTGGGCTGGGAGAAGGAAGACCAAGGAATGGTCGGAGGCTTTCAAATTTCCCAGCGAGCCGACTTCTTCACGGAGCTGGTCGGCATCGACACGATGAATCGGCGGCCGCTGATCAATACGCGGGACGAGCCCCACGCGAATCCCAAGCTCTACCGTCGCTTCCACGTCATCGTGGGCGATTCCAACCTTTCGGAGTATGCGACCTGGTTGAAGGTCGGCACAACGGCCTTGGTGCTGGAGGCTCTCCAGTACGACC
>JAQTUK010000107.1 GCA_028710285.1 Methylacidiphilaceae bacterium | reverse complement strand
CCTTGGTGTTCGCCTGCACCGGAATCCCCTGGTCCTCCAACCGCTTGATCAACTCCGCCACCTGCGAATTCTGGCCCGAACCGCCTGCCGTACCCGAAGAATCCGACCCGGCGGACGCTTCCGCGGCGGTTGCCGGAAGGAGCGACGCGATCCAGAGGAGAAGCAGCGACGCGACGAGGGAACGGCGCTTCCTGGAGATGGGGTCCGACCCCCTCGGAAAAACGTAGCGGGTTGCCATTCGCCTGCTCGGATGCCGAGAGGAGCCTCGCGCAAGAAACCGAATCCTGTCAATGCTCTTTGGACCCGGGATTGACGTCCGTGACTCCTTGGCCGAAGGTGAGGCACGGCTTATGAGGAGCGGTGCTGGCTTGAGCCTCTCCTGGAAGCTCTTTGGGATGCTTGTCTTCTTCGCCCAGGCGGCCGCCGCCCAGGCGGGCAATCTCATTTACGTGATCCCGGTGCATGGTGAGATCGAGCCGGCTCTTGTCTACCTGGTGCGGCGCGGGGTCAAAGAAGCGGTTTCCCAGGGAGCTGCGGCACTCGTTCTCGATCTGGATACGCCCGGAGGCCGAGCGGACGCCATGGAGGAGATGATTCGCATCATCGAGCATTTTCCGAATCAGGAAGCGACCTACTCCTTTGTCGATCCGAAGGCATTTTCGGCGGGCGCATTCGTGGCGGCGGCGACCCGGCACATCTACATGGCTCCGGGAGCAGTCATTGGTGCCGCTACGCCGGTTCTCGCTTCTCCCGGCGGCGGATCGGTGCAGAATCTCCCCGAAAGTTACGAGAAGAAGATTCTTTCGGCCTACCAAGCCCTGGTGCGGGCGACGGCGCAACACCACGGCCATAATCCGGCGGTATTCGAAGCCATGGTGGATCGGGAAAGCGGCCTTGTGATCGAGGGGTCTGTGCTTCTCCCGAAGGGAAAGGTGCTCACGCTGACAGATACCGAGGCCGCGCGGCGTTATGGCCATCCGCCGCAGCCGTTGCTTTCCGACGGAACCGTTGCGGATCTGCGGAGCCTGGCTCTCCAGATCGGTGGTCCTGGCGCCCGCTTGCAGGAGTTGCGCTCCACCGGCTTCGAGCAGCTTGCCCGCGCCCTGATGGCGGCCGGTCCGCTGCTGCTTGGGCTTGGCCTCCTGCTGGGCTACTTGGAGATCAAGACCGGAGGCGCCTTCGGACTGTTTGGCGGGGGAGCTCTGCTCTGTTTTCTCCTCTACTTCTTTGGCCATTATCTCGCCGGCTTGAGCGGATGGGAACCGCTCTTTCTTTTTCTTGTCGGAGTCGGGCTGATCCTTCTCGAATTCCTCTTTGTGCCGGGCCTTGTTTTGCCCACGATGGCCGGCTTGATTCTCGTCGTCACGGGATTGCTCTACGCGATGGTCGATCGCTATCCCAAAGAGGCTCTCTGGGTCGGAATCGAGCGACTCGCCCAGCCCATGCTTTCGCTCGCATTGGCTACATTGGGCGCCTTCGCCTTGGGGGCGGTGGCCGCACGCTTCCTCCCGGCGTCGCGTTTGGGATTGGGACCCGAAGGGATCTCCGCGGAAAAGCCGGTTCCTCTCGTGCAGCCTGGAGAAGAAGGAGTTGCGCTTACCGTCCTGCGGCCCGCGGGAACGGCGCGCTTTGGAGGAAAGTTGGTCGACGTCGTCACCTCGGGGAGTTTCGTTCCCGCAGGCAGCCGGCTCCGGATCGTTTCGGCGGAGGGGGTCCGCGTCGTCGTTGAGGCGTTGGACGAGGAGAGATGACCGCGATTCTGTTTTGTTTTCTGGCGGGCCTGCTCTTGTTCGTCGGCGAGCTTTTCTTTCCGAGCGCGATCTTCGCCCTGTTGGCGGGGATCGCCTTTCTCACCGGCATCCTTCTCGCCTTTTCCCTCTTCGGATGGAAAACGGGCTTGGCGTCGCTGGCGGCCGGCCTCTTTGTCTTCGGCGGGCTTCTGTGGGCCTGGCTCCGCTTTCTGCCGAAGAGCCGGATCGGCCACCGCATGGCACTCGAATTCCGCAATCCGCCTGGAACGATCGGCCCGTCCAGCGACCTGGTTGGCCGACAGGGGATTCTCCTTTCGCCTTGCCATCCCATCGGGGTCGCCCTATTCGAGAAGAAGCGGACAGAGGTCGTTGCGGAGAGCGGATTTCTGGAGGAAGGGTCGAAGGTCCGCGTGGTCGGATGCCGCGACGGCCATTGGATTGTGGAGGAACTAAGCGAGGATTAGCCCATGATTTCCCTTTTCTTCCTCGGTCTTCTCGCCCTCGTCGCGCTCATTGGAGCCTTCCTCGTGATCAATTTTCTAGGGATTTGGGTTCGCGCCTTCATCTCCGGGGCATGGGTGAGCCTGTTCAACCTGGTCGCTATGCGGTTGCGTGGGATCCCCCCTTCCCTCATCGTCAACAATCGCATCACCGCAGTCCGTTCCGGCATCGACTTGAGCACGGCCCAATTGGAATCCCACTACCTGGCGCGTGGCAACGTGGAGCAGGTGGTCCGAGCGCTGATCGCCGCAGATCGGGCGGGAATTTCGCTCGATTTCAACCGGGCGTGCGCGATCGACTTGGCCACGATTGGCACCGGGAAGAGCGTCTTCGAGGCGGTGAGGACCAGCGTCAATCCCAAGGTAATCGACTGCCCGAATCCGGCGACCGGGCAGAATACGATTGCCGGCGTGGCCAAGGACGGAATCGGCGTGAGAGCGCGAGCCCGAGTCACCGTTCGCACCAATCTCGAGCGTTTCGTCGGAGGAGCGACGGAGGAGACGATCATCGCCCGGGTGGGGGAAGGAATCGTCACGACGATCGGATCGGCGCTCAACTACAAGGAGGTCTTGGAGTCCCCGGATCGAATCTCGAAGACGGTCCTCCAAAAGGGCCTCGACTCGGGAACCGCCTTCGAGATCCTCTCGATCGACATCGCCGAGGTCACCATTGGCGACAACATCGGAGCGAAGCTCCAGGCCGAGCAGGCGGAAGCGGACAAGCGCGTCGCTCAGGCCAAGGCCGAGGTGCGGCGCGCGGCGGCCGTGGCCCTGGAGCAGGAGATGCGTGCCAAGCTCGTCGAGGCGGAAGCGGAGATTCCGCTGGCCATGGCGGATGCTTTTCGGAAAGGGAATCTCGGGGTCATGGACTATTACCGGCTGCGCAATATCCAAGCCGATACGGCGATGCGCTCGAACATCGCGGGCGAACCCTCGGGGCCAACTCCGGGGAGCCTGCCTTCATCCTAGTCGGATCGGCAAAGCGGGAGGACGATGGCCAGCTGGCTCCAAGAAAGCGAAGGGATCGCTCCCCTGCTGGGAGCGGGCATTTCCTTCCCGACAGAATGGGGCACTCTTCTGGCGATTCTGGTCCTGTTTGCGATCCAAACGGCGCTCGCTTACCGGCGCGGGAAAGTGGAACCGCTTCCGCCGGGTCAGACAGGACCGCGGCGATCCCCCGCTCGCATTCCGGAAGCGCGACCGGATGAGTCCAGGCCAGAGCTTCCTCGCGGAGGAGAGCCAGAAGCGCCGAGAGTCGGAGTTCGGATGGATCAAAGAGAGGATGTTGCCAAGGGCGAAGAGTCCCTTTTGGCAGAATCGGGATCTCTCTTCCAGGCACCGGCACCTCCCCGGGTCTCCTCTCGCCGAACGGAGACGACTCTTCCCTCTGCGGTCTTTCTGCAGCGACTTCGGAACCCGATCGGGGCGCGAGAAGCCTTTCTCGGGGCAGAGATCCTCTGGAACCCTCCCGTCGCCCTGCGCGAACCCGGAAAAGCCAGCGGATGAGGGAAGCAAAGCCGCCGTCCTTGCCAAAGGCGGGCGAGGGTTTCTCCTTCGAAGGGTGTTGGATCTCTCCAGAGCCGATTTCTCCGCATCCGTGAAGAGCCGCCGATCTCTATCCCCCCTGCTTCTTATCCTCTGCCTGTCGGGTTGCCTCGGAACCCGGTCCTTGGCAGACCCCAGGGAGGAGGAGAGGATTCTCTATTACACCTGCACCATGCACCCCAGCGTGCGCTCTCCTGTTCCGGGCAAGTGTCCGATCTGCAGCATGGACCTGGTCGCCGTGCACGCCTCCTCCACCCAAAAACCGGAAGAGGCTCGTCCTGGTTCCCAGGCTCCGCCTACCCCGAAAACAGGGCCCTTTTTCGTTCCTCCCGAGCGGTTGCAGGCGATCGGAGTCCGAACCGGAATCGTCGAGCGGCGCCATCTGGTTCGGGAATTGCGTGCCCCAGCCATCTTGGCGGTCGACGAGTCGAGGGAGGTCGACATCAACGTGAAAGCGGGTGACGGGTATGTGATCAAGCTCTACGCCAACTATTTATGGAAAGAAGTGCACAAGGGGGAAAGGCTGGCGACGATTCTTTCCGAGAACTGGGTGCAAGCGCAAATGGACTACATCCGCGCCTATCGCGCCTGGCGAAGGAGCCTGCTGATTCAAAAGGCGAACCCGATTCTTCTCGATCAGCAATTCGTGCACATCCGGAACCGGATTCGCGTCTGGGACCTGACCGACGCGCAGATCCGAGAGCTCGAGAAGGTTGCCTGGAGCATGTCGACCAACGACGTTCGCACCGGGAAAGGGATTCGCGGAACCTTCGACCTGCTTTCCCCCATATCCGGGCATGTGCACGAAAAAAATGTGATCGAGGGCATGCGCTTCTCTGCGGGTCAAACGCTCTTTCGGCTCATCAGTCTCTCCCGGGTATGGGTGCTCGCGCAATTTGCGGAAGATCAAGCGCCCTTTATCTCGGAAGGCCAGTCCTGCGAGGTGACTCTGCCCGCATTGCCCGGGGAGCGGTTTCGGAGCCGCATTGATTTCGTGCAACCCCATTTCACGGAAACCGTGCGCCGGCTCCAAGCCCGGATCATCCTGTCGAACCCCGGTCATAAGCTGCGTCCCGGCATGTACGCCGACGTCGTGGCCCATCTCGACTACGGGGAGCAGATCGCGGTGCCGAGCGATGCCGTGATCCCGACGGGAAGGCGCTTCGTCGTCTTCGTCGATCACGGCGGAGGCCATCTCGAGCCCCGTTTTGTCCGCCTGGGGGAGAAGCTCGATGACTATTACCAGGTGCTCGGCGGGCTTCCGGAAGGAGAAAGGGTGGTCACGGGCGCCAACTTCCTGATTGATGCCGAGTCTCGCGTCCAAGGCGCGCTGCGGATTTGGTCCGGGGAGCAGCCCCTCGAGGGAGAGCGGGTTCCCGGCCCGTCTGTTCCCTCGCCGGCCGGCCATCCTCATTCCCATCAACACGGCATGCCTGGAATGCCCGGGATGTAACCATGCTGGAGCGTCTCATCGAGTGGAGCGGTCGCAATCCATTCTTGGTGAGTGTACTGGCCGCCTTCGGCATCACGTGGGGAATCGCGGCCCTGCGAAGCTCTCCCTTGGATGCCATTCCGGATCTCTCCGACGTTCAGGTGATCGTCTACACGGAATGGACGGGGCGCAGTCCCACGCTCGTGGAAGATCAAATCACCTATCCGATCTCGACTCTCTTCATTTCCGCACCGCGGGTGAAGTTCGTCCGCGGAGAGTCGATCTTTGGGAAGTCGTTTGTCTACGTGATCTTCGAGGACGGCACCGACATCTACTGGGCTCGGTCGCGCGTGCTCGAGTACTTGAATGCGGTGCGCGGTCGATTGCCGGAAGGGGTGAGCCCGACCTTGGGACCGGACGCGACGGGCGTGGGCTGGGTCTTTGAGTACGCGCTCGTCGATGAGTCGGGAAAACACGACTTGGCCGAGCTCCGTTCTTTTCAGGACTGGACCTTGCGGTACGCGCTGGCTTCCGTCCACGGCGTTTCCGAGGTGGCGGGCGTCGGGGGCTACGTTCGCCAATATCAAGTCAACCTCGATCCCGACAAGCTCGTGGCCTATGGTGTCCGCTTCTCCGAGGTCGTCGATGCGGTCCGCAAAGGCAACCGCGATGTGGGCGGGAAGAGCTTCGAGGTCTCCACGATGGAGTATTACATCCGTGGACGGGGGTACTTTCAATCGCTCGCCGACGTGGGAAGCGCGGTCGTGCGCACCGATCCGAAGGGGTTTCCCATCCTGGTGCGACAGCTGGGCAGCCTCACTCTGGGAGGGGATCTTCGGCAGGGACTTGCGGAGTTCGGCGGCAAGGGCGAAACGGTCGGAGGAATCGTCGTGATGCGCTACGGCGAAAACGCCCTGAACGTGATCGACGGAATCAAGAAGAAGCTAAAGACCCTCGAGAGCTCCTTCCCCTCCGGAGTCCGCCTAGTTCCTACCTACGACCGTTCCGAGCTCATCCATCGCTCGATTCGCACCCTTTGGGAGAAGCTGTTCGAGGAGAGCATGGTGGTGAGCCTGGTCTGCGTTCTCTTTCTCTGGCACGTGCGCAGCGCCCTGGTGGCCATCCTTCTTCTCCCCGCGGCGATCGTGCTCGCCTTCATCCCATTTAGCAGCTTGCGGCTGACGGCAAACATCATGTCGCTCGGCGGGATCGCGATCGCCATCGGGGCCATGGTCGACGGAGCCGTCATCATGGTGGAAAACGCCCATAAGCAGCTGGAAGAGGCACGGGGAAAGAGTGGGACCGACCCGCGCGGGGAGGAGCGGCTCCGGGTGTTGCTGGCTGCGGCGAAGATGGTGGGTCGGCCCCTCTTCTTTTCCCTCCTCGTGATCACCGTTTCCTTTGTCCCCGTCTTTGCCCTCGAGGCTCAGGAAGGCCGACTCTTTCGTCCGCTCGCCTTCACAAAGACCTTTGCGATGTTTTTCGCCGCCTTGCTTTCCGTGACCTTGGTGCCCGTCTTAATGCGCTGGTTTGTTCGAGGGCGAATCGTTCCGGAAAGACGCAACCCGCTCAACCGGCTGCTCCTTGCCCTCTATGGGCCGGTGCTTCGTTTCGTCCTCCGTTACCGCCTCCTGGTCCTCCTCCTAGCTATCGCGGTACTGGCATCGACCCTCTATCCGATCCGTCGCCTGGGCGCGGAGTTCATGCCTCCCCTCAACGAAGGAACCCTTCTCTATATGCCGACCGCCGTCCCCGGAGTGGCGATTGCGGAGGCCGCTCGAATTCTCCAGACGCAGGACCGGATCATTGCTCAGGTGCCCGAGGTCGCGACCGTCTTTGGGAAGGCGGGGCAGGCCGACACCGCAACCGATCCCGCCCCGCTCTCGATGACCGAGACGGTGGTGACCTTCCAGCCCGAAAGCCAATGGCGCAAAGGAATGAGCTGGGACAAGCTCGTCGCGGAGTTCAATCGGAAGCTCCAGTTTCCGGGAGTAGCCAACATTTTCTGGATGCCGATCCAGACCCGCACGGAGATGCTGACGACCGGCTTCCGGTCGAACCTGGGGATCAAGATCTTTGGTCCCGACCTCAACGTGATCCGCGATTTGGGAGAGAAGATCGAGCGAGCCCTTTCCGGGTTCCCCGACACCCGAAGCGTCTTTGCGGAGCGGGTGGAAGGGGGACGATACCTGGACATACAGGTTCGCCGCGAGGCGCTGGCGCGTTACGGATTTACGGTCGAAGATGTCAACCAGGCGATCGAGGGCGCGATCGGCGGGAATACCGTGACCGTTACGGTAGAGGGCCGAGAACGATATCCAGTGGGCGTCCGCTACAATCGAGATTTTCGGCAGGATCCCCTCGCGCTCTCTCGGATCCTTCTGGGTACGTCTCCGACGGCTTTTTCGACCGAAAGCCCGTCCCGGAGCTCGCCCTCCGAGCCGATTTCGGGTGTCCAGGTTCCTTTGGGAGAGTTGGCCGATATCCATTTTGCCTTCGGCCCTCCCGAAATTCGGAGCGAAAACGCCCAACTCGTCGGCTTTGTCCTGGTCGATAGCACGGCCAAGGATCTCGTCGGCTACGTTCGAAAGGCCGGCGCTCAGATCGCCCGAAATGTCATTTTCCCTCCTGGGTACTACGTCGAATGGGCCGGTTCCTATGAGTATTTCCTCCGGGCGAAGCAGCGCCTTCTGCTCCTCATCCCGCTGACCTTGTTAGTGATCTTTGTCCTGTTGCACTTGAATACGCGATCGGTAGGTCGCACATTTCTGGTGCTGCTGGCCGTCCCCTTCTCCTTAGTAGGGGCCTTTTGGCTACTCTACTGGCTTGGTTACAACCTGAGCGTGGCGGTGGCCGTTGGGCTGATCGCGCTTGCCGGTCTCGACGCGGAGACCGGGGTGATCATGCTTCTCTACTTGGACCACGCCTATGAGGAACGAAGTCGCGGAGGACGAATGCGATCGCGTGCCGACCTGCGCGCGGCCATCGAGGAAGGCGCTCTTGGCAGGATCCGGCCGAAGACCATGACCATTTGCGCGATTCTCTTCGGTCTTCTCCCGATCCTCTGGAGCCAGGAGACCGGAGCGGACGTCATGAAACGGATCGCCGCACCGATGGTAGGCGGGGTCGTGACGTCAGGAGTGCTCGAACTGCTCATCTACCCGATCCTCTACTTCCTTTGGCGTGGCCAGTCCTTGCCAAAGGGAGACGGGTCTTCCGAGGCGAGCCCGGATCGCGGTTCGGTCGCGAAACAGGCTCCGTCTTGAGCCGA
>JAQTUK010000106.1 GCA_028710285.1 Methylacidiphilaceae bacterium | reverse complement strand
CGCTGCTTCCCCTTCCATCACTCCTTGGTCGGTGACCGACGCATTGGCAAGAACGTTCACGCGCAGAAAGCTCCCGCCGCAGGCCGCGCAGAGCGCGAGGGCTGCGCGGGGATCGTTGCGCAGCACATTGAAGCCCAGAGGCATCGACGTCATCCTGCGGATTTCGGCTCCGATGGCGGCCATGGCGGCGACCGTCTCCGCGGGCACGGCGTTCTTCCAGAACGGGACATCTCCGTAGTTCTCGACGCAGAGGGCGTCCGCCCCGCCCTCTTGCCAAGCGCGGGCATCCGCCAGAGCACCCTCGATCACGGCGTCGAAGCGACCGTCATACCTCGGCGCTCCCGGCAGCGGTCGCAGATGCACGAGGCCGATCAGGACCTTCGGACCGCCGGCGGTCAAGGGAAGCTCCACGAATCGGGCCACGGAGAAATCTTTACGAAGAGTCGGGCTCGGGACAAGAGATTAGCTCCTCCTTTGTCGCCATCTCCTGCGACGCAACTCGCCGGAACTCAGGTTGGCCCCACTGCGCTTCCCCTCCTCCGTAGCCGGAGGACCCGGCGGAGAAGATCCAGGGCCTCGCGGCATTCTTCCAAGCGAAGGGCGCGGGCGGAAAAGAAGAAGACCAAGGCACCGGAGGCCACCGCCGCCGCGACGAGTATCGCGCTGCCCAAGGGGACAGAAGGCAAGGGCGATCGCCCCGCCGCCCGGGCAACCCAGGCGGCCGCAACTCCGCAGCCGGCGGAAGCGAGTGCCAAGCGCCAGAGGAAGGAAAGCCAGTGCCGGAGTCCTCCGGGGAAGACGCGCCGGTCGAGGGAGAGGAAGAGTTGAGTGCAATTGAGAAGGGCGACGAGCGAGGTGGTGAGAGCCAGGCCGACGTGGCCGAAGGAGAGCACTTTGACCAGGAAGAAGTTGAGCAGGAGGTTGAGACCGATGCCGAAGAGACTGATCCGGAGGGGTATCGTCGGGGCATCGAGGGCGTAGAAGCAGGGAGCCAGGATCTTGATCCCCGCGTAGCCGGCAAGCCCAAGCGTGTACGCTTCCAAGGCTGTCGCCGTCTGGTGAACATCCCAGGAGTTGAAGCGGCCATGCTGGTAGATCAGCCGGATCAGGGGCTCGGAGAGGACGGCCAACCCGACGGCGGAGGGAACCGTGTAAAACAGGCCGAGGCGAAGGGAGTGGCGCAGCGTGCGGCGAAAGGAGTCGAGATCCGCTCGAGCGTGCTGGCGGGAGACCGTGGGGAGCGTCACGGTGGCGATCGCCACGCCGAAGACTCCGATCGGAAACTGCATGAGACGGAAGGCGCAGTTGAGCCAGGAGCGACCACCGTTGATCTCTGACGCGAACATGCCGTTGATCAACACGTTCACTTGGACGGCCGCCCCGGCGATCACGCTGGGGATCATCAAGCGCCAGATTTCCCGAAGCTTCGGGTCCGAAAGGTCGAGTTCCCATCGCCAGCGGTACCCGATCCAGCGGAAGGCCGGAACCTGAATCAAGAGCTGGGCAAGGCCGCCGAGGAGAACGCCGAAGCAGACTCCGAAGACGGCGGCCTCTCCAAAGGAGGGATGAAGGGGATTGCGCTGGGGATCCAGCGTGTAGGCAAAAAGGACTCCCAGCACGACGGAGACGATGTTGAAGGCGGTCGAGGCCGATGCGGGCAGGCCGAAAATCCGGCCGGCGTTCAAGATCCCCATGGCGACCGCGGCCAGCGCGACGAAGAGGATGAAGGGGAAGAGCACTCGCGTGAGGCGCACGGTCAGATCGAACTTCCCTGGAATCGCGTGGAAGCCGAAGCTAGTCAATTCGACGAGGAGGGGAGCCAAGAGAATGCCCGCGAGGCAGAGTGCGGAGAGCAGGATCAGCAGGATCGCAAGCAGATGGTTTGCGAGCGAAAACGCCTTGGCCTTTCCTTGCTCTTCCCATGTCTTCGCAAAGACGGTGGTGAACGCGGTGGAAAGCGCTCCTTCGGCGAAGAGATCCCGAAAAAGATTGGGAATTTGGAAAGCGGCAAGGTAGGCGTCGAGCAGTTTGCCCGCACCGAAAAGCGCAGCAAAGACAAGCTCGCGGACAAGGCCGAAGATCCGTGAACCCATGACGGCGAGACTCACGACTCCCGCCGCGCGATGCGAGGCGGCGTTTCCCTCGGACGATTCCCTGGGCGGAGGGGGAAGAGGAAGAGGCAGGGAAGCTTGGGGATCGTTGGGAGCGTTCACGAAGAAACCACCGTGGAGAAGCCCAGTTGTTCCAGGCAGGCAGAGAAAACCGTCTCTGGATCGATCTGGCGCAGGCAGGCCAGGTCCCTGGGACAGGTGCGGCGAAAGCAGGGACCGCAGGGCACGGGATGGGAGAACACCCGGGTGGTACCTCCCAGGGGTCCGGTCCGCACCGGGTCGGTCGAACCAAAGAGGGCAACGACGGGTACGCCGAGAAGAGCGGCGACGTGCATGGCTCCGCTGTCGTTGCAGACGACAAGCCGGGCGCGCGCGAGGGCCGAGAGAAACTCTTCCAAGGTCGTCTGACCCGCGAAGCTCTCGACGCCGGGAACGGCCGATGCGATCTGGTGGCAGACTTCTCGGTCACCGGCGGCCCCGTAAAGATGGACCGGGTAACCCGTGACGGCATGCAACCGTCGGGCCAGGATCGCATAGGATTCGGCCGGCCATCGCTTTGCAGGGCCATATTCGGCACCCGGGCAGAAGGCGATGACCGGTTCCGGAGGTTTGCCCCACGAGGAAGAGGGACGCAACTCGGGTGTCGCCAGGGAGCCAGAAGCTCCAAGCTCCTGGGCCAGAGCGAGGTAGCTCGCCGCTTGCTGCGGGAAGCGCCCGCCGGGGTCTCCCCGAAGAGCAGGGCGGCTCAATAGCGCGGAGCGGGGCCAAGCCGCCTTGCCCCAGATCCTGGGAATGCCGGCCAGGCGTGCCTCGAGAGCCGAGCGTGGGGAATTCGGAAGGAGGAGCGCGGCATCGAATCTCCCTTCGCGCAGCCTTTTTGTCGCGCAAAAGAGGCGCTCCGGAGAGTCGAGAGCGATCACGCGATCGACAAACGGGCAGAGATGCCAAAGAGCGCTCAATTTACCAGGAGTGGCTACGGCAAGGGTTCCCGTGCCGAGCCACTGTTTGAGGCTTGCCACCGCGGGGAGACTTAAGACGGCGTCCCCCAGCCAGTTGGGAGAACGGACCAGAAGGGAAGGTGGGGGAATCACAGGAAGACGGGACGAGCTCCATTGGCCATCGGTTCCTCCACGGCGGAGGAAGTGCGATCGGACGGGGAAAAAGCAAGGGGCACCCGCTCCCGCATTTTCTCGCGCAGGCGGATTTGGAGAGCCTCGGCGCCGTGGAGAAACTCGATTTCCACGCGCAGAAAATAGATCGGGACCGGAGGTGGGGTGCGAAGGAAAGGAAGGCGAACGGCATCTTTTTCGGTCGTAAGGATGGCGGCGGCCGAACGGGCCTTCGCCCGTTCCAAAACGCGGAGAAGCTCCTGCTCGGAAAACCGGTGATGGTCGGCAAACCGCCGAGAGTAGACAATCTCAGCCCCGAGCTTCCGCAGTCCGTTCTCAAAGCTCTCGGGGCGGGCGATCCCGGAAAGAGCGACGACGCGAAGCCCTTGAAGAAAGGTCAGGGAGCGCTTCTCTCCGGTGCTCACTTGGGCGAGATAGCGCGGGAGGTGGGCGCACTCGATGATGGGGGCGTGTCGATTGTGCCGACGCAATTCGGATTTCAAGTTGGCGAGCGGAGAGCCGTCGCACTTGGTGAGCAGGAGGATATCCGCCCGGCGAATATGGCTCATCGGCTCCCGAAGAGTGCCGCGGGGTAGCAGGAATCGATTGCCGAACGGTGTTTCCCGGTCTACGAGGACGATGTCGATCCGTTCTTTGAGAGGAAGATACTGGAAGCCGTCGTCGAGAAGAAGGGTGTCGACCCCCCACCGACGGATCGCGGTGAGGCCGGCGCGCACGCGGTTCTTCCCGGTCAGGATTACGACCTCTTGTAGATTGGAGGCGAGCATATAGGGCTCATCCCCTGCCAAAAGCGGACCCAGGAAGGCCCGTTTCCCATCGGAAACGACACGCGGCCCAGAATGGGGTGTTTCCCCCTGGGCGGCTGGACGCCATCGCTCCCAAAACGGACGCGACGCGCTCTTGTAACCGCGGCTGAGGATGGCGACCCGGCGGCCCGCGCGAGTGAGTTCGCGGGCAAGCTTTTCGACCACAGGCGTCTTCCCCGTTCCTCCAACCGTGAGATTGCCGACGCTGATGACCAGGCAGCCCAAGGAGTGGGAATGCAGGAAGTTCCGGTCGTAGAGCCAGATGCGGAGACGGACCAGGGGGCCGTAGAGCAAAGACAGGAGGAAAAGCAGCCCGCGCAGGAGTGCCGCGCGCTTTCCATCCCGGCGCTCCAAGATAACGTCGATCGCGAAGCGCTCGAACCCATCCGTCCAGCGAGGCATGCGATGCCGATCTCCTTTTCCTTGGCTCTCCGCCCATTTCTCCGACCGAGCGGAGCTGCGGGCGCCGATCAACCGGCGTCGGGCGTAGGGGAGAGCCAGTCTACCCGAGCGAAGATGCATCGGTCGAGGAGGGACTCGGCCGGATAGACATCGGGATTCCGGAGAAGTTCCGCCGGGACCGCTGGGCGGGCTTCCCGGGCGGTGACAGCAAGGAAGGATTCCGATGCGTAACGGCCAAGATTTTCGGGACGAAAAAGCTCGCGGAGAGCCGTCCCCGCCCTCTTCGGGTTGGCGCATCCGCGAGGGATGGCCCAGTGGAAAAGCCGGATCCAGGAGCCTTCCACGGGTATGCGGACGAGCCAGCCTGGACCCTCCTTGCGCGGCTCAAGACCCTGCACGAAGTCGACTTCGATGCGGGCGTTCCCGTCCTGGCGCGGTGGAACCGGACCGGCTTGGCTGCGTAGAGAGCCAGGAGGCGGGGGAAAGCCATGCTCAAGCGCTGCGAAGAGAAATCGGGAGATAATCGGGGAGGAGGGTGGCCGAAACGGCATTCGCCCGTCCGCGAGTTCCTTCCAATGGCTCGGCACCTCCGCGGGAGTGCCCTGGCCGGCGATCGCCAGCAGAGTGAAGCCGAAGGGCCAGGCACTTTGGTTGGCCGGATCGAAATAGTGGTGGAGGAATTGCGGCTCCGCCGGGAGCGGAGAAGGGAGGGCGGCGGCTAGAGGCAGGAGCAGGCCCGCTCGGAGGAAGGAAAGAAGCACCGTGTCGGGCAGCGCGGCAAGGTCGAAGGAACCTGAGGAAATCAGGTTCCGGCTCTCTTCCTCCCTCGCATAAGTTTCTACGGCGATCTCGGAACCCAGGGAGCCGCGCATCTCGTCGAGAAGCCAGGGAGAACACAGCTTAGCCGGGGCGAGGATGCGGAATGCGGACATTGCTCGCCTATCCGCACGAGGGAAGAGTGGAAAATCAAGAAAAAAGCAGCCCTTTTCGCATAAGCCATCTTGGGCAGTTCGCCGATTCAAGGGACCGACAGCCGCCGCCAATCCCGTCCCGACCTTTCCTCTCGCGGCTCGCCCTGCAAGTTGTGTAACGAGTTGCCGCACAACGGTTCCAGGAAAACTGCTTGAAATACGGAACCGTTCAGGAGAGATATGCAACAAGGTGGCCGGTCTGCGAGCTTGGTGGAAGAGTCGAGACGTCTGGTTGACCCGTCGGGAGCAGGGGCTCGTGTTCTTCCTGCTCGTCGTGCTGACGCTAGGTGGAATGATTAAGCTCTTGCGTGAATCCCTTGGGAGCAAAGATCTCGGCCGGGAGCTCGTGGAACAGCCTCCCCATAATCCGTAGGTTTCGAGGGAAAGGGAGAGTGCCATAGATATGCGCAAGCGGAACTTTGCCAGCATTGTCGAAGAGATTTGCGAGCGAGATGGACGATATGTGGACGAGGCGTACTATTTCGTTCGCGAGGCCCTGCATTCGACGGAAAAAGGCGGAAAACGAAAGGGAAAGCGTCGCATCGCGACCGCCGGGTCGGGCAAGGAGATCTTGGAAGCCTTGCGCACCCATGCGCTTCGAGAATTCGGGCCCATGAGCAAGCTGGTTTTGAGTGAATGGGGAATCCGGAACTGCGGCGATCTGGGCGATGTAATCCTGAGCCTCGCCTCTTACGGGGTGCTTGGCCAGACGAGCGCGGGAACTCGGAAAGATTTTAAGAAGGGCTTCAGCTTCACCTCGGCGTTTGTGAAACCGTTTCGTCCGATGGGGACGGTCCGACCGGCAGGGAAGCGAAACGCCGGGAAGGCGGGCCGAGCAAAGAAGAAGGCGCCGGCCGCATAACGAAGGCAGGGCCGGAGAGTCGCGGGGTTGCGCCGACGGCTCATGCCCGCGAGGATCGCCATGGGTTCCACATCACCATCAACCACCGGCCAGTCGTCGGTAGCAAATGAGCCGCTCTCGCTGTCGCTTTTGGCAGTGGAGCAGCGGGCGCTGGCAAATGGGCTGACCGTGCTTGTCAATCACGACACGAGCGCGCCGGTGGTCTCCCTCCAGTGCTGGTGCGCGACGGGAAGCATTCATGAGGGCCGCTGGATCGGCTCGGGAATCTCCCATCTCTTGGAGCACCTGCTCTTTAAAGGAACCCCCACGCGGACCGGCATCCAGATGGTCCAGGAGATCCAGGATCTTGGCGGCCACTTCAACGCCTACACCACTTACGAACGGACCGTCTATCACATCGATCTGCCGGCGGAGTCCTGGCCGCGGGCCCTGCCCATCCTCGCCGATGCCGTGCTCCATCCCGCCATCGATCCGGAGGAATTTGTCCGGGAAAAGGATGTGATCCGTCGAGAATTCGCGATGGTCGAGGACGATCCCGAGAGCCAGCTCATTCAAGCGGCCTTGGAAACCACGTTCCTGAGGCATCCTCTGCGCTTTCCCATCATTGGACAGATCGA
Organism: Methylacidiphilaceae bacterium; assembly: GCA_028710285.1. Lineage (GTDB taxonomy): Bacteria > Verrucomicrobiota > Verrucomicrobiia > Methylacidiphilales > Methylacidiphilaceae > Methylacidimicrobium. Next base: position 1,764 of record JAQTUK010000106.1, on the reverse strand, counting down.
TCTCTTCGATGCCTTGAGCCGAGAGGACGTCATTGCCTATCACCGGGAGCGCTATGCGCCGCAAAATCTCTTTCTCGTCGTGTCCGGCGCGGCGGAAGCGGAGGAGGTCTTCGAAGCCGCGGAGGGATGCTTCGGCAGGGAGCCGCGCCGGTTTCTCTTCGATATTCCCCTTCCCGAGGAACCCGTCCAAGCCGCCGCGCGCTACGCTCGAAAAACATTCCCGAGCGAGTTGGCCCGCATCGCCATCCTCTATCCCGTTCCCGGATTGGGTCACCCGGACTCCGCGGCGCTTCGGGTCCTCGCCTTGCTCCTCGGTGAAAGCCGGAGTTCGATTCTGCACCAAAAGCTGGTCGAGCAGGAGAGTTTGGCCGAAGAAGTGGAGGCGTTTGCGTTCGCCGGACTGGAGGTTGGGGTCTTCGGCGTCGAGGCCCGGTGCGCGCCGGCGCGGCTGGAGAAGTTGGCGGGCCGGCTCCGCGAGGAGCTTGCCCGGATTGGAGAGTCGTTGCCGGCGGAAGCCGATTTGACGCTGGCCCGCCGGTTGAACCTCGCGCGTTCGATCGCCGACCTGAAGAGCATGGCGGGCAAGGGGGAGGCGGTGGGCTCCGGCTGGCTGTTGGCCCGGGACCCCTACTTGAAGGAGACGTTCTTGCGACTCCTGCTGGCAGTGAGGGCCGAGGAGGTGCAGGGAGTGGCACGCCGATATCTCGTGCCGCACAAGGAAAATCGCATCGACCTCGTCCCTGTCGATTTCAAGCCCGCGTCGCGCGAGCCGCAGGTCGGCGCGCACCCGGGAAGCAGGCACACCCCGTCCTTGACGAAGGCGGGCGGCGGATTTCGAATGCTTTCGCTCGAAAACGGCTTGCCTCTCCAGTTCTTCCGGGCCGCCTTTGACGGCGGACTCCTCTTCGAGCCCAAGGGAAAGGAGGGGATCTGCTTTCTTTCCGCGCAACTCCTCCTCAAGGGCACCCGGAACAGGACGGCGGCCAGGATTGCTCGAGAGGTAGAGGAGCTGGGCGGTTCGATCGCAGCCGACGCGGGAAATAATTCAGCGGGCCTATCGCTGGAGGTGTTGAGCGACCAGTGGGCACCGGCGCTTCATCTCTTTCTGGAGATGCTTCTCGAACCGGCGTGCCGGGAGGAAGAGATCGCGATCGAAAAACGCAAGCAGCTATCTCTGCTCCAGGCCGAACGAGACGATCCGCTCACCGTCGCTCGCGATCTCGTTCGCCGAGCCCTATGGGGGGAGCACCCCTACGGGGGCAACGTCTTGGGGACAGAGGAGAGTCTTGCTTCGATTGGCGCGGCCGATGTGAGGGACTTCCTTCGCAGGGTCCTTCTCACCAATCGGCTGATTATTGCGGGAGCGGGTCCGGTAGGCCCGGCGGAATGGCAGCCGGTCATCGTCGAGGCCATGGCCTCCCGGTTAGGCGCACCCTCGGTGCTCTCCTCTCCTCCCCTTCCCCTTCTTCCTTCCCAACCCGTGCGGGTCGAAAGGCGGGTTCCGGGCAAGGAGCAAGCCATCGTGGAGATCGCCTTCCCGATACCGGAACTGGTCCATCCCGATCAGTTGCCTCTTGCGGTGGTGGGAGAGGCCCTTTCCGACCTGGGCAGCCGGCTCTTTGTCCGCGTGCGCGACGAATTGGGCCTGGCGTACTTCGTAAGTGCTTCTCGTTTTGTCGGACGCCAGGCAGGGTATTTTTACTTCTACGCGGGAACGGCGCCGGGCAAGCAGGGTGAGGTCGAGCGCATTTTGCTCGAGGAGGG
>JAQTUK010000105.1 GCA_028710285.1 Methylacidiphilaceae bacterium | reverse complement strand
AACTGAGGAAGCATTCGCCGGTGCGTCTTTTCGACCTGTTCCAAACGTCTGCGCATATTTCCATGTGCTCCCTGGTCAACCCAGCCTGTTCTCACAAGCTCCAGCCTTCAGGCTGGGGTAGTTGACTCGCCCACCTCTGTCTCCCCCGTAAACACCATTGTAGCCGGACCTTGGAGTCTCACCCCGTGAAATCGATCGCCGGACCGTTCGAAGAGGACACGCAGGCAGTCCCCACTCCGAACAAGAACCGACACAGGAGAGGAAAGCCCCTTCGCCAAGTGAGCCACGAGAGCGGAAGCGGTGACCCCGGTTCCGCACGCCAGCGTTTCCGCCTCGACTCCTCGTTCATAGGTCCGCACCGCGCTCCGATCCGAGCCCAGCAGCTCGACGAAATCGACATTTGCCCCTTCGGGAGCAAAGTCCGGCAGCCACCTCAACTCCCGCCCCAGCTCCTCCACGTCAATCCCCTCGACGCTCTGCACGAACACCACCAGGTGAGGAACTCCCGTGTGAATCCACTGCACTTCCCGCGGCCCATGCCGAGTGGCGACCGGTTGCCGGAGTCGCGCGGCGCCCGGATCGGGCATCGAGATCGAGACTTCTTCTCCGGCAAACCAGGCTTCCACGGGTCCGGCGCCGGTAAGAAAAGAGACCCGATCCGACTCTTTCCCTTTCCAGAGAGACCGCAAGAAGCGGGCAAAACAGCGCGCTCCGTTCCCGCAGAGCGAAGCTTCCCCTCCGTCGGAGTTGTAATACCGCATCCGTATCCGGTCTTCCTCCCCATCCGTTTCCGCGACGAGCATTCCATCGGCACCGATGCCGAAGTGGCGATCGCAAAGGCGGGCGATTTGGTCCGGTCGGAGCTGTAGGCGGCCGTCCCGGTCATCGACGAGGATAAAGTCATTGCCGGCCCCTGTCATTTTCGTAAAATGCAACTTCATTCGTAGACGCAAAGTTTTGTTCGAATCGCATCGTTTGCCAAGGAATTGCACAAAAAACGTTGGACTCCCTTGCCACAGAATCCCGTTCCGAAGCCTCCCGTCCCATGGTCGGCGTCGTCGATTACGGCATGGGCAACCTCCGGAGCGTGGAAAAGGCCCTCGCGTTTGTCGGAGCCGCTCCCCGACGCGTCGCACATCCTGACGACCTGTCCGATCTGGCGGGCGTCGTCCTTCCCGGCGTCGGAGCATTCGGCGATTGCGCCGCCCGACTTGCGCAAACAGGGCTTTGGACTCCTCTGCAGGAGTGGGTGAGCGGCGGGAGGCCCTTCCTCGGCATCTGCCTTGGCTATCAGCTTCTCTTCGAGGGAAGCGCCGAAAGCCCCGGAGTGGCTGGATTCGGGCTCATCCCCGGCAGGGTGGTCCGCTTCCCGCGGAGCGTCGGGAAGGTGCCCCAGATCGGCTGGAACAGCGTCCGGATCCTTCGCGAAAGTGCATTCACTCGAGGGATCCAGACGGGAGATTTCTTCTACTTCGTTCACAGCTACTTTCCGGTTCCCGAAGATCCGGAGTGCATCGCTCTCGAAACCGATTATGGAGTGCCCTTCCCCAGCGGGGTCTGCCGGGATGCGCTCTTTGCGGTCCAGTTTCACCCGGAAAAGAGCCAGCGGGTGGGGTTGCAACTCTTGACCAACTTCGTCGGAGTCGCCGCACGCCGCGAGACCCCCACCCTATCCGCTCCATGAAGCTTTTCGCTGCCATCGACCTGCTTGGGGGGAAGGTCGTGCGCCTTCGGCAAGGACAACGGGATTCCGCCATCCTCTATTCGGACGATCCGGTGGCGACCGCGATCCGTTGGGAGGAGGAAGGGGCGGACGGCCTGCACGTCGTCGATCTGGAGGGGGCTTTTTCCGGCGCCTCTTCCTCCCTGCCCTGGGTGGAGGCGATCGCAAAGCGCGTCCGGATTCCCCTTCAGCTCGGCGGAGGACTCCGCACCGAAGAGGCGGTGGAAGAAGCCATCGAGCGAGGAGCTTCACGGGTCATCCTTGGAACGCGCGCATGGGATGAGCCGGAATTTCTTCCCAAGCTCGCCGCGCGCATGGGATCGGAGCGGATCGTGGTCGCCCTCGATGCCCGCGACGGAGAAGTCCGCATTGCCGGCTGGGCGCAGGGCACGGGGAAGAAGGTGATCGACGCCGCCCGCTATGCCCAGGCCAACGGAGCGGGATTTCTCCTCTACACCGATGTATCCGTCGATGGCATGCTCTCCGGCCCGGACCTGGAGAGAACCCGGGAGCTGGTCGAAACCGTCCCCCTGCCGATCTTCGCCTCGGGCGGAATCGGCAAGCCCGAAGATCTTCGCGCGCTAGAAAGGATTCCGCAGCTCTACGGCGCGGTGCTGGGGCGCGCAATCTACGAAAAGACGGTCTCCCTCCGCGAGTGGCGAGCGCAGGTGGGCGAGGAAAAGTCGTAGCCCCGGGCCGGTGCCCAAGTGGAGCAAGGCCCGCCCGGGCCGAGGCGGTTTCTTTCCGATGAGCCGTGGAAGGAATGGGAAGGGACTCTGCGAGAGGGACCGCAGAAGAACGGGAAAACGCCTGACCTTGGGACGCTCCAGCAATAGCGAGCGCGGATCTATTGGTCAGCGAGAGCGGCGAACTGCTCGACGGTCAAGCCGCTGGAACGGATCAGGCTGCGCAAGGTGCCCTTGGCCACTTCCCGATGATCGGGCACCGAGAGCGTCGCCATGTGTCCCTCCTTGACCAGGATCATGTGGCTGCCGCGTTGCCGCACCATTTGCCAGCCGCCTTTGGTGAAGGCTTGCACCACTTCGCGGCCGCTGAGCTTCGGCGGCGACGGCATCAGACAGTGACCTCGACTTGCTGCGTCTGGACCGTCAGCGGCAAGCCGCGCTCAGCCCGCACTTCCAGGCAGGCCGCGATGGCTTCCCGGATGTTGGCCAGCGCTTCGTCACGGGTTTTGCCCTGGCTGACGCAGCCAGGGATGGAAGGGCATTCGACGATCCAAACGCCATCTTCATCCCGGTCCAATGTGGTCACGAACTTCATGACCTTCACTTTATCCTCCTTTCTCGGTCTTGGGAAGGCGTCCATTGCGCCGTGCGGTTTGCTGCGCTCCAGCCGGGCCGGATGGGTGGCTGCAGGTTTCCCCGGCACTGCTCTTGCGGTGGAACGAGGCTATTTTCGCGCTACCCCGGAAGCAAGGCGGAGGGTGATCCGAAAGATTTCCGAGCACTGCCCGGTGCGGATGGGAGGCCCCCAGGTACCGGCACCGCGAGTCACGACGATGTGGGTTTTCCCCCGGTGCGCATAGCCGTAAGGGACCGGGTAGAGGCGGGAAATCGCGTGGTTGATGGGCCAAAACTGGCCGTTGTGGGTGTGGCCGCAGACGAGGAGATCGGCACCGCAATCGGCCGCTTCGTCGAGTGCCGAGGGGCGATGGTCGAGCACGAAAAGCGGCAGGCGCGCGTTGGTCTTTTCCAAAATCTGACGAAGCGGCTGTCGCGGGCGGCCGTCGCCCAGCACGGTCTTGGCCCGATCCTCCCTGCCGGCAATTCGGAAGAGGCCCCCGACCTCCACGCACCGGTCGCGCAGGACGATGATCCCGTTTTCCTCCAAAAAAACCGCAGCCTCGTCTGCACCGCAATAGTACTCGTGGTTCCCCAGGCAGGCAAAGACGCCCAAGGGAGCGGAAAGAGAGCCGAAGATCGGCCCCACGCCGGCTTTCTCCAGCACCTTCGCGGAAGCATCGACCAGGTCTCCGGGCAGAAGGACGAGGTCGGGCGAGATCGACCGGATCGCCTGGGCGATGCGGGCGAGCCGCTTCGCGCCGAAGGTTCCGGCGATGTGGAGGTCGGACGCGACGGCGATGGTCAGGCACGGGGGAGCCGAAGAAGAGGAAGAAGGGGACGGATCGAGGGAAAGATCGAGGTTTTGGACCAAGATCCGGCGCGCGTTGAAGGCCCCTTTGAGAAGCAGGAGCATGACCACGATCACGAGGCCGGCTCCGGGACCCCACGAGGGGAGGAGGCTCGCCTCGAGCCTAGAGACTCCAGGCAGTAGCCCAAGCAGATCGCCTGCGGCGATTCCCAGAAAGAGATAGAGTACCGAGGGGATCCAGAGCGAGGAGAGGAGAACGGCCCAATCCGCGATCGGAGAAGGGCTCCGCTCCTGCCAGCGCCGTGCCGCAGGATAGCCGAAGACACAGGCGCCTGCCAAACAGAGGTAGCCGCTGCGCAGGAAGGGTGAGGGCGGAACGACGGCCCACCCGCGAAGGACCACGTAGAGTCCCAGGACCAGGTAGCCGCCAATCAGGAGAGCCGAGAGGGATATTCCCCGGATCCTCCTTGTCACGATGTTCTCCGGTCGGCTCCTAGCCGAGCGACGCCAAGGTCGCGTGATGCTCTTGCAGCGCCTTGACCCGGAATTCCTTATGCTGCAGGGAGCGGATCGCTTCCACCGTCGCCCAGGCAGCCGCCATCGTGGTCATGACGGGGACTCCGGCGTAGAGCGCCCTCGTTCGAATCTGGATCTCATCCTGTCGTGCGGTCCGTCCGCCGGGGCAGTTGATTACGAGCGCAATCTCCCCGTTCTTGAGCATGTCGAGGATGTTCGGGCGCCCTTCGGAGAGCTTGTGCAGGCGGTGACAGGGGACGCCCGCCTCGGCCAGCGCTCGACCGGTTCCCGCCGTGCTGTAGAGGGAAAACCCGAGATCCTGGAGGACGCGAGCAATCCGGGCCCCCTCTTGCTTATCCTGATCGCGCACGCTCAGGAAGACGTTGCCCCGGAGCGGGAGGCTCGGCGAGGCGGCCGTTTGCGTCTTGGCGTAGGCCAGACCCAGATCCTCGTCGATCCCCATCACCTCGCCCGTCGACTTCATCTCGGGGCCTAGGAGAATGTCGACACCGGGGAACCGACGAAAAGGGAAGACCGCCTCCTTGACGCAATAGTAGCTCGGGATCACTTCCCGCGTAAACCCAAGCTCGGCCAGCTTTCGCCCGGCCATCACCTTCGCCGCAATCTTGGCCAGCGGCATCCCGATCGCCTTGCTGACGAAGGGAACGGTCCGGGAAGCCCGGGGGTTGACCTCCAAGACGTAGAGGCCATCGCTCTTGACCGCGAATTGCACGTTCATCAGCCCCTTGACCTCGAGTTCCAGCGCCAAGGCCCGGACTGCTCCTCGGATCTCTTCTTGAACGGTGGCCGAGAGGGTGGGCGCGGGGATCACGCAGGCGCTGTCGCCGGAGTGGACCCCGGCCTGCTCGATGTGCTCCATGATCGCGCCCACGACGACGGTCTGGCCATCGCAAAGGCAGTCGACGTCCACTTCCGTCGCCTCTTCCAGAAAACGGTCGATCAGGATTGGCCTCTCCGGAGAGACAAGCAGGGCCTCCCGGACATAATGCCGCAAGTCTTCCTCGGCGTAGACGATCTGCATCGCCCTGCCTCCGAGAACAAAGGACGGGCGCACGAGGACCGGATAGCCGATCTTGGCCGCCCCGGACACTGCCTCTTCCTCGCTCCGCCCGGTCACGCTGAGCGGCTGGCGCAAGCCGAGCTTGGCTACGAGCTCGGTGAAGAGTTCCCGATCCTCCGCACGCTCGATGGAGCGCACGGTGGTCCCCAGAATACGCACACCCGCCCGCTCCAACGCAGCGGCAAGGTTGAGCGGCGTCTGTCCGCCAAATTGGACGATGGCGCCGGAGGCTTGGGTCGCCTCGTAGACATTGAGCACGTCCTCCAGCGTGAGCGGCTCGAAGAAGAGGAGATCGCTGCAGTCGTAGTCGGTGGACACAGTCTCCGGATTGGAGTTGACCATGATTGCCTCCATTCCCATCTCCCGGAGTGCCTGCGCCGCATGGACGCAGCAGTAATCGAACTCGATTCCCTGCCCGATCCGATTGGGACCACCACCGAGGACCAGAATCCGCTGCTTTTCCCCGAGCGGCGGCAGCTCTCGGCATCCGTCCTCGTAGCTGGAATAGTAGTAGGGGGTATAGGCCGTGAATTCCCCGGCGCAGGTGTCCACGAGCCGATAGGATGGACGAAGGTTCTGTTCTCTCCGCAGGGAGCGGATCTCTTCTTCCGAGAGCCGCCACAGGTGGGCCAATTGCCGGTCGGAAAATCCCTTCCGTTTGGCCCGCAGGAGCGCCGCAGGGTCTTTCGGTGCCTGGGACAGGCTCTCCTCCTCTTCGGTCAGTTCACGAATCTGCTCAAGAAACCAGGGATCGATACCCGACAGCTCGGCAATTTCCTTCAGATCCATCCCCGCTCGAAAGGCATGGCGGATATAGAAGATCCTTTCCGCCCGGGGAGTCACCAGGTAGTGACGAATCTTCTCCATCGACGGGTCGGGGCCAGACTCCGCACCTCCCGCTCCCAAGCCCCAGGCACCCACCTCGAGAGAGCGAAGGCCCTTCTGGAGCGACTCCTGGAAGGTCCTTCCCATGGCCATCGCCTCGCCGACGCTCTTCATCGAGGAGGTCAGCGTAGGATCGGAGGCTGGAAACTTTTCGAAGGTAAAGCGCGGCAACTTCGTCACGACATAGTCGATGGTCGGTTCAAAACTCGCCGGAGTCTCCCGGGTAATGTCGTTGCGCAGCTCGTCCAGGGTGTACCCAACCGCGAGTTTTGCGGCGATCTTGGCGATCGGATAGCCAGTCGCCTTCGAGGCAAGCGCAGAAGAACGGGAGACTCGGGGATTCATTTCGATGACGAGCTGCCGGCCGGTCTTCGGATCGACCGCGAACTGAATGTTTGACCCTCCGGTTTCCACGCCGATCTCCCGGATCACGGCGAATGCGGCATCGCGCATCCTCTGGTACTCCCGATCGGAAAGCGTCTGGATGGGGGCGACCGTGATGCTGTCTCCGGTATGCACGCCCATCGGATCGAGGTTTTCGATCGAACAGATCACGACACAGTTGTCCGCTCGGTCGCGCATGACCTCGATTTCGAACTCCTTCCAGCCGAGCAGGCACTCTTCGATGAGAACCTCCCCGATGGGGGAAGTCCCCAAGCCTCCGGCCACAATCCGCTCGAACTCCTCGCGGTTATAGGCGATCCCCCCTCCCATGCCGCCAAGGGTAAATGCGGGCCGGATGATCAACGGAAACCGTCCGATCGCCTCGGCAATGCTCCGGGCCTCCTCGACGCTCCGCGCCGTCCCCGAATTGGGAACGCCGAGCCCGATTCGCAGCATTGCCTCTTTGAAGAGCTGTCGATCCTCGGCTTTCTTGATGGCTTCGGGCTGGGCGCCAATCATCCGAACGCCGTAGCGCTCCAAGAGCCCCGCATCGGCCGCCGCCGTGGCGACATTGAGGGCGGTCTGCCCTCCCAAGGTGGGAAGAAGCGCGTCGGGCCTCTCCCTCTCGAGGATCTTTGCCAGGACGTCGACCGAGATCGGTTCCAAATAGGTCCGATCCGAGAACTCCGGATCGGTCATGATCGTCGCCGGATTGCTGTTCAGGAGGATGACCCGATAACCCTCCTCCTTGAGCGCTTTGCAGGCCTGTACCCCGGAGTAGTCAAACTCGCAGGCCTGCCCGATCACGATCGGCCCGCTGCCGATCAGCAGAATCGAGTGGAGATCATCCCGCCTGGGCATAGTCTGAGGAGAAGTTCTCTTCCAATCTCTTCGAGGATGGCAGTCCGGCTCGCGCCGTGCCTGGGCAGGCAGGGCGCTGCCGCACGGCCAGCGAGCCGCCGATCGGGGTGAGGTGCCCTGGCGATGGGGATGCCGTCATGACAGAAGCTCGTACCAGTTGTTCCGACGTCTCGGCTCGAATCCCGCCTCACCGATGAAGCTCTCGATCTCCTTCTCCGTCATGCGAAAGGTCGTGCCTGCCGCGGAGACGACATTCTCTTCCATCATTACGCTTCCGAAATCGTTTGCTCCGAAGCGCAACGCCACCTGTCCGATTTCCGGGCCCTGGGTGACCCACGAGGCCTGAATGTTGTCGACATTGTCGAAGAAGATCCGCGAGAGGGCCTGCATGCGCAAATATTCGGAGGGACCGAGCTTTCGACCGGGAAGCGCCGTATTCTCGGGCTGAAATGTCCAGCAGATAAAAGCCGTGAAGCCGCCGGTCTCATCCTGAAGCTCGCGGAGACGACGGAGATGCTCGATCCGGTCCGCCAGGCTTTCGACATGCCCGAACATCATGGTGGCGCTCGATCGCAACCCTAGCCGGTGAGCGGTTCGCATCACTTCGAGCCACTGGTCGGCCGTGCATTTCAGCGCGGCGATGCGCTTGCGGACCTCGTCGACCAGGATTTCGGCGCCTCCCCCAGGCACCGAGCCCAAGCCGGCGTCTCGAAACTGGCGCAGCACCTCTTCGAGCGGCATTTCGAAGGTTCGGGAGAAGTGAATGAACTCCGGCGGAGAAAACCCATGGATGTTGATCCTTGGATGCTTCTCTTTCAGATACTGGAGAAGTTCCAAGTAGTAGTCGATTCCCAGGTCCGGATGGTGCCCTCCTTGCAGAAGGATCTGGGTCCCGCCAATCGCCTCGAGTTCCGTGACCTTTTCGCTGATCTTCTCCGGGGTGTGGACGTAATGGTCCGAATCCCTCTTTCGTCGGTAGAACGCGCAGAACTTGCACCCGACGTTGCAGACGTTGGTATAGTTTATATTCCGATCGACGATGTAGGTGACGATCCTCTCCCCGGCCCCGTCGTAGGCATCCCTCTTCTTCTCCCTCCGTCGCGCATCGGCCAGAATTCCCAGCTCCGGCAAGGGAAGCGAGTAGAGATCGCGCGCC
>JAQTUK010000104.1 GCA_028710285.1 Methylacidiphilaceae bacterium | reverse complement strand
TTCATTTCGATGATATTGGAAATCTCCTCTCCAAGGAGAGATTTACTCATGGAGGAGCAGCCCTCGATTCGGGAGCAGGTGAAGGCCCGATACGCGAAGGAGGCGCAGCGAGTCCGCCGCGTCCCGCGCAAAGGCTCCTGCTGCGGGAGTCCGGAGGCGCCGCTTTCCGGAGCCGGAGTCCTCTCCTCTAACCTTTACCGGGAGGGAGAGATCGACGGATTGCCGGAGGACGCGCTCGCGGCCTCCCTTGGATGCGGCAACCCGGTCGCCCTCGCCCTGTTGAACGAAGGAGAAACGGTGCTCGACCTGGGTTCTGGAGGCGGGATCGACGTTCTCCTCTCCGCTCGCCGAGTCGGCCCGAGCGGGAAGGCCTACGGGCTCGACATGACCGAGGAGATGCTCCTGCTCGCTCGGGAAAACCAGCGGAAGGCGGGCGTATCCAACGTCGAGTTCCTCAAGGGGGACATCGAGAAGATCCCGCTTCCGGACCAATCGATCGACGTGATCCTCTCCAACTGCGTCCTCAACCTCTCGCCCGACAAGGACCGGGCGCTGGCCGAAGCCTTCCGGGTCCTCAAGCCGGGCGGAAGGGTCGCCCTTGCCGACATCGTCGTGCGCGGCGAGATTCCGACCGAGCTCCGCCGCAACCGGGAGCTTTGGGCCGGCTGCGTCGCTGGCGCCCTGACGGAAGCGGAATACCGCGCGAAGCTTGCCGCAGCTGGTTTTGAAGAAATCGACGTCGAGCCGATCCGGGTCTACTCGGCCTCCGATGCGCTCGAGTTTCTTCGAACGCTCAAGACGGGGGACCTGGACGCGGAAGCGCTGGCGCCGCTGCTCGACGGAAAGTTCCTGAGCGCCTTGATCCGCGCGCGCAAACCAAAGCGGTAAGCTTGGGCGCATTGGCCGGCGCGCCCTGCTGCGCTGGCGCTCTCCCAAGAGAGAGCCATCCAGGCAATCGGCCAACGATCCCTTTCGGCCTTCCTCCACCCATTCGAAGTGGGGGAAGAGCGTCTGCGTTCTGGTCCGCTCACTGCTTTCTTTTCCTTTATTTCTGATGCAAGCTTTCTATTCCCGAAGAAGTGAAGTATTTTTGCGCTATGCGAGTTTATAACATTCAATAGCCATGCTTTTCCGCGTAGAAATCGAAAACTTTTATTCGATCGGGCCGTCTCAGGTCATCGACTTGCGGGCTCGAGCCGGAGTCAAGGGGGATGCCGCTCTCGCTCCGATTCATGTCGGCTCCCGGGAGAGGGCGCCGAAAGTTGTCGCGGTGTTCGGGCCGAACGCATCGGGAAAGACCACTTTTTTACGAGCGATCGCCTTTCTGGCCTGGTTCGCAAGCGATAGTTTTCGCCATGTTCCCGGTCAGTTGCTTCCTTTTGCGCTTTTTCGCAGCCAGCGTTGGCAACATCAACCGGCACGGTTGGCCATTGAGATCGGCGGGGAGCCGCTCTTTCCGTCGTTAACGGACCACCGAATCGGTCCGGGAGTCTACCGGTATGAGCTGGAGATCGTGCGCCAAGAGAGTTCCGACATCGTGACGCGGGAGGCCCTCTTCTTTCGTCCGGATCGCGCCCGCAAGCGGTTTCGGATCTTTGAGCGCACCGAGAAGGAGCCCCTAAGGGCAAGCCGGTTCTTTCCTTTGAGGGGTCTCGGCCGGTTGGCCAAAGAGCTGCGTTCCGATGCCAGCATCCTTTCGACCTATGCTCAATTCGGGCATGAGACCGCACTCGCCTTCCACCGAGCGCTCCAGGGCGTCTCTGCCAATCTCCTGATCTTTAAGGAAGACCTTCTTCCCGATTGGCTTGAAAAGCAGTTTCGCTTGCAGCCCGAGCTTCTCCCTGCCTGCAACCAGGAGGTGCGGCGCCTCGACTTGGGCTTGGCCGAAATTAGCGTTGCCGAGGGACCGATCGCATTCCGCCACGACGGGCTGGACCAATCGATTCCGTGGCTTTTGGAAAGTCATGGGACACAGTCCTTCCTGAGTTCCTTCCCTCTTTTATGGCGGGCGCTCCACGAGGGTGGCTGGGCTCTTCTCGATGAGCTCGATGCCTCGATTCATCCTGATGTCCTCAGGGAGATCTTCCATTGGTTCCGCGATCCGAAGAGAAACCCTCGAAACGGTCAACTTTTCCTCACCTGCCAAAACTTGGCCCTCCTGGAAGATCTTCAAAAGGAAGAGATCGTCCTCTGCGAAAAGGATGCGGATGGTTTTTCCCGCATCTTCCCGTTAGCCGACGTAAAGAATGTGCGTCGCGGGGAAAACTTCTTCCGCAGCTATCGCAGCGGGATCTACGGCGCCCTGCCCAATATCGGATGACGAAGCGATCCCGGCGTCGGCAGCCGTCTATCCCGCGGAAGAAGATTCTGCACATCGGATGCGAGGGCGTAAGCGAAGAGGCCTACGTCGCATTACTGAACCAGTTGATCCGGGAACAAACGCTTCCGGTTCGGCTACGGCCGGATTGCCTCAACCCGGGCGCGGGAGATCCCTCGGAACTGGTCCGATTCGGCTTTCCGAAAGGGGTTGGGGGGCTTACTCTTTTTTCGAAGTGCCATTCTCGGCACGCGGGCGGCTCTCGTGAGTGGGAAATCGACCCATGACAAAACCCGGCGCAGACCCTCCCACCGAGCCCCTGCGGGCCAATCTCACGCCCGCGGACGATCGGGTCCGGCTGAGCCATTGGCCTCCTCCTCAGGCCGGCATCGTGCCTCGAATCCAGATCGGCAGCCGCTGGTGGAGCGTCCTTTGGCTTCTGCCTCTAGGAGTCCTCCTATTCCTCGCGGGAATCTCGTTGGGCCTGGAACTACGTCGAATGCCAGCGGTGCAGGAATTCATTGCGCGCTATCCTGGCACTTCGTCCAGCTCCGTCATACTCTCCTATGCCGGGTTCCCCTGGTGGCTTCGTTGGCAGCATTTTCTCAACCTCTTCTTCCTGATGTTCCTCGTCCGCTCCGGACTGCAAATTCTTGCCGACCATCCCCGCCTCTATTGGAACGTTCACTGCACGCCGGGAACCGAATGGCTTCGCTTTCAGCGAGAGGTGCCCAAGGATCGCCTGTGGACCGCGAAGGATGATTCCGTAACGCTGCCCGGTTGGATCGGCCTCCCTGGACTTCGCCATTCGATCGGCCTGGCCCGCTGGTGGCATTTTTCCTTCGACCTGTTCTGGGTAGCCAACGGACTCATTTTTTACCTCCTGCTCTTCCTCACCCCTCAATGGCAGCGGATCGTGCCACTCTCTTGGGACGTCTTCCCCAACGCCGTCTCCACCCTCCTGCAATATCTTTCCCTCCAATTTCCACCCAATGAAGGATGGAGCCGCTACAACAGCCTCCAGCAGCTTGCCTACTTCCTGACGGTCTTCCTGGCCGCGCCCCTCGCCCTGGTCACGGGGCTCCTCCAAGCGCCGGCCATCGCCAACCGGCTGGCTTGGCTCGGCCCGCTTGGGAACCGGCAGGTGGCTCGCTCGATTCACTTTCTGGTGCTTTGCTGGTTTATCTTCTTCACGGTGATTCATGTGACGCTGGTCTTCCTCACCGGAGCGAGCGCGAATCTCAACCACATGTTCGCGGGCATGGATGGCGACTCCCCGAAAGGTTGGATCTTCTTCGGTGTGATGATGATCGTTCTCGCCATGGCGTGGTTCTGGGCCTCGCCCTTCACGCTCCGTCATTCCCGCCTGGTGCAAAAAGCGGGAGCCAAGCTCCTGGGTCCCTTCTTGTCCCTTGGAGAATCTCTCCCTCCCCGAGTTCTCTACACCGAGAAGGACATCTCGCCCTTCTTCTGGCCCAACGGAAAACTTCCACGCAGCGAGCAATTCGAAACGCTCGTCCGGGAGGAGTTCGCCTCGTACCGTCTCCGGATCGATGGGCTCGTGGAGAATTCCCGCGAGTTCTCCCTGGCTGAGCTGCGGGGGATGCCGAAGCAGGAGCAGATCACCAATCAGTTCTGCATCCAAGGATGGAGCGGAATCGCCAAGTGGGGAGGGGTGCCCATGCGGCACATCCTCGAATTGGTGCGGCCCAAGCCTGAGGCCCGTTACGCAGCCTTTTACTCCTTCGGCGAGGGGGCGGAAAGTGGCGTCTATTACGATGTCCACACCATGGAGAACTTGCGGCATGAGCTCACAATCCTGGCGTATGAAATGAACGGCGCGCCCTTGAGCGTCCTTCACGGCGCGCCGCTGCGATTGCGCTGTGAAAATGAACTGGGCTTCAAGCAGGTCAAATGGATTGCGGCCATCGAGTTTCTTTCCGACTTCACCCATCTGGGAGCCGGGCAAGGAGGATACAACGAAGACCATGAATTCTTCGGGTACCGCGCGCCCATCTGAGGAGGCCGCCAGGGCATCCGGAAGAGGATGGGCTTAGAGCCGTACCTTTTCCGTCGCCCCGCCCAAAAGACGCCGGAAAGGGCCGGCGCCTCCCAACCTCGTCCACGTCCAGGTATCTTGTCCCGCCAAGCGTGTCGCCTTTTCAAGGCACTCAAGCGCTAAGTCGTTGCCCCATCGAAAAACGGAAGCAAAAGGCTGTGGAATTTGCGTGGATCTCGGCAATCTCGCACAGGGCGGCGCGTGCCGGTGCAATGGCTCGGGCATTATCGAGCCAACGCATCCCCTCCCCTGTCGTGTTCTCACCAGCCACGCCTTCCCGCGACGTGCCATGCCGGAAGCCTTGAATTAGCGCAATTCTCTATTAAACTATAAGGCGTTAAGGTTGCATAGAAGTAGAGCTCATTCCAGGATCGCACGTGACGAACGGGGGAAACCAAAGGCTCGGCACCTATGTGAAAACGAGCGCGGGAGGCGAGCGTGTGCGCGCCTATGTGCCTGCTCCGCTGCCGCCGAAGCCGCCGCTTGAACTGGGGCGGTTCATGCAGGTCTACGAACGCGCCAGCGCCGCGGTTGGGCGCCTCGATGGCGTGACGACGATCCTGCCCTCGACGCCTTTGTTCCTCTACATGTACGTCCGAAAGGAAGCCCTCCTGTCCTCACAGATCGAGGGGACGCAATCCTCGCTGTCCGATCTGCTGCTGTTCGAAAATCATGAGGCACCGGCAGTCGGACTCGACGACGTGACCGAGGTTTCGAATTACGTCGCAGCGATCGAACATGGTGTCTCCCGGATTCGAGATGGATTT
Organism: Methylacidiphilaceae bacterium; assembly: GCA_028710285.1. Lineage (GTDB taxonomy): Bacteria > Verrucomicrobiota > Verrucomicrobiia > Methylacidiphilales > Methylacidiphilaceae > Methylacidimicrobium. Next base: position 3,709 of record JAQTUK010000104.1, on the reverse strand, counting down.
CCCTTGTCGCTCCGGTTGATCCGAGAGATGCACGCCATCCTGCTCAAGTCGGGGCGTGGCGGCGCGAAGCAACCGGGGGAGTTCCGCCGCACGCAGAACTGGATCGGGGGCACCCGGCCCGGCAACGCCCTGTTCGTGCCGCCCCCGCCGAACCGTCTGGACGAATGCCTCGATGCGCTCGAGCGCTTCCTGCACACCGAGGACGCGGCGCTGCCCCCGCTCATCCGGGCGGGTCTGGCCCATGTCCAATTCGAGACGATCCATCCCTTTCTCGACGGCAACGGGCGACTGGGCCGGCTGCTCCTCACCCTCATCCTATGTGAGGCCCGGGTGATCCACGAGCCGATCCTCTATCTCAGCCTGTTCCTGAAATCCCGACGTGACGACTATTACAGGCTCCTTCAGGAGGTCCGGGAGGCTGGGGCGTGGGAGACCTGGATGGAGTTTTTCCTGACCAGCGTCGCGGAGGCCGCCGAACAAGCAGCCGCGACGACTCGCGAGTTGATCGCCATGTTCGACGCCCATCGACAGGAGATCGCCGGCCTCGGCCGAGCGGCCCCGTCGGCGCTCCGAGTCCACGAACTGATGCAAGCCAGTCCGATCGTCACCATCCAGACGGCCTCCAAAAAACTCGCCGTCTCCTTCCCGACAGCCAGCTCGGCGCTGGAAAAGCTCGTTAAGATCGGTGTCGTGCGCGAGACCACAGGCCGACAACGCGATCGGATCTATGCCTATTCGGACTATCTGACCCTGCTCGACCGCGGCACCGATCCGCTGCCGCCCTGACAGATGAAGGAAATCTCAAGAGCCGCTTTGGATAGCGGCACGATGGAACGGCTTCGGGACGGGGAGGCGAATGTTTCCTGGAGGCGGCCCGTTGCGGGCCGACGAAGGGAAGCGTGGACGTAGAGCTTCAAGATTTGCGTCTGGCGGTCCCGTTCGAAATGACGAACGGCGGCACCCACTTGACCACGGTGGGGCTCGCGTTCATCGCGAGCGCTTCGCTTACGCGGCCCGCGTCAGCTCGATCATCGGCGATTTGCCTACGCCCCAAGCCCCGGGACACACCGATCGAGATCGGGCGGCTGAGCTCCTGCACGAGAATCTCCGCAACCGTGTTCGCCACGCTGGAGAGGCACGGGAAGTCTCTCCCGGTCTCGCTGTCAAGCCACATGCTGAATCGATTCAGATGATATCGCGGAAGGATGCGAAGGCCATGCGGAAGCGCATGGTCCCCAGCACGAGTTTGATCGCGTCGGCTTGATCAATTGTGAGCAGGTTCGCCCGAATAGCCAACACGATCAGTCCGGCTGTCGTTAGAATCCGCTCTTGTCCGAGACGGGCGATCGCCTCTCGGCGGAAAGCTTTTTGTTCATCTGATGCAACGTGCCAGCCTCGGGTCTCGGCTAACGCCAGGCATGCGGCCTCACCGCGCCCCCATCATTCGCGAGAGATCGGCGAAAATCGATAGCCCCGGAATCGTGTTCACCGCCTCGCGGTGCAGCCAAGCCCTGTCGATCGCGTGCCTCAGCGCGGCTGCTTGCTCCGGTCTCGTGATTTCCGCCTCGACCTGATCGACGAGGACGAATTCATGGCCGTCCAGGCCTCCCAGCAGTCCCAATGCCTGTGCATGGATCAGATTGATCAGGATGTTCGCGTCGGTGACGACGGTCCGGATTGGCACGAGCGGACTCCATCAACCGGCCGGCAGCAGACAATCCGCGGGTCCATGCGGCTCGTCGGCGGTGAAGACGTCAAGCAGCCTTTCCGCATCGGCCGCATCGAGGACAGTCGCAGCCAACTCGGCAAATTTCGAGCGGGTGATGGCCTCGCGGCCATAGGCCTCCAACGCCAAACGGAGAAAGCGATGGCGAAAGAAATGGCGTGCCGCCTGATGATCCGGCTCCGGAAGGTCAAGCAGGCGGGCGAGTTCGCTACCCTTTCCTGCCTCATTCTGTGCCCACACCGTTTGAAAGTCGCGTTCGCCGATGATCTTGAGGTTATGCAAGCGATAGAGCGTAAAGCTGCGGCTGACGCCGAACTGATGGGCTAGCAACACAACGTCGAGCAACTGGATGTCAGGTGCCGCGACCCGGCTCCGAGCTTCGATCGAGATGGCGCCCATCTTGGTTGGCGCTTCTGCAAAAAGGCGGCTGTCGCTGCCTTTGCCAAGCGTCGCGAGGAACTGTCGAACACCGGTCGCGGGCATCAGCAGATTGGCCGCGAATGAGTTGGCACGAACCTCGGGAAGATCATCGCGGTGACTGTCTCGGCTGATCATCCTCTGCGCGTCACGATCGAGCAGGACATGACCGTATTCGTGGGCAAACGAAAAGGTGCGGCGCAAAAGATGCTCACGCTCGTTCACGACGACGAAAGGGCCGACCTCGCGATCGAACAGCGTCAGACCGGAAACATCCTCCGGCAGATCGACCAGCGCGGTCCGCACGCCTTGGGTTTCGAGCAGTTCGATGATGTTGGAGACCGGCGCATCACCGATGCCGAGGCGGCGTCGCTCCTGATCGGCGACGTCGGCTCCCTGCCGGATCGCCTCCGATTTCGACCGGGGTGAAGGCAAGCTGTAACGCACGGCCGCCGCGGTGTCGTGATCGAGTCCGACCAGCCACTCCAGGTTGGCCAACTCCCGACCCAGATTCATGCAATGGCGGAGCGTGGCGGCCGTTTCGGCATGGCTTGCAAGATCCCCATCGGCCCGAAATAGCGCAATCAAGGCATCCTCCTCGCGGAACTGATCGGAGAGAAGCTCACGGATATCGCGTCCGTAGAGATGCGCGAGGCGGTCAAGCTCCAGGCTGCTCACCGCGCGATTACCCAACTCCATCTGAGCGACGGCGGAGCGCGACAAATCCAGGCTCGCGGCGACGTTATCCTGGGTCAACCCGAGGGCTTCACGGGCGGCCTTCAGGCGCCGTCCAAGTTCCTGCTGGGTGATCGGCATGGGTGTGGGCCTCCGCATGGGTCGTGACCGGCAAGGAGATCTCCCGGCCAATCTCCGGCCCACTTTTTTGATAATAGATCAAACGTATTCCGTCAATTTATGTTTTTAGCTGATCGCTTTTCGAACATCGAGCCTTGAACATGGCTTCCGATACCTTGTGACGCAAGTCGTGGATGCGGAAGAATCGGGTTTTAACAGTTCTCTTGCAATCTATCTAAATCTACGTAACTATCATCGATATGGAAAGGGTTGTTGGCATAGGCGAAGCGGCGGCGGCGCTGGGTGTGTCGATCACGACGCTGCGCCGCTGGGAAGCCGAAGGCCGCCTGATCGCCGAGCATACGCCCGGCGGACATCGGCGCTATGATTTGGCCAAGCTGCGGCCTGAACAATTCCGATCCGATCGTGAAGCCGGGCGCAAGACCATCGCCTATGCGCGCGTCTCCAGTCACGACCAGAAAAACGACCTCGAACGTCAGAAGCAGGTTCTGGAACTGTATTGCGCACGGCAGGGCTGGACGTTCGAGGTCATTGCCGACCTTGGCTCCGGCATGGATTACCACAAAAAAGGCCTTAAAAAGTTGCTGGCGGCGATCATCGACGGCTCCGTCGGGCGGCTTGTAATCTCCCACAAGGACCGGCTGCTGCGCTTCGGCGCGGAACTTGTCTTTGCCATCTGCGAGGCCAAGAACGTCGAGGTGGTCATCATCAACCAAGGCGAGGATACGACCTTCGAGGAAGACCTCGCCA
>JAQTUK010000103.1 GCA_028710285.1 Methylacidiphilaceae bacterium | reverse complement strand
ATGACCCGCCATCCTTCCGTTTCGCCGAAGCCGTCCATGCCCCCATCTCATGAACTCTCCAGCGCCCAATACCCAAGCGGTCACTTCACTTGTCCTCGCGGCGGTCACTTCATTTGTCTACGACACTTGTGAGAAAACCATTGGCGGAAAAGTCCTCGATCCATTATCTTCATTCGAAAAAAAGAAAAGCGATGCTCGATCAGGAGAAGAAACAAGAAGTCATCACGGGGTTTCGTTGTCACGACAGCGACACAGGGTCGGCAACCGTCCAGGTAGCCCTCCTGACCCGGCGAATCCAGGAACTCACCGATCACCTTCGGCAGAATCAAAAGGATCATAGCTCAAGGCGTGGCCTATTGCGAATGGTGAGTCGTCGGCGCAAGCTGCTGGATTACTTGAATCGGACGGAGCCTGTCAGCTACCGCGACCTGATTGGTCGACTGTCGTTGCGCAAGTAGCCGTTGCTACTGGAGCAGCGGAGCCCTGCATCGGGGCTCCGACGTGTCGCAGAGAACGAAAGGATTAGGAATGGAACTTCCAGTACGCGTATCGGTGGCTTGCGGAGAAGCGCCGATCCTTTTGCAGACGGGTGGGCTGGCTAAGCTGGCGGACGGAGCGTCGGTCGTCAGTTGCGGAGAGACGGTGGTCCTGGCGACGGTGGTCTCCACGAAATCCGTCAAGCCGGAACAGGACTTTTTGCCTCTCCAGGTGGAGTATCGGGAGCGGGCGGCGGCCGCCGGCCGGATTCCGGGGGGCTACTTCCGGCGGGAAGGGCGTCCTAGCGAAAAGGAGATCCTGACCGCGCGGATGATCGACCGGCCCCTTCGGCCTCTTTTTCCAAAGGGGTATTTTTACGAAACGCAGGTCATTCTCGCCCTGCTCTCCGCGGATGCTCAAAACGACCCCGATGTCTTGGCGATCAACGCCGCATCCCTTGCGCTGATGGTTTCGGACATCCCGTTTGCCGGTCCCGTAGGCGCTGTGCGCTTGGGACGGCTGGAGGGGAAGTGGGTCGTCAATCCCACTCACCGGGACCGCGAGTTCAGCGATCTGGATCTCGTCTATGTGGGAACGGAAACGGAGGCGCTCATGATCGAAGGGAGCGCCCGGGAGCTGCCGGAGACTGACTTCCAGCGCGCCCTCGAGGTGGCCCAGGAAGCGATCGAGGGGCTGATTCGGGGCCAAAAGGAGATCGCCTCCAAGGTCGGCCGTGCCAAGAGGGCGTACAGCTGCCTGGTGGCAGACCCGCAGATCATGGAATTCTCCAGCGAGGCTGTGGGAAGCCGTCTGGAAGAAGCGCTCTACCTGCCCCAGAAGCAGGAGCGGGAGAATGCACTGGATTGCCTGAAGACCGAGCTCGCCGGGAAGATCCGGGAGCGCTTTCCGACGGCATCGGATGCCGATGTGGCCCGAGCCTTCACGAAGTTGCAGGTGCAGATGTTCCGTCACCGGGTCTTGGAAGAAGGCAAGCGGTGCGACGGGAGAACATTCGATCAGGTGAGGCCGTTGTCGGCCCAGACCGGAATCCTTCCCCGGGTCCACGGAACCGCCTTGTTCGCTCGCGGGGAGACGCAGGCGCTCTGCATGACGACGCTGGCTTCGCTCAGCGAGGCGCAGGAGATCGACGCCTATGGCGGTGGCGAGACGACCAAGCGGTTCCTCCTCCATTACAACTTTCCTCCGTTCAGCGTGGGAGAGGTTGGCCGCATCGGGGGACAGAGCCGCCGCGAGATCGGCCACGGCGCCCTGGCGGAGCGATCCATTTTGCAGGTCGTGCCGCCGGAGTCGGCTTTCCCCTACGCCATCCGGGTGAATTCCGAGATCCTGGAATCCAACGGTTCGACCTCCATGGCCAGTGTCTGCGGGGGAACCCTGTCGTTGATGGATGCCGGCGTGCCCCTGAAGGCCCCGGTCGCCGGGATCTCCGTCGGATTGGTGACCGAGCCGGACGAGGCGGGTGGATTGCGGCGGTATGTCCTCCTGACCGATATCCTGGGCTTGGAAGACCATTACGGCGACATGGATTTCAAGCTGGCGGGCACCGAGCAGGGAGTAACCGGGTTTCAGCTCGATCTGAAGCTTCCGGGGATTCCGATCCCGATTCTGCAGGAGGCGATCGCCCATGCGGCGGAGGCCAGGCGCCAAATCTTGGCCTTCATGCAGCGAGTCATGCAGTCGCCCCGCACGGAGCTTTCGAAGCATGCGCCCCGCATCGATACGCTCAAGATTCATCCGGATAAGATCGGGCTGTTGATCGGCCCTGGCGGAAAGAACATCAAGCGGATTTCCGCGGAAAGCGGGGCGGAAATCAGTGTGGAAGACGACGGAACGGTCCGGATCTACTCGCCCGACGGCAACGCCATGGCGTTGGCGCGTGAGATGGTTGAGGAACTGGTCGGCGAACTGGTCGTCGGAGGCCTCTATCGGGGTCGAGTCAGCGGGATCAAGGATTTCGGCTGCTTCGTCGAGATCCGGGGCAAGGGAGAGGGACTGGTTCATATTTCGGAGCTTGCGGACGCGCGCGTTCAGCGGGTCGAGGATGTGGTCCGGATGGGAGAAGAAGTCTGGATCAAGTGCATTGGTATCGACGATCGTGGCCGCTATAAATTCAGCCGAAAGGCAGCTCTTCGTGACAAGAGCCTGGAGCAGGAGCAGCCGGCTGCGCAGTAAGCATCCGGTCGACGGCCGCCGGTTCTCGGTGGGAGAATGGTAAGGCAAGAATTAGGGAGGGAAGGAGGCAAGGATGGCGCTACCCGTGGGAGCAGAGGCTCCCGATTTCACGCTCAAGCGAAAGACGCCGGAAGGACTCGTGGAGGTGCGATTGAGCTCCTTTCGGGGCAAGAAGGTCGTCCTTCTCTTCTTTCCTCTGGCGTTTACGAGCGTCTGTACCGAGGAGATGTGCCGCATGACGGGTGGGCTCAACGACTACGAGCGACTGGACGCATCGATCTTGGCCGTGAGCGTGGACAGCCCATTTGCGCAGGAGGCCTGGGCGCAGAGGGAAGGAATCCGCATTCCCCTTCTTTCGGACCTTAACAAGGAGGTCTCCAAGGCCTACGGAGTCCTTCTTCCCCGGGTCTTGGGCATCGGCGACGTGGCCGCAAGGGCAGTCTTCGTGCTCGACCGCGAAGGGAAGATCGCCTATTCGGAGCAGACACCCAATCCGACGGTGCTACCCCAGTTTTCCGCAATGGAAGAGGCCGTAGCACGGCTTGCCTAGAGGCTCGCCGGAAAAGGGCGAGAGGCGGGGCAAGAGGAGCGGTATGGCGACAGTCCGCGTCGGAGTCCTCACCAGTGGCGGTGACTGCCCTGGGCTCAATGCGGTGATCCGTGCGGTGGTCGCCTCCTCCAGCCAGCGTGGCTGGGAGGTCTACGGTTTCATTGACGGCTTCGAGGGACTCCTCTCCCCCGTCCGCTATCGGCTCCTGGAGGAGCCTGCCACCGTCGGGATCGCGAGCCTGGGGGGCACGATCCTCGGGACAACCAACCGTGGCCGATTCGCGACCCGGGTTGGGCTCGGCGAGATCCAGCAGATCCCCAAGACGGTGCTCGACGAGGTCTGGGAGACGGTCGAGGGACTCCAGATTAGTGGGCTGATCTGCATCGGCGGAGATGGCTCGCTCACGGCGGCTCAACAGCTCTTCGAGGCGAAGCTGCCGATCGTCGGCGTTCCCAAGACGATCGACAACGACATCTCAGCGACTTCGATCTCCTTCGGCTTCTACTCCGCCGTCGAGTTTGTCACCCAGGCTCTCGACCGGTTGCGATCGACGGCGATCAGCCATCGGCGGGTGATGGTCGTGGAGGTGATGGGAAGATACGCAGGCTGGATCGCGCTCTTCGGCGGACTGGCGGGTGGAGCCGACGTGATCCTGCTGCCGGAGATCCCCTTCCAATATGAAAAGATCGCCCACGAGGTGCGCAAGCGCGTGGCGGAAGGAGCGCTGCAGACGATGATCGTCGTGGCCGAGGGAGCCCGCCCGGCCCACGGACAGTTTGTCACGCAAGGCGAAGACACCGAGAAGGGATTCCAAGGAGAGATTCGACTCGGCGGGATCGGCCGACATGTTGCCAGCATGATCGAACGGATGACCGGCCGGGAGAGCAGGGAGGTCGTGCTCGGGCACCTTCAGCGTGGAGGCCCCCCCACCGCGCTCGACCGGAATCTTGGGATGCTTTTCGGGGTTGCCGCCGTGCGATTGGTGGAGGAGAAGCGCTTCGGAGAGATGGTGGCCTTTGCCAACGATCGGGTGGGATCGGTGCCGATCCAGGAGGCGGTTCGGCAAACCAAGACCGTACCTCCCGACTGCGAGGAGATCGCCGCCGCCCGTGCGGTCGGCATCGCGTTCGGCGATTGAGCGGCGGGGACTCCTGGCGCGTCACTGGGGAGGGACGGTCATCGGAGGGACTGAGCCCCAGGTATTGCTCCAGCCCTTGCCCGGGTAGCCCCAGACCCAATCCCTTCGAGGCAAGGCCGGGGAATCCCGCTGCCCTCCGTACTTGGGCCACAAGTAAACCTCCGTTGCGGCGATCACGGGGTAGGTGTAAGGCTTTTCGCCGATCTTGCCCCCCTGGGGAGCGGCGATGCGGCCGACGACCGTGACCTCGCGGCCCTCGCAATAGAGGGATGGATCCAAAAAGGTCGTGTTTCGCACGAGGAAGCGCCCACCGACCTTGTCGGTGGAGATCGGTCGATCCGAGCCGTCGAGCCGTTCCTCGAGAACCTCCAGCAGCGTCCCCTCCTTCCGGCTCGTTGCTTTTGTGATGACCCCTCCGAACATGACCATGCGGCCCCGGTAGGCGGACGGGCTGCCGCGGATCGCGCCGAAGGAGGGCTGGGCTCGCACCTCCTTCTTCACTTCGGTCGGAAAGGGGCTGCCGCAGCCGGCCAGCAGTACCGCAAGAGCAATCCAGGGGATCGTTTTCCGCTCGTACCCGAAGAGCCGATCCATCGACGCTGCTCCATCCGAGATTCGGCCTACCAGAAGGTCATCGGCGGCATCATGGGCCAGCCCATGCCCCAATCCATGCCCGGGTGGCCCCAGCCCCACTCCACTCGAGGGTCCTTCCAATGGTCGTCCTCCACGTGTTCGCGCCACAAATGGATGTCTGTGGCAGCAATCAGGGGGTAGGTATAGGGCCTTTCCCCGATTCGACCCGGCTGGGCACCGACGACCTGCCCGATGATCGTGATCTCCCGGCCCCTGCCGTAGACGTTGAGATCGAGAAGCGACGAAGTGCCGACTAAAAAGCGGCCGCCGGTCTTGTCGGAGGGGATCGGCCGGTCGTAGGCGTTCAACTCTTCCTCGAGCACCTCCAGGTAGGTGCCGCGGTTGCGCTGCTTGGCGTAGAGGATGGTTCCGCCCAGCATCACCGGGCGATGTCGGTAGACGGAAGGCTTGCTCCGAAGCGCCGCAAAGGAGGGCTGGCCCTGCACCTGCTTCTTCAGCTCGCTCGGGAACGGACTGCAGGCGGCGAGGAGAAGGGCGAGGAGAAGAAGAGGGATCAATCTCCTTCGACGCATCAGGAGCGGGCTCACCAGTCTCCTTTTCCCCATTCCCGGCTTCCAGACCAGGGACGCGATGGATCCGGCTTCGCACGGGCGCGGAGCTTAGCTTTGTCGCACTAGCGCATCATAGGCCTGCGGGAGCCTCTTCCGCAACTCCCGGGCGCGGGAGTGTCGTAGACAAGTGAAGTGACCGCCGCGAGGACAAATGAAGTGACCGCTTGGTATGGGGAGCTGGATGAGTTCATGAGATGGGAGCATGGATGGCTTCGGCGAAGCGGAACCCCCAAAGGAAACAACGACCCAATCCCCTCAGCGGTCAGATTGTCTGTTGCCAAAGCGGTCAGTTTGACCGACATGTCGCTCCGACGCCTCGCGTGGCCGGGCGAGCCTCCGAAGGTCCGCACGGAGCCGGTCGGGCTCGCGCAATCTCCCCTCGATCACGGCGTGACCCTCGCGCCAGAGCGGCCAAGCTTCCGCCAGAAGAGCCCGGCCTTCGTCCGTCAGCAGCAGCCGACGCTTGCGCCGATCTTCCTTGTCAGGAGCTACGCTTACGAAGCCCTGGCGCTCCAGCGGCTTGAGAGCCGCCGTGAGTGTCGTCCGGTCCATGGCTAGGAGCTCCGCCACCTCGCCCATCACGGGGGCGTCCGGCCGATTCAGCGACATCAGGAGGGAGAACTGGCCGCTGGTGATCCCGAGAGGACGGAAAAGATCATCAAAGTAACGCGCCAAAGCCCTTCCCGCCTGCTGGACGTGAAGGCAGAGACAGGCGTCCCGGACCTCCGATGTCCTTTCCCAGGGCAAGAGGTTTCGCCTTGACATTTCCATCTACATTGATATCAACCTTTCTATGCTCAAAATCAACCCTTACCTTTCGTTCGACGGCAACTGCGCCGAAGCCTTCCGATTCTACGAGAAGATCTTACGTCCTAAGTCGATGACGCTCTTTACCTACGGCGAGTCTCCGATGGCCGACCGGATTGATCCTTCGGCTCGGCATAAGATCCTGCACGCCCAGCTCACTCTCGAGGGCGGTTCTCTCATGGGTGCGGATGCACCCGAATGCGGATCGGCAAAGTATCAAAAGCCCCAGGGCATGGGCGTTACACTCCACGCCCAAGAGCCCGAAGAAGCCCAACGGCTCTTCGCCGCCCTCAGCGAAGGAGGCAGCGTCACTATGCCGATGGCGGAGACGTTCTGGGCCAAGCGTTTCGGCATGTGCACGGACCGCTTCCAGATCCCCTGGATGGTCAACTGCTCGAAGGCCGAAGGATGCGAAGGATGAGCGGGAAAACGATGCTCCTTCCCCCGAAGATCAAGCCGCACCTCTGGTTCGATAAGGAGGCCCGGGAAGCGGCGGAATTCTATGTCTCCATCTTTCCCGACTCTCGGCTGATCGAGGTCGCAATGGTGCCCGACACCCCCTCCGGGGACGTGGAGGTCGTTCTCTTCGAGCTCTCCGGCGTTCCGTTTTCCGCGTTCAGCGCCGGGCCTCGTTTCCGGTTTAACGAATCGATCTCCTTTTGGGTCTCCTGCGCGACCCAGGAGGAAATCGACTACTACTGGGCAAGTCTTTCCGCCCACCCGGACTCCGAGGCTTGCGGCTGGCTCAAGGATCGCTACGGCCTCTCCTGGCAGATCGTACCCGCCGCCATGGAAGAGATGATGAAGAGGAAGGAGCCCGCAAGACTCGCCCGCCTGACGCAAGCCATGCTCGGAATGAAAAAACTCGACGTCGCCGCCCTGCGGAAGGCCTTCGACGGGACGGGCTGAGCGGCTGCCGCAGGAGCGACACCCAACCAGGGCGGATTCAAAGAGGAGCACAACGTTGCCCTTGCCCTGGGCAAGGGCAAGAACCCCAAAGGAAACAACGACCCAATCCCCTCTGCGGTCAGTTTGATGAGTCTTCCGCACCTCCCGGGCAAGGGAGGTGCCTTGGATCGAGCTGACGCACGGGACTTCCGGAGCGCCCTCCTCGATCGCTAGTACCACCAAGGGCCGAAGCCCCATCCCATGCCCAACCCCATCCCCGGATAACCCCATCCCCATCCCATGCCGGGATAGCCCCAGTACGCATCCGCGGCCGTGTACTGAGGCCACAGATGGATGTGCGAGGCGGCGACCACGGGGTAGGTGTAGGGCTTTTCGCCGATCACGCCCGGCTGGGGAGCGGCGAGGCGGCCGACGACCGTGATGTCGCGGCCTTTGCTGTAGACCGAGGGGTCGAGGAAGGTCGAAGTCCGCACGAGGAAGCGGCCGCCGATCTTGTCGGTGGAGATCGGCTGATCGGAGCTGTCGAGCTTTTCCTGGAGAACTTCGAGCAAGGTGACGTCCTTGAGGGTCTTCGTCTGGGCGATGGTTCCGCCCAGCATGACCATGCGGCCCCGGTAGGCCGAAGGGTTGCTCCGAATCGCACCGAAGGAGGGCTGGCCCTGCACCTGCTTCTTCACGTCGCTCGAGAACGGGCTGCAGGCGGCGAGGAGTCCCACAAGCATCAGGCAGGCGGCGGGCCGCCATCCCTCATGGAAATGCCGAGCCATAAATGCCATCCACTCTTCCGGCTAATACATGCCAAAGCCGCCAAAACCGCCGTAGCCCGGGAAGAAGCCCATCCCGGGGCCCCACATTCCCGGCTCGTAGCCATAATTCATCATGGTCCAGTCATAGTCTGCTCCCCCGCTCATTTCCGGCTGCCACAGGTGGATCTGGGAGATGGTGACCAGAGGGTAGGCGTAGCTTCTCTTCCCGATGGTGCCGGGTTGAACGCCGCTGAGCCGGCCCGCCACGGTCACTTCCCGGCCGCGCTTGTAGATCGTAGGATCCAGGAACTTGGGAGTCACGGCGAGAAAGCGCCCTCCCGATTGGTTGGACGAACTGGGGCGCTCGCCGCTTCCCAGCGGCCTTTGCACGACTTCCACGACGGTCGCGTTCTTCTGGTTTTGAATTTGCGCAATTTTGCCGCCGAGGATCACGAGGCGGCCCTTGTAGGCCGTAGGATCTTGCCGAATGGCTCCAAAGGAAGGCTGATTGCGAGCGGCCTCCAGAGTGGACTCGGAAAATGGCCCGCCGCATCCCGACAAGGTCCCGAGCAGGAGGGCGACGAGACACAAGCCGAGACGGAGTCGCATGGATTTTCCGATCATACTGCTTGAGCTATTGGCGATCGGCAGTTCTTTCGTCAAGGCGAAAGCGGGCGCCGGCGGGAGTGCGCCCGTGTGCCGGGCAAGCGGCAAAAATGTCCTGTCGAAGACATGTCAAACTGACCGCTTTGAGAACAAATGATCTGACCGTTTCGGTTGTTGGCTTGTTGTTTCTTTTGGGGTTCTTGCCCTTGCCCCGGGGCAAGGGCAAAAAGTTCTCGTCGC
>JAQTUK010000102.1 GCA_028710285.1 Methylacidiphilaceae bacterium | reverse complement strand
CTTCCTCAAAGGCTTCGTCCTGCTCCAGGCCGCAAGAGCGGGCGAGCAAGCTCCCCAGCGCCTTCTCCCGAAGCGCCAGCTTCGAACTGGGGAAAAGGATCCGGCCAAAGATCATCGCCAGCAAAAGTTTCCTCTGCCTTTCCTCGGGAATCGACGCAAAAAGCCTCTCCAACCCAAACCGCTCCCATGCCTCCCGCAAAACCGCCAAGCCCCCGTAGTTCAGAACTGGGGAGACTTCCCAGTCCGGCAGGGCAACCATCTCCTTGCCCTCCACCGCCGCAAGGATGGCCGATTGGAGTTCGGGTGGCATCGGTTCAAATGAAGAATCGTCCGGGCTCGCGGTCCCTTCGGAGAGCGGACCGATTCCCGCAAGAGAATCGACTCGTAGGTCTTGCCATTCTGGGTCCGCCGGACGCAGTGGATGTACACTCTGGCTTAGGGTTTACCAAACAGTACGGTCGCCACCAATAAGAAGCTAATACATAATCATTTATGTTCTGGCTACTGCGTTTCCGCTCTTTCCTCTTCCCGCTTTGGCCCGCTGACTTTTCGTCGGGAAGATCAGTTAAAAGCCGTTGCTTGCGCTCCGAACCCACTCCGGAGAGGACTTCGTCCAGGCCAAAACGCTGCCAAGCCTCTTCCAGGACTGCCAAGCCTCCGTAATCGAGCGCCTCTTGGGCTTGTAATACATCCAGAGACACGAGCGGCTTCTTGCGCAAAGCGGCGGCCAGCACTTCCCGGACATCTTCCGGCAACCGGGTCACGTTGGCGATCAGCCGTGTCTTGACCTGCTTGCCCACCCGGTAGGACTCCCGGATCACGTAGGAGCTATAGACCTTCTCTCCACGGCGAGTACGCACCTCCTGTAAATGCATGCCTACACACTAGCGGATAGCGAATCAGGATAGCAAGCAGGATGTATCGCTTGTAGGTCCTACACAGATGCGTACAAGTCGTTGATGCACCAACAAAATGATCAAAACCTTGCGGAAGATCAGATGGTGCAGCGTCCCATCAGTCGCCGCAAACATCACTCCACGCCCTGCCCTATTACGCTCTACCCACAGGAACAGGATCGTCTGCGGCGCTCAATCCTTGACACCTTCAGTTGAACAGGCGTTCGAGCAAGGTGTCACGGCTGATGTGGTGATGGGCCGCCACGGAGTCGAGCACAGCGGCAAGGGTGCCGACGCGCAAGGGGTCGTGCCGGGGCACGGTGATGTGATGCTCGCCATGCTCCGTACTGGTCAGCCGCAGGTGGCTGCCGGACTGCCGCGTGACCACGTAACCCAGACGGCCCAGTCGCTTGATCAGGTCGGTCCCCGACAGATCGCGCGGCAGTCTCATGCGGTCAGCACTTCTTCGCGGGTGATGTGCAGGCGAATGATGTCGGGGCCAGTTCCTGCGTCGAAGTGGCAATGCACGGCGTCGCGCACCTGGGCGTGAAGTGACTGCAGGTCGTCCCCTTCCGTAAAAATGTCCACGCCCACAGCGCGGGCAAGATAGCCCCCCTCCGGCGCCTGCTCGACGATAAAGTGAATTTCGGCCATGAATGACTCCTCCAGAGGTTGCTCAACTCTTGTCCAGCAGGGTAACTCCGGCTGGCAAGTCCGTCTGCTGAATTGTGACTGCGTAGTCTGCAAAGCTGCGCGGCACTTCCGTCCCTGCTTTCCGGGCCACTGCAATGCGGTCGAACAGGATACGGGCAGGAGCATTACCCACCTCCGAGTCGTGCTTGAACACATACTGCCCCCGAGTGGACATCTCGCCGCGCACGGCGGAACGGTCGTGCTCGAACATCTGCGCCAGCGACTGCCAGAGCAGTTCGAGATCATCTTCGTCGAAATCGGTCTGCTTGGCGAGGAAACTGGACACGATCCACTCGATCATAAATAGTATAGCGATAGGCTTGTAGGACAACGCTTTACAATAGCCTTGATCAAAAGATGCCATGAATAATGCCATACCCGAAATGTGGGGCGCTTTTTCTCTGCCACGGTCGCAGCTGGATCAAGTTGCCCGCTTGGTCAGACTCCGCCTGACACGTAGCAAGAAGGTGTGCGGGCTCGCAACACCCGATTCTTGCGATTGGTAGAACAGCTCACTCCCGGATTTGCCGCATGGGCGATGCCGCAATGCGTCTACCGACAAAGGCTACGCTTGAGCGGGAACAACAAGACGGCGCATAGACGCAAGTTTCCTCGCGTGCCCGACACCCGATCAATTTCTCCACGCATTGGTTATGCACGGCATAGGTCGCTGTGCGATGGGATCTCCAGCGATGGACATGAGATGAGTCTTCCGCGCGTGCCCCCCTATGCGATGAGTCTCAGTAGGCGTGGCGAGCTCCGGCCCTGTCCGACAAACGATCCGTTGCTCGACAGTTTCTCCTCTGACAGACTTGCGCAACCTAGCCTCGAAGGCGTTGGGAAACGCTGGGCGACCATACCGCGCGGCAAGCCAGTGCTTCAATGTACGCTTTTCGGCCGCGGAAAGCGGGGCAGCAGTCTCTCTTGCCGCATGCCGCGCGAACTCTTCGTTTGGTACGAGTTGCCGCCGGACATGCCGCAATTCGAGTACCAAGGGATCGGCTTCGCCGCCTTCGAACCTGAGGTGAAGGCGGCGCGGATTCTTGGCGTAGGAAAGAGTGGAATCTCGCTTTCCGGTGATGCGCTTGGCGACGATCACTTCGACGAACGGCTCTTTATCGCTGGCCAAATCGCAGTCGTGAGTGATCACGATGGCGCGCTGTTCATTGTCTTCGGCCTTAACCAGCCCCAGGGTAGAAGCAGACTCTCGGGTGGGCAGATCGCCCTGCCGCCAATGAGTATCCCGCCCCAACATCCAGGGTACCTTGTTGGATTACTCGGGGGAGCCAGGAATGGACAGATGGGATTGCCAATCGGTCGTGGCCTTCGCCTTTGTCCTCGCCAGCCCCGAGCGGCTATAGGCCAAGTCCATGGCCTGGGCCTCGGCGATCAGTGTATCGATGTGGTTCGACCTGAGCTCGCCAGTCGAGATCAGATCCATCAATGATCGACCATCGAACACCTTCATCTTGAGCAGTGCCGTGGCACGTGACACTCCTGCGTGGCGGAATGCGTCGGCAATTCGGCTGAGCTCACGAACCCGTTCTAACTTGTCCTGCTCCGGATTGGTCTCTTTGCCGAGCCACTTGTAGATCGCCTGTCGGGATACACCAAGTACCGAAGCCAGATCGGTAATGGAGGGGTTCAGCACCTCGCGGATATTGGCCAGATGCTCTGCCGCCGTACGGAGGTCGGGGCGTGCGGCTTCATCTTTGCCCGAAGAGTCCTTATCCACGACGAGTGACACGCAGCGTCGGAACGGCGCTTCCCAGTCGTCGATTCGACTGAGATCATAGGTCGTGCCGGTGCCAACGATAGATGCGACCGCCGCAACGAAGACGGCCGTATTCGCCCAGCCCATGGTGGGGCTTTGGTCCGCAGGAATGGTAGTGTGCATGGCGCAATCTCGGAAAAAAGTCATGCCCAAGCGTCCCGCGCGTGTTTTGTCGTCGTGGCCTCGAAAACGGCTTTCATCGTCTTATGCAACGAGAGCAATTGCGTGCTCGTTTGGTCCATATCCAGGGGCATGCGTCCCTCGACGTAGTGATCCGCGTCAACGACAGCGTGCTCGCATGCGTGCTTGACGTCGAATTTGGGAGCGACCACTAGGCCGCGTGGTACCATGTCCGGAGGAAATCCCAACGGAGCATTCGTCCGGTATACTCGCACCACGAGCGTGCCCTTCGAAGACAATGGGCCCGTGTTTGTTTCGAAGGTCGATTCACTTAGAGCGTGCCGGAGTTTGGCTTCGAATGGGATTCCATGCACCTCCTTGACAACGTACTCCTCGACGGTTTCCCCTGCACGGGGAAGCACTGCATTCAGGTATCTCAACCCCGAGGGGATTGGCCCGTGAGGTCCTGCGTTAAGACAGGAACTGCGGAAGGGCAGCGGAGTCAAATTTGGCTCCGGAGGTAGGATTCGAACCTACGACCAAGCGGTTAACAGCCGCTCGCTCTACCACTGAGCTACTCCGGAGTGGAAAAGACGAATCTAGTAAGTCAGGATGCGTACTTCCAAGGAAAAAAGTCGTGGAGGGTGGCCGATCCTGGGATCGGCTCGATTTCGGAGCCAGGAGGGGGTAGAAGGGAGAATGCGCCTGCTTCTTGTCGACGGCAGCTACTACGCCTACCGCTCCTTTTACGCGATGCCGGCCTTGCAGACGAGTGCGGGGAAGCCGACGAACGCGCTCTACGGGCTCACCGTGGTGCTTCGCCGGATGCTGGCCGACCTGCGGCCGACGCTTGCGGGTTGGGCGGTGGATGACGGGTTGTGCGAGGAGCGGGTCTCCCTTTGCCCGGAATACAAGGCCAATCGTCCCGAAGTGCCCGAGGCGCTCTCCGTCCAGCTCGATCAGGTCGAGGAGCTGATGGCGGCCCTTGGGGTGCCGGTCTTGCGCGTCCCCGGGGAGGAGGCGGACGACGTGATGGCCAGTTACGCGGCCGCTGCCCTGAGGCAAGGGGGGGAGGTGATCCTGGCGACGAACGACAAGGACCTGATGGCGATGGTTTCGCCCCGGGTTTCGATCTACCAGACGAACGGGAAGGGCTTTCATCTCCTCAACGAACAGGAGGTTGCCCAGAAATGGGGCGTTGCTCCGGCGCAAATCCCCGATCTGCTCGCGTTGATCGGCGATACGGTGGACAACATTGCCGGCATTCCGGGAGTCGGGAGGATCACGGCGGCTCAATGGCTTCGCCACTACGGCTCCCTGGAAGAACTTCTCCGGCAGGCTCCCCAGGCAGGGTGGGCCAAGCTGCGGCAGTTGACGGACGCCCAGCGGGAGCGGATTCTCCGGAATCGGAAGATGGTCGGATTGCGTACGGACCTTCGGCTGCCCATGGCCCTGGAATCGTTGACGATTCACCCGGACTTGGCGAAGCAGGCCGAGCTTTTCCGCCGGTGGGAGTTCCGGAAGCTCGCCAAGGAAGCGGAGGAGGCTTTGGCGGCGCAGAGGGGTCAGCCCGAGCTCTTTTCCTAGCGGTGTGGGCTTGACCGGGCGGAGGAGGGGGGGCAGATTCCAACCGGCGGAGAGATCATGCAAGGAGCGTCCTCGGTATCCCACACGATCGGCAATGAGAAGCTTTGCCAAATCACGAGCGAGGCGGCTCACGCACTTTCCCGCCTGCTCCAGGATTCGGACAAGGCGGGCGGGGCGCTTCGGATCGCGGTGGTCGGAGGCGGCTGCTCGGGGCTGCAGTACCAGATGGATCTCGTCGATCGGCTCCGGGAGAAGGATATCCTGATCGAAGCGGGCGATACGCGGCTGGTCGTCGATCCGAGGAGCGCTCTCTTTCTCGCCGGATCCATCTTGGATTACTCGGACGACCTTCAGAACCGGGGCTTCGTCGTGAGGAATCCGAACGCATCCACCCACTGCTCCTGCGGAAAGAGCTTTTCGGTATAGCCCGTCGGCCCCATGAGCGAAGGCGGCCGGAGGCAGACCCGTTCCGAGAGCGGGGTGCTGCGCGTCATCTTGCTCTTCGGCGCGGTCAGTCTCTTCGCGGACATGACTTACGAAGGCGCGCGGTCCATTCTCGGCCCCTTCCTGGGCAGCCTGGGCGCGAGCGGAGCGGCGGTGGGCCTGGTTGCCGGCATGGGAGAGCTAGCCGGCTATGGGCTCCGGCTTTTTTCCGGGGTTCTGGCGGATCGGACGCGCTCCTTTTGGCGGCTCACCTTTTCGGGGTATGGCGTGAACCTCTTGGCCGTGCCGCTCTTGGGGCTTGCTTCCGGATGGCCCGCGGCGGCGGCGCTGGTGGTCGCCGAGCGGCTGGGGAAGGCGATTCGAACGCCGGCGCGGGACGTTCTGCTCGCGGCGGCGACGAAGGATTTCGGGCGGGGGCGCGCCTTCGGCATCCACGAGGCGATGGACCAGATCGGCGCGGTCCTGGGTCCCTTGACGGTCGCCCTGGTCCTGGCCTGTCAGGGAGGGTACAGGACGAGCTTCCTTTTGCTTGCCCTGCCTGCTCTCTTCTCCTTTGCGGCTCTCGGGTTGGCCCGGTCCTCCTACGGCAGGTGGCAAAACTCCGGAGGGAGTCCCGGCGGAGCGCAGGAAGGGGCGGAAAACGGCGCGCGGCGCTTACCTCCCGCTTTCTGGAGCTATCTGGCGGCGGTCGGCTGCGTCGCGGCGGGCTACGCCGACTTCGCCCTGGTCGCCTTTCATGCGGCGAAGACCGGAGTGGTCGCTCCGCAAGGAGTGCCCCTGCTCTATGCCCTTGCGATGGGAATCGATGCCGGGGCCGCCTTTTGGGCCGGCCGCCTCTTCGATCACAAAGGGTTTGCCTCCTTGCGTGGCCTGGTGGCCTTGGGGGGCCTGGCGGCTCCGTTGCTCTTCCTGGGGCATGGGTTGGGATCCGTTTTGGCGGGAGTGCTCTTCTGGGGAATCGGGATGGGAGTGCAGGAGTCGGTCATTCGGGCCGCGGTGGCGGAGCTGGTGCCGGAGGGACGCCAGGGGACGGGGTACGGGGTTTTCAACATGGCCTACGGCTTTGCCTGGTTCGGCGGGAGCGCCCTGATGGGACTCCTCTACGACCGTTCGCCGGTCCTGCTGGTCCTCTTTTCTTGCGGATTTCAGCTCCTATCCCTTCCCCTCCTGGTTCGGACCCAGCGGCAATTCGCCGCCGAGCACGGCGTCCAAGGGGGAGTCGGATAGGACGGGAGAGCCTTCCGAAGGATTCCTTGACCCTTCGGGGAGAGTGCCTTTCAATACGGGGGTCACGTGCGCATCATGGGAATCGATCCTTCCCTGCGACGAACGGGCTACGGCGTTCTCGAGCTGCTTCCCGGAAGGGAGCGGCTTCTCGATTCCGGGGTCATCACGATCGGTCCCAAGAAGACGGAGCTCGACTGCCTTCAGGAGATCCATAGGGTGATCCGCCAGGTTCTCGCGGATCAGAAGGCGGAGGAGATGGCGATCGAGACGGTCATCTACGTGCAGAATCATCGGACCGCGATCCAGTTGGGAGCCGCCCGGGGGGTCGCCCTCCTGGCCGCGGGGCATGCCGGCGTGCCGGTCTTCGAATATCCTCCGCGTCGGGCAAAGACGGCCGCGACGGGCTATGGAGGAAGCCGAAAGGCCCAAGTGGCTTTCATGGTCCGCAGCCTCCTCGGCCTGCGGGAGAACCTTCCGTCGGATGCCGCCGACGCGGTGGCCGTGGCCCTGGCGCATGCCGCCGCGCGGAGACGTTCCCTCGTCTCGCGGAGATCTCTGTGATCGGATACTTGCGTGGTCGACTCGTCCGCTCTTCTCCTGCCAAGGTCTGCCTCGAGGTGCAGGGGCTGGGCTTCGAGCTCTTCGTCTCTTTGAGTTCCTATCAAAAGCTTCCCCCCCCTCCCGCTGAGGTCCAGCTTTTCACCCGCATCCAGGTCCAGGAAAAGGGGATCGAGCTCTACGGATTCGCCGGGGAAGAGGAGCGAGCGCTTTTCAGCCTGCTCGTCGATCACGTTCCCGGCATCGGGCCGAGAACGGCGCTTTCGGTTCTCGGCGCAGCTGCTCCGGAAGAGTTGCGGGGCGCGGTCGCGCGGGGAGACCAGGCGTGGCTTTCGCGCATCAAGGGCGTGGGGAAGAAGACGGCGGAGAGGCTCATCGTGGAGCTTCGCGACCGTTTCCCGGAGGTCGATGCCGAGCTTGGCACCGTCCGGCAGCCGTTGGCCGACGATGCGATCGGGAAAGACGCCCGACTGGCCCTGCTCGCCCTGGGCTACCGGGAGGCCGAGGCGGAAAAGGCGGTTCGTCAGGCACGGGAGCGGGCGCCGTCCGCGGCCCTGGAGGAGCTCATTCGAGAGGCGCTGCGGGGTTCGGGAGGGAAGGCGGGCCGGTGAAAGAGAGGCCAGAGGCGGAGCTTCGCGGACAGCGGGACGAGCGGCTGGAGGAGGTCCTGCGCCCTTCGACGCTCGACGCTTTCGTCGGGCAACCGCGCATCAAGGAACGGCTGGCGGTCCTGGTGGAAGCCGCGCGGGGGAGGCGGGAGCCCCTGCCTCACCTCCTCTTCAGCGGTCCTCCGGGACTGGGAAAGACGACGCTGGCCCATATCTTGGCCAAGGAGATGGGGGCCAATCTCCGGCTGACCTCGGGCCCGGCGCTGGAGAGGGCCGCGGATCTCGCCGGCCTGTTGAGCGGCCTCGAGCCGGGGGATGTCCTCTTTGTGGACGAGATCCATCGCCTGAGCCGGGCGGTCGAGGAGTATCTCTACCCGGCGATGGAAGATTTCCGGATCGACATCGTGATCGACCAGGGCCCTGCCGCGCGGAGCGTCTGCCTGAACCTCCCCCATTTCAGCCTCTTCGGGGCGACGACCCGGGCGGGGATGTTGACGGCCCCCCTGCGTGGCCGCTTCGGACTCGTCAATCGGGTCGAGTATTACGGAGCCGAGGATCTCGTTCGGGTCGTCCGGCGCTCCGCGAGGATCTTGGGGGTGGAAACGGCGGAGTCGGGTGCCTGGGAAATCGCCCGGCGTTCTCGAGGCACTCCCAGGCTGGCCAACAACTTGATTCGCTGGGTTCGCGACTATGCCGCCGTTCGCGCGGACGGCGAGGAGATCTCGGAGGCCGTGGTGCACCATGCGCTGGAGATGCTCGACATCGACGCGGACGGCCTGGACGAGATGGACAAGAAGCTGTTGGAAACCATCGTCTACAAGTTCGAGGGAGGACCCGTCGGCTTGGGCACCCTGGCCGTCGCCGTCGGAGAGGATGCGGGGACGATCGAGGAGGTCCACGAGCCTTATTTGATTCTGGAAGGTTTTCTGCAGCGCACCCCGCAAGGTCGCGTGGCGACCCGGAGGGCTTACCAAAAGCTGGGCCTGTCGGCGCAGAGAGGAAAAGGCGAGCAATCGGAGCTCCTCTGAAAGCCACTCGACTGCCTTGGAGCGGATCCATCCGTCCTGCGCGGCGGCT
>JAQTUK010000101.1 GCA_028710285.1 Methylacidiphilaceae bacterium | reverse complement strand
GCCGTCGTCATCGACAGCCTCGCGGTAGACCTATCCCCCCTTTGGGAACGCTTGGCTCGATCCTCCTGGATCCTCCATGGAATGGACTTCGATCGGAGGCTCTTGCGGGGGGCGGGAGCGCTCGAACCTCCCGCCATCTTCGACACGATGATCGCCGCCCAGCTTTGCGGCTTTCCCGCCGTCGGCTACGCGGCGCTGGTCGAGCGGTTTTTCGGAGTCGTTCTGGCCAAAGAGAGCCAGAAGGCCGATTGGGCGCGGCGTCCGCTCTCCCCGGCGATGCTCGACTACGCAGCCCAGGACGTCCGCTATCTGGAATCGCTCCAAGAGCGGCTGACCGATGAGCTGGACCGGCTGGGCCGCCTGGGCTGGCACCAGGAGAGCTGTGCGCGGCTCCTGCGCAAGACGGCGGAGCCTGCGACCGAAAAGGAGGGGGCGTGGCGGATTCGCGGTTGGCGTGAGCTCCCGCCCAAGGCGCTCCCGTTCCTTCTCGCGCTTTGGGAATGGAGGGAAGAGGAGGCCTCTCGGCGCGACCTCGCCCCCTTCCGCCTGGTTCCCCCGGAGTTGCTGCTGCGCATGGCGGCTTGGGCGGCTACCCACAAGGAGAACATCCCAACAAAATGGTTCCCTCGCCACCTGGGAGAACCAGAGCGAGCCCGGCTTGCGGCCGCTCTCGCCCGCCCAAAGGGATCGCCCGCCGATCTCCTTCCCCCCGCCAAGCCCAGGATCAAGCTCAGTTCCGAAGCGACTCGGCGCCTGGAGGAACTCAACGCGACGCGCAGCCGGCTCTCCGCCCGCTTGGGCATCGAAGCCGGACTGCTCGCTCCCAAGCCCATCCTCTTGGAGCTGGCCCTAGATCCGCAAGGCGCGCCGGAGCGTCTGCTCGCCGAAGGGCGCTGGTGCCGCTGGCAGCAGAAGCTCTTCGCCAACCCCGGATGAAGGTCCTGGTCCTCCCGCGCGGGAGGAAAACGGCTCTGCCGCGGGCTTGCAAAGGTTTGACTTTCCCGCTGCTCCGCCTCCAATTGTAACGGAAAGGGAGAAAAGATGGCGGGACACAGCCACTGGGCAAAGGTGCGGCACCAGAAAGGGGTGACCGACGCGCGGAAGGGAAAGCTCTTCAGCAAGCTGGTGCGAGAAATTGCTCTGGCAGCCAAGCTCGGCGGCGGGGATCCCGCATTCAACCCGCGCTTGCGGCGCGCGGTCGAAACCGCCAAGGCGGAGGGGGTCTCCTCGGAAAGCATCTCGCGGGCGATTCAGCGCGGAACGGGCGAAGTCGCCGGGGAGGCCTACGAGGAAATTCTCTACGAGGGATATGCTCCCGGCGGCGTCGCGGTCCTAGTCGAGGCGGCGACCGACAACCGCAACCGGACGGCAGCCGAGGTCCGCAGCCTTTTCGCCCGCCACGGAGGACACTTGGCCGGGGCCGGCAGCGTCTCCTGGCTTTTCCATCGCAAGGGGATCATCCGGGTCGACGCCGGCAAGGCCTCATTCGATCGCGTCTTCGAGGTGGCCCTGGAGGCATTGGCCGACGACGTTCAGCCCTCGGAGGGGTCGATCGAGATCCTCTCTGCGCCCGATCGGTTGGAAGGGATCGTCAAGAGCTTGGAGGCGGCTGCCATTCCTGTCGAGTCGGCGGCGCTCGCCTATGTCCCCCAGAATGTCGTCTCGCTCAAGGAGGAAGAGAGCGCCCGAGCCCTCCTCCGGCTGCTCGACGCTCTGGAAGAGCATGACGATGTCCAGCACGTCTTCGCCAACTTCGAGATGACCCCCGAGATGATGTCGCAGGTGGAAGCCGCGGTCGCGGGGAGATAAAGATGCCGTGACCTCGTCGGAAATTCGCGAGAGCTTTCTCCGCTTCTTTCGGGAACGGCGCCATACGATTGTCCCTTCGGCGCTCCTTCTGCCCGATTCGCCAAACCTGCTCTTCACCAATGCAGGGATGAACCAGTTCGTGCCGATCTTCCTCGGCCAGCGCCTCTGCCCCTACTCCCCGCCTCGCGCCGCGGATACGCAAAAGTGCATCCGTGCGGGAGGAAAACACAACGACCTGGAAGAAGTGGGCTTCGACACCTACCACCACACCTTTTTTGAGATGTTGGGCAACTGGTCCTTCGGAGACTATTTCAAGAAGGAGGCCATCGCGTGGGCCTGGGAGCTGCTTACGGACTGGTGGGGCTTTCCTCCGGCCCGTCTCTACGCGACCGTCTATGAACCCGCCCGCGGCGAGCCGGGCGAATTCGATGCCGAATCTTGCGAAGCCTGGTCCGCTCTTTTTGCCGGAGCCGGGTGCGATCCGGAAGTCCACGTCGCCAAGTTCGGGAAGCGGGACAATTTTTGGATGATGGGGGAGACCGGTCCCTGCGGCCCCTGCTCCGAGGTTCACGTCGATCTCACCCCCGGAGGCCAAACCCGCGGGCGGCTTCTCAATCAAAACGATCCGCGCTGCCTGGAAGTCTGGAACCTCGTCTTCATCCAGTACGATGCTCGTGGCGACGGCTCTCTCTCCCTGCTGCCGGCCCGCCATGTGGACACGGGAATGGGGCTGGAGCGAATCGCTTCCATCCTTCAAGGCACGCGCGGCTTTCGCGACTTTTCCCAAAAGATCTCCAACTACGAGACCGATCTTTTCCAACCGCTCCTTCGGGTTCTGGAAAAGCTCTCCGCCCTCTCGTACGAAGGAACGCTTCCTGAGCCCGGCGGACGGGGAAAGCAGAGCGACGTCGCTTTCCGGGTCGTTGCCGACCATTTTCGGGCTTTGGCCTTTGCGATCGCCGACGGCGTCCTTCCCAGCAATATCGGACGCGGCTATGTCTTACGCCGGATCCTCCGGAGGGCGAGCCGTTTCGGCCGCGCCTTAGGGCTTCGCGCCCCCTTCCTTCCGGAACTTCTTCCCCCCTTGATCTCCACGATGGGGGAAGCGTTCCCCGAGTTGGCCGAGCAAAAGTCCCAAATCGCCACCGTTCTCGCCATGGAGGAGACTCTCTTTGCCCGCACCTTGGAGCGGGGGCTCTCCCTCTTCGAAAACCTGGCCCAAGACGCCGCCAAGCGGGAGAGCCGGGAGATCTCCGGCGAGGAAGCCTTCCTGCTCTACGACACCTACGGCTTTCCGCTCGATCTTACCGAGCTCATGGCGCGCGAGCAGGGGCTTCGAATCGACACGCGAGGCTTCGAGGAAAGCATGGAAAAGCAGCGCAGCCGTTCTGCGGCGGCCCGCGAAGACGACCTCTTGAGCGTGGCGGCGCAAAGCGATTTCGTCGGCTACGAAGAATTGGAAGCCGAGGGCGAGGTCGTTCTTCTCCTGGCCGGAAACCGCGCGGTCTTCGACCGCACCCCGTTTTATGCCGAGATGGGAGGCCAAATCGGCGACTCCGGCACCGTCGAGCATGAGGGCCGCCGCCTGCCGGTGCTCGAAACCACCCGTTCGGCCAGCGGAGCCCACCTGCATCGGTTGGGGGAGATCGATCGCCTGGCCCCCGGCAGCCGGGTCATCCTGCGCGTCGACCGGGAGCGCCGGAAGAGGATCGCCATTCACCACACGGCGACCCATCTTCTCCACTGGGCCCTTCGCGAGGTGCTCGGTCCCCAGACCGTCCAACGGGGCAGCTACGTCGGTCCCGATCGGCTCCGCTTCGACTTTGCCCATACGGGCCCGCTCTCTCCGGCAGAGATCGCCCGCGTGGAACAACTGGTGCAGGAGCGCATCGCCGAGGATGAGCCGGTGAGCTGGGAAGAACGCCGCTACGCGGAGGTGAGGAACGATCCGCGCATCCTCCAGTTCTTCGGGGAAAAATACGGGGAGCATGTCCGAGTTGTCTCGATCGGAGACTCGTCCCGGGAACTCTGCGGCGGAACCCACATCCGCCACACGGGCGAGATCGGATTCTGGAAGATTCTCTCCGAAACCGGGGTGGCGGCCGGCATCCGTCGGATCGAGGCCGCGGGAGGAACAGCCCTCCGCGACTTCCTTCGCGAACAGGCAGCCGCTCAAGAGAAAGCGTGGGAAAGCTTGCATCGGAAAGAGGCCGCAATTCCGCCGCTCGCCCCCTTCTCCCCGGAACTCACCCCCGCCGCTGCGACCGAGCGGCTGGCGGAACGACGCGAGACCCTCCAGTCGCTCGAAGCGAGGATTCGCGAAGCAGAGAAGCAGGCGGCGAAGAAAGCGGAAGACGCCTTGCGGGCGCGCGCCCGCAAAGAGGCGGAATCCGCCACGAGTGCCGCGGAGCGCGGCGCCACTCTCCCGGCGATTGTCCTGGATTGTGGATCGGCTCCCGCGGGTTACCTTCCCCTTCTCTGGCAGGCAATCCAGGGACAGTGGGAAGGGGTCGCCGTACTCGCCTCCCGCGATCAACAGCGGGCGACGATCCTGGTCGGCATTTCCCGGGCCTACCACTCCCGGGCAAACGCTGCCCGGCTACTTCAGGACATCCTCTCGCCTATCGGGGGCAAAGGGGGCGGCCGCCCAGAACTTGCGCAAGGCGGAAGCGCTCGGCCAGAAAGCATTCCCGCGGCTCTTGCCCATGCCAGGGAGCTTCTTCGCGCCGCCGTTTAGGAGAGCCTCCCTATGCCGCAGATCGGTCGGCTTCTCTTGATCGCGGGCCTGCTCATTGCGGGCATCGGCCTTCTGCTCACCCTCGGGATCGGAACCAAGTGGATTGGGAGGCTCCCGGGGGACATTCGGCTCGAAAAAGGCAATGTGCGCTTCTTCTTTCCGATCACCACCTGCCTGCTCGGAAGCCTCCTCCTCAGCGCGATTCTCTGGCTGTTCCGGCGATAAGCCGAATCTTGCCCGAGCGATCGCGCTGTGAGGGGGGGTCGGCCGGGGCGACGCGAACCTGCCCACTACGGCTTGATATCTTCGTCGGCGATCGCCGTCAGGTCGGCTTCGGACAAGGGCGAAGTCCTCTGGGCATACTCGGCCCGAGCGGCCTTCACCTGCTCGGTGGTGACCGGAGTCCCCTTGTTGCCCCATGCCTGCCGCACATAGGTCAGGATCGCGGCGATCTTGTCGTCGGAAAGGATGGCCTTCCAAGGCTGCATCGGGCCGTTGTACTGCATCCCGTTGACGGTGATCGGACCCTGCAAGCCATTGAGGACGATCGCCACCGCCCGCTTGGAGCCTCCCGTCGTTATGGGCGAGCCGGCCAAGGGCGGATAGACGGCCGGGATCCCGGTGCCCGTTGGTTGATGGCAGGCGGCGCAGTTCATCGTGTAGAGCTGCTCACCCTGTTTCGCATCCTGGGAGAAGGCGGCTAACGGCGCAAGCGAGAGCGCCCCGCCCAAGATCGCAACCCAGCGGTTTCTCCGGGTGGCGCTGCCACGGAGCGCTTCCAAGGAAGAAAAGGATGATCGAGAACCAATCCAGTCGCAGAGGGATGTCTTCATCGTAACTCACTGAGTGATCGGTTCCTGAGGGTCTTTGTCAATCCTAAAGCGGTGCGGTGGCGCCCTTTCCTCCGATTTGGCGTTCCTTGCCTCTTCGCACTTACGGAGCAAGCCGCTCCACCTTCCACCCTCCTCCCGGTACGCGCACATAGTGGAAGCGGTCATGGAGTCGATTGCTCCGCCCCTGCCAGAACTCGACTTCGTCCGGGATCAGCCGATACCCGCCCCAGTGCGGGGGCAGAGGAACATGACCGGAGGAAAAGCGCTCCTGCACCTGCTGAAGGCGATCTTCCAGGAAGGAGCGCTCGGGCGGAATCGGTTCGCTCTGTGGAGAAGCCCAGGCGGACAGACGGCTCAAAACGGGTCGACTCTCGAAGTAGGCGGCGGACTCTTCGACCGCCGTCTTTTCCACCGCGCCCCGCACGCAGACCTGCCGCATCGACGCTGGCCAAAAGCAGGAGAAGGCTCCCTGGGGATTGTCCGCGAGGTCCCTCCCCTTGCGGCTGCCGTAATTGGTAAAAAAAAGAAAACCCCTCTCGTCGATCGCCTTGAGCAGGACCATGCGACTCCGCACCCTCCCTTCCCGGGAAGAGGTCGCCAGAGCGACCGCCGTCGGATCGCCCGTCTCTACGCGTTGCGCCTCCTGGTACCAGGCAAGAAATTGCCGCAGCGGGTCGGCGTCGAGTTGCTCGAGCAAAAGAGGAGGGCCCGCGAACTCCTTGCCCGAACCCTCTAGATACGTCATGACTCCTTCCTCTCCCGCTTTCTCTGCTGCTCTTCCACTGCAGGAGGACCCTACCCTGAGATCTCTCGACTTCGCAAGAAAGGGTTGAGGATTGACACGAACGTTGGTTTACTGGCCGTCATGCCCAGCCGGATTCTAACTTCTCATGAGAAGGCGCTTGAGATCAATCTAGATCAAAAGATCTATGGGACGATTGCGGAAATCGGCGGCGGGCAAGAGGTGGCTCGCTGGTTCTTCACGGTGGGCGGCGCCGCCGGGACCGTGGCGAAGTCGATGTCCGCCTATGACATGACATTTAGCGACGCCATCTACGGCCCGGCGGAACGCTACGTCTCCCGCGAACGGCTCGCGGCGATGCTCGACCATGAATACGATCTTCTCCTGGAACGATTGAGTCAAAAGCGGGCGCAAGAGACCCGCTTCTTCGTCTTTGCGGACACCGTTGCCATCCGAGGGTTTCAACGGCGGAACGAATGCCACGGTTGGCTGGGCGTGCGCTTTCAGCACGAGCCCTTGGCCAAGCCCAGCGAGATGATTCTTCACATTCGGCTCCGGGATCGAGAGCGAGTTCGGCAGCAGGAGGTGCTAGGAATTGTCGGCATAAACTTGCTTTATAGTATTTGCTACTTATGGTCAGACCCCTACCGTCTTCTCGAATCCTTGTTGGATAATCTCGATTCTGAGCGGCTGGAAATTGACCTGGTTCGCGCACGAGGTCCCGCATTTGAGAGCTGCGACAATCGCCTCTTGAACCTCCATCTGATCGTCCTCGGCTTGGCGCGGGTCATTCTCTTCGATCCGACCGGACAGCCGCGCCAGCCGGGCGATCTCCTCCACCGGAAATCGGTCCTGATCGAGCGGGGCGAGTTCGCTCCGGTCACCCGGATGCACATGGATATGCTCCAGCTTGCCCGGGAGAAATTTCTTCAAGACCCGGCAATCGAGCGCTTCGCCAAGATCGAGCTGCTGGAGATCACCACCAAGAACCTTCTCTTGCCCGATGGCAAAGTCGACTCCTGCGACTTTCTCCAGCGGGTCGACCTCCTCTGCGCGATCGGCCACCATGTCCTGATTTCCAACTACGCCGAATTCTACGAAATCAGCGCGTACCTGGCCCGCTATGCAGAAGGGCTGGTCGGCGTCGTGCTCGGGATTCCTCTTTTGGAACAGCTCTTCAGCGAACGCTACTACTCGTATGTCGAAGGCGGCATCCTCGAAGCGATGGGCCGTCTCTTTAAGAAGAACGTGAAGCTCTACGTCTATCCGACCCGAAAGCGATCGGATGGAGAGCTCCGCACGGTGGAGCAGCTGGCCCTGGAAGGGCCTCTCGGGCATCTCTACGGCTACTTGCAGGAAACGGGCCGCATCGAAGCCCTCTCCCCCCGCAATCCACCCGACGCGAGCTTCTCGCCGCGGCAGGTCGGCGCTCTCATCCGGTCGGGTGATCCCGCTTGGGAGAGCTATGTTCCGGTCCGGGCAGCCCAGCTGATTCGCGAAAAGGGGCTCTTCGGCTATGGGAAGGCCCCTTCGGAAGCGTCGGCAAGCCAAGTCGCCAAGGAGGATCCCGCGATCCGCGCCTAAATTCGGCGCTCCGGCTTCGTGCAAAGCTCTTTTGTTCCTCCGAGCGATCACGTACTCTCGCCTCGCATGGCGAGACGACCCATCGCGATTCTCGTGCTTCTGCTCTCGGTGGCTCTCCCAGCCTTTTTCGACCTCGCAAGGGGAGAGTCGCGCTCCGGTGCCGCGGGGAAGACCCTCCCGAGTTCCGTCGTCTTTCGAGGGCGACCGGTTTTCGCGCGGCTGGTCGCCGAGGCGGAACGGGAAGGCTGGCGGGCAATGCCCATCGGGGAGCGCACGGCTCGAGTCGGCCTAGCGCTGGTCGGAACCCCTTACAAGAATTGGACATTGGAGATCGACGATCACGTCGAAGCGCCCTCCGTCGACCTGGACGAGATGGATTGCTGGACCTTTTTTGAGATTTCCCTCGGGTTTGCCCGCATGTTGCGGGAAAAAGCGGGCGAGTACGGCCCGGATGACCTTCTCCACATGATCGAAATCGATCGCTACCGGGGAGGCCAGTGCGACGGAACCTACTTCTCGCGCCTCCACCATCTGGAGGATTGGATTCGCGACAACGCCCGTCGCGGCTTGGTCATCGATCTGACCCGGCGGCTCGGCGGGGTCCCGATGAGCGGCCATTCCCTCCACTACATGGGCGAGCACTGGCAGGAGTTCCGCTACCTGCGCCACAACCCCGATCTCATTCCCCGCTTTCAAGCTTTGGAGAAGAAGATCTCGGCGCAACCCGTCTACTACATCCCGAAGGGGCGCGTGGCTTCGATCGAGCCTCGCCTGCAAAATGGGGACGTCATCTGCATTGCCAGCACCTGGCCGGGCACCTTCACTTCGCACGTCGGCTTGGCCTACCGAGACTCCGGCGGCATGCTCCATTTCCTCCATGCCACCTCGATCCAGGCAGAGCGCCGGGTCGTGATCGGCCCCCGGCTCAGCGACTATCTCATGGCCCATCCCAAGGCAGCAGGGATTCTCGTCGCCCGGCCCCTCGATCTTCCCCAGCCTGGTTCTCCTCCCCGACGCTCCAACGCGGCGGAAAAGAGACTCCCGGAAAACAGGGTTTCGCCCGCCGCGTCCCCTGCGGGAAATGCCGGCTAATCCTCGCCGCTGCGGGATCCCGGCAAGAGCCAGGATGGCGGGCACTCCCCCAGCTCGCGCTCCTCTCGAAAGCTCGCGACAGGAACCTCCGCATGGAGGCTCAGCCAGGCGGCCGTTTCCGCGCGCGTCTTTTCCGAGGGCTCGGAAAAGCCGTTGAGGAGGATCCCCAGCGGAGTCAGGCCAGCGGCTCGGATGCTTTCCACGGTGAGCAGGGCATGGTTCAGCG
>JAQTUK010000100.1:4733-9288 GCA_028710285.1 Methylacidiphilaceae bacterium | reverse complement strand
GAGATTCATCATCTTCTGGCCGCACAGGGACAGTGGCTCCCCTTCGAGCCGCCGTCCTTCGGTTCCTCCGCGACGCTCGGCGGGACGATTGCCTGCGGACTTTCGGGACCGGCTCGCCCTTTCTTCGGGGCGGCTCGGGACGCCGTCCTCGGGGTGCGCCTCCTCGACGGGAGCGGCCAGGTTCTTCGCTTTGGCGGGGAGGTCATCAAGAACGTGGCCGGATTCGACGTTGCGCGCTTGGTTACCGGGGCGCAAGGCACGCTTGGCGCCTTGCTCGAGATCAGCCTCAAGGTGAGCCCGAGACCATTCGCCTCGGAAACCCTGGCGTGGGAGGAAGGACAGAAAAGCGCCGTCCGCGTGCTGAGCGAACTCGCCCTCCAGCCATTCCCCTTGAGCGCAGCGTGTCACGACGGAGAGCGGCTCTTCCTTCGCTTGAGTGGAACGGAAGCCGGGGTGCGGGCTGCGGCGAACCGAATCGGGGGAGACCGTTTGGCGGACCCGGATGCCTTTTGGCGGTTGCTCCGCGAGCGCTCTCATCCTTTTTTCTCCCTTCCCGGTCCGCTCTGGCGGCTTTCGGTCCCACCTGCGACTCTGCCGCTCGCGCCCGGCGTAGGCGCGCTCTTGATCGATTGGGGCGGAGCGCAACGCTGGTGGAAAGGGTCGGCCGAGCCTGCTGCCGTCTGGGAGTGGGCTCGATCCATGGGAGGCCATGCCGCTCTCTTCGACTCGGGCCGGTGCCGCCTGCAACCTCTCGCTCCGGGGCTCTTTGCTCTTCAGAAAAGGCTCAAAGCCGCCTTCGATCCGAAAGGCATCCTCAATCCGGGGCGTCTATACGACGAACTCTGACCGCTTCCGCTCGCCGGCCCTCGGCTCTGCCCAGCGTGGGACGGGTTGTTCCTGGTTGCCCGCTTTCCGCTTGACTCTTTCCTCCGATGTGGGATCGTGACGCAGGTTCTGCGAGAGAGGGCCGGACAGCAAGGGTTGAACGTGCTCTTTCCAGTGGCCGCTGCGTTCGGGGAGACCCGGCAGATCAGATGTGTTTGTATAGAGGAAAGATTGCATGAATAGAAGACTGTATGTTGGGAACCTCCCTTTCTCTCACCGAGAGGAAGACGTTCGCGCGCTCTTTAGCCAGTATGGGAAGGTCACCGAGGTCAACCTCATTATCGACCGAATGACGGGCCAATCGCGTGGCTTTGCCTTCGTCACGATGGAGAACCCGGAGGAATCCAAAGAGGCGATCGACAAGCTGCATGGCACGAAGGTAGAAGGAAGAAGTCTCGTCGTGAACGAGGCCAAGCCGAAGGAGGAAAGATTCACTCCGTCCGGTCCGGGCTCGGGGTCGGGAGGTTTCCGTAAGCGGGACCGGCGCTAGCCGGCTCTCGCGTCCTGAGGGGAAAGTCGCTCTTCTCGTTCATCTCCGGTAGATGGGGTCAGCGAGAAACGACGCTGGCTCGGTGAAGGTACTTTTTCTAGGCGATGTCGTCGGAGAAGCCGGACGAGAGACGCTACGTATCGCGATCGTCCGGTTGCGTCAGAAGACAGCGGTCGACTTCGTTGTCGTCAACGGAGAGAACGCGGCCGGCGGCAATGGGATTACGCCGAAGATCACCTACGAGTTGCTCCGGTATGGCGCCGACGTTATCACGCTTGGCGACCATGCCTGGGATCAGCGAGAAATCGTTCCCTTTCTCGCCGACGAGCCTCGCCTTCTCCGTCCGCTCAACTATCCGCCGAACACGCCGGGGAGCGGATCGATCGTCGTCCAAGGGAATGGAAAGAAGCTAGGCGTGCTTTGCGCCCTGGGGCGTACATTCATGACGCCCCAAACGGACAATCCATTTCTGACCGTTCGACCCGTTTTGGAAGCCATTCGGCGGGAGACGCCTTGCATTCTCGTGGATTTCCATTCGGAAGCCACTTCGGAAAAGATCGCCTTTGGGCGCTATCTTGACGGAGAGGTTTCCGCGGTGGTGGGTACCCACACCCATGTGCAGACGGCCGACGGAAGGATTCTGCCGGGGGGCACGGCCTACCTGACCGATGCCGGGTTCTGCGGAGCGCACGATTCGGTCATCGGCCGCGACGTGGCGTCGGTCGTCCAGCGGTATGTGACCCTCCTTCCCCAGCGGTTTGGTTTGGCGACCAAGGGCCTTCAGGCAGACGGCGTCTTGCTCACCCTGGACGACACATCTGGAAGAGCGCTCGAGATCGAGCCAGTCCAACTCGCCATATAGGAGGGCCTATGCGGCTTCCCTTTCTGAAGCCGTTTGCGGGTTGCGCAGGAGTGCTGCTTGGGTGGCTGGCCATACGCACGAGCCTGCTTGCGGAGCTCTCCTCGCCCCCCGCCCAGGTTCCATCCCTCTCTTCGATTCTCAACCGGATGGTCGACAAGCAGGAAGCTCTGGCGCGTGAGCTGAATGCCTATCAGTTCCTCGAAGAGATCGACCTCGAGACGCTGGGGAAGGACAACTTGCCCCGGAGTCATTCCCACGTCGTGGTCCAAATCCGCCCGAACAGCCATGCCTTGATCCTCACGGATACGCCCGGTGACGAGAGAGCCAGGCGGGCGGCCGCCGAGGCGGAGGTCAAACAGGCAAGACGAGGCATCGAGACGGTCTATTCCTTTCGGAAGGCCGTTCCCCGGTTCCACGTGGTTCTCCTCGGTCAAGGGGATTGGCGCGGAGAGCCGGCTTATCACCTCGCCTTCTCCGGAAAGCCGAACGAGCCCTACCGGACTCCTCTCGAAAAGCTGCTCAACCACGTTCATGGGCAAATGCACGTCAGCGCTCGAGACTACTCGATCCTGGAAACACACGCTTTTCTGGCGGAGCCGGTCAACGTCGCCTGGTTTCTCGTCCGCTTCGAGCACCTCGATTTCTCCTACGCCGCCGAGCGCATCCCGCTCGGCTACGCACCAAAGAGGGTCACCTTCCATTACCGGGTACGGATTCCTTTTGCTTCCCGCCATGAACGCCAGCAGATCCATCTCGTCGACTACCGCCTCGCCAAGCCCGCCGAGAGTCCGGCTAAACCAGGATCGCCCTTGACCCCATGAAAACATCGACGTCTTTCCCAAGCGATCTTGCCTTCCCGGCCCGTCCCGGACCAAAGCCTTTTCCGCAGCGGCTTCGCGATCTGTGTTCTCTGGCGTCGATCTTCGTCTCCTTCGGTTGCCTCGTTCTGGCAAATCCGACTTCCGTAGAGGGCCGACGAGCGGCCATGACCCCTTTTTTGACGGAACGGCTCGCTCGTTTCCTCGATACTTTGCCGCAGGGCAATCAGCTTTACATCAGGAGTTACCTGGCATTCGACTGCACCCACGACCTAGTAGGGCCATCGGTTTGCGAAAAGCGCGCCTTCTTTTACGTGATCGAGCGAGGGAACGAGCGGCGAGGCAACCTGCTCTTCGTCGCCACGGGCAACGAGTTCCGCTTCCTCCACTACTTCTCCTTCTCCACTCCGTACGCCGAGCTTCCCAAGATCGGTCTATCCAAGGAAGAAGCGCTCTGTGCAGCTCTCCTCTGGGCACAGCATGAGCTACGCTCCGAAGGGCGCGGTGCCCTTCAGGCCATGATCGCGAACAGCGACTTTCGTTCTGCCCCACTCCAGAGAACCGCCTACCGTCTGCTGGGCATCGCTTGCCCATAGAAAAAGGATCGCGTGTCGCCTTCTCGGCGCACGGACGCGCCGGGTAGGCTTTCGCCCAGGACTTGCGGGGCTGGCTGTTTTTCGAAAGAATAAGGGTGTCATGTACTTGAAGGCCCTGCGCCTCGTAGGCTTCAAGTCGTTCGCCGAAAAGGCCGAGCTTTCGCTTTCCCGAGGGGTCACCGCGATCGTAGGACCCAATGGGTCCGGGAAGAGCAATCTTCTCGACGCCATTCGCTGGGCGCTGGGGGAGCAGTCGCCCCGCGTCTTGCGCGCCGTCCAGATGCAAGACGTCCTCTTTGGCGGGAGCGAGGCCCATGCACCTCTCGGGCTAGCCGAGGTCTCCCTCCTCTTCGCCGATTGCGACCGGCTGCTCTCTCTTCCGTCGAGCGAATTGACCGTGACTCGCAGGCTCTACCGAGACGGGAAGAGCGAATATGAGATCAACGGGACTCCCGCCCGGCTTCGGGACCTGCACGACCTCTTCCGCAACACGGGGGGAGCCTGCTCGGCCTATTCCTTCTTCGAGCAGGGCCGGATCGATCAGGTCCTCTCCGCACATCCCGAGGATCGGCGAGAACTTTTCGAGGAAGCTGCCGGGATCGCGAAATTTCAGGCAGACCGAAGGGAAGTCGGCCGCCGGCTCGAGGCCGCCCAGGACAACTTGGCCCGGCTCGACGACATTCTGCGGGAGCTGGAGCGGCAGCTTGGCACCCTGCGAAAGCAGGCGGCACGAGTCCAACGTCATCGGACGATCACAGAACGGCTGCGCGAGGTTCACCAGCGGCTTTACGCACGCCGTTTTCGGCAACTGCGTCTCCAGTGCGATGGATTCGAGGCGGAGAGAGCGCACTTGCAGCGTGAAAGAGAGGACGGTGCCGGGCGGCTCTCCGTTCACGAGACGCAA
>JAQTUK010000100.1:0-4723 GCA_028710285.1 Methylacidiphilaceae bacterium | reverse complement strand
GACCCGTGCGCGTGACCTCGCGCTCCAGCGGAGTCGTATCGCGGAAGAGCGCCTTGGCGAGCTCGCCCGGCGGCATACCGAGTACGAGCGGGAGATCGAGTGGACGAGCTCCGCCCTGAAAGAGTTGGAAACACAGTGGGAAGCGGCGGAGGGTGGGAAGGAGAGACTGAGCCGAGAGATCGAGCAACTCCAGAGGCAGGAAGAGGAGCTCCAGGGTCGAATGGCGTCGCTGGAGAGCGATC
Organism: Methylacidiphilaceae bacterium; assembly: GCA_028710285.1. Classification (GTDB taxonomy): domain Bacteria; phylum Verrucomicrobiota; class Verrucomicrobiia; order Methylacidiphilales; family Methylacidiphilaceae; genus Methylacidimicrobium. The sequence continues at coordinate 4,481 of JAQTUK010000100.1, read as the reverse complement.
GGAAAGCCAAGGCCCTCCGAATCGCGGAACGGGAGAAGAGACGTCGGCGTCTTCTCGAGGAACGACAGGGTGGGCAAGAGGCTCTCCTCGCGCTTCGCGTCTCCCGGCACGATCGACTCCTTCGCTCCTCCCTCCTGCGCGAAGAGCGGGACCGGACCGTGCATCTCCTCTCCGATCTCCATCGGCAATACAAGGAGTCGGAGCAAGAAAGCGCTCGGGTGTGGAACGAGGAACAAATTGTGCAGACGGAGCTCCTCCTCTGGCGGGAATCCGCCGAGGCGACGGCAGCCCAGCTCTCTCGAACCGAGGAAGCCGCTCGCGAGGCGGCCGCCGAGGAGGCGAAACTCTGCGCGAGACGGGAGGCGCTGAGAGAGGTGACTCAAGAGGAAAGCGATGCACCCGGAGAGTTGGACCGCCTTGTGCAGGAAGCTCGCCATCGAGGGTTCTCCATCGACCGGCGAGGCGCCCTACTTGCCCGCATGCGGGTGAGGCCCGGCTATGAGGCAGCCATCGCAGCCCTTCTCGGGGCTCGCGCCGCCGCGCTCTTGGTCCGGGATCGGGAGGAGGCAGGACAACTGGTTCGCCTCTGGGAAACGTGCGGAAGATCTTCCTGCGTGCTCGCTCCGCTTGCTTCGACCTCCAGAGAAGGACAAGCAACCTACCAGCCTCCTGCCGCGCTGGCCTTCGTGCAAGCGGATCCACCGGTCCTGCCTCTTCTCGAGTCGCTGCTTTCGCAAGCGGTCGTAGCGGAGTCGATCGAAGAGGCGCTTGCAGCCTGGCAGGAAGGGGCCGGCAACCGGATCGTCACCCGTTCGGGAGTGGTCTTGGCCGCGGACGGACTTTTCGACTGTGGGAGCTTGCGGCCGGAAACGGCCGCGATCTTCCGCCGTCAAAATGAGCCGGAGGAGATCGAAAGAGCTCTTGCCGCCGCTCGCGAGCGCAAAGCGATCGCCCGCGAGGACTCCCGGAAGATCCAGCAAAGGGCGGAGGAGGCGCGCAGCCGTTGGGAAACCCTCGAGCAGAAACGCCGGCTGCTCGAGATCGAGCGGTGGAAGAGGCACGAATCCCAAAAGAGCCGTTGGGAAAGCCAGGAGCAAGCGCGCGCATCCCTCGTCCGGCTCGACACGGAGTTGGCCGCGATTGAGCAAGGAGAGGGCGAGGCAACGAAGTCAGAGAAATCGTGGGAAGAGTCCATGGCCCGTACGCAGCAGGATCTCCTCGCCCTCACCCAGGATGCACAGGAAGAGGAGACGTCCCTCTCCGCTCTTTGCGCAGAAGCAGGGGAGTTGTCCCAGGCCGTCGTGATCGGCAGGGAACGACTGCAGAGCCTGCGGCTAGGACTCGAAGAACGGTCGATGAGCGCGGAAGCTCTCCAAGAAAAGAGCCATCAGGCCAGACGGCGGCTAGCCGAATGCGAGGCCAACCGGCGCAGGTCGCTCGAAGACGCAGGAACGCTGCGGGACGAGGTCGAGAAGAGCCGGCGCGAAGAGGCTACCACGAAAGCCTGCCTGGAGGAGATCGAGAAGCAGTGGAAGGAGGCGGTCGCAGCGCGCAGCCAGCTGGCGGAGGAAGAAGCGGCAATGGAAGAGCGAGTCCGCGAAGAGCGCAACCGCCTTGCCCAGAGCGAGCGCCGACTGGCATCGATCGCCGTGGAGCTTGCCGCATTGCGCCCGGAAAGGAATCACCTAGTCGAGGCCGCGAAGGCATCGTGCGGCATCGATATCGAAGAGACAGAACGGACCATGGAGATTGGGGAAGAGGCAGGAAGCCCCACCGTCGAAGAAGACGAAGAAGAAGCGGCGCGCTGGCGAGCGCAGCTGGATGCCCTCGGCTCGGTGGACGCGGAAGCCGCAGAAGCCCTCGCCCGCGAGGAGAAGCGGAGGGAAGCGCTGGTGACGCAGAAGCGGGATCTGCTGGATGCGCAGAGGGAGATGAAAGAAGCCCTCGCCCAAATGGAAGCTCACGCCCGCATCCGCTTTCTCGAGACGTTCGCTTCGATCCGCGAACATCTCCAAGATTCCTTTCACCATCTTTTTCGCGGAGGAAAGACGACCATCTCCCTTCAAGGCGAGGACCCTCTCTCGGCGGGAATCGAAATTGCCGCGCAGCCCCCGGGAAAACGATTGCGGAATTTGTCTCTGCTCTCCGGCGGGGAACGGACGCTCACCGCCCTTTCTCTCCTTTTCGCCCTATACCGAGTCAAGCCCAGCCCATTTTGCATTCTGGACGACATGGACGCGCCTCTTGACGAAGCAAGCCTGCGCTCCTTCCTCAGCCTGATCTTTCATTTCCGGAACTCTTCACAGTTCTTGATCATCACCCACAATCGCCATACCGTGGCGGCAGCCGATACGGTCTTTGGAGTGACGATGCCGGAACAGGGTGTTTCCCGAATCTACTCGCTCCGCTATCCTGCCGAGCAGCCGCAGCGAGGAGAGCCAGAAGGAGTCCGGTCGAACTCCCGCTCACCGGCTTTTCTCTAGAGCACCGATGAACCCTCTTGCTCGCGAGCTTTCCGCGCTCTCTGCCCGATGTGCTCGGACAGCGGTCGATGCTGCCCTGGTTGCCGGAGATCTTCTCCGTCGGAGCTTCGGGCAGCCGGTCATCATTTCCGAAGAGAGCGACTACGACATCAAGATCCAAACCGATCGGCAGTGCCAGGAGTTGATCTGCCGCACGATCCTCCGCGACTTCCCCGATCATCGGATCTTGGGAGAGGAGGGGAAGGCCGGGTCGCCGACGGGCGCCGTCGAATGGATCGTCGACCCGCTCGACGGCACGGTGAACTTCACCTATGGAATTCCCCATTTTTGCACCTCGATCGCCGTCCGGCTGGAAGGCGAGACCCTGGCCGGAGTGATCTATGATCCGATCCGGCAGGAGCTTTTCACTGCGGAAAGGGATCGATCTCCCAGGCTCAACGGGAGCCCAGTTACCGCGAGCAAGCGGGCTCGTCTCTCCGAAGCGATCTGCGTGGTCGGCTTTTCTCGAAGCCGAGCGGGAATCGAACAGGGGCTGCGCCTCGTTCAATACCTAGTCCCCCGCGTCCGAAAGATTCGATTGACGGGTTCGGCTGCTCTGGATCTGGCCTACGTAGCCTCCGGCAGGATCGACGCCTACTTGGAGCAGGAAATCCACCTCTGGGACATCGCGGCTGGCGTGCTGCTTCTGCAGCAGGCCGGCGGCCGGATCCACCAATTCCCTAACGCAGGCACCGATACGCTCCGTGTCACGGCGACCAATGGACTGCTCGACTTGAGCGGACTGCCCGCCGGGGAATAAAGCAACCTCTGACGAGTGCCTCTTGCGCGTCCCGGATCGCAAACTGCCAGGAAGGGTACATCGGGCGAGGAATTCGCCCCTCGACCAGAACGTAATCCTTTAGGCGCGCTGCAGGAGCGTACCCCGCTCGGCAAGCGAGCGGAGGAGGTCCTTCCAGGAGGAGATGAATGCGTCGGCCCCCTCTCGCTGGAGTTGCTCCGCCAGCGCGTGAGCGTCGATTCCCGCCTCGCGGAATTCGGCAAGCTGCGCGGTGGCATCGCCTCCGTCGGCGGGAAGCAGCTCTCCGATCTCGCCATGGTCTGCAAAAGCGCGCAGGGTCTCCTCCGGCATCGTATTGATGGTTTCGGGGGCAGCAAGGGAGCGAATGTAGAGGATGTCGGAGGCATGCGGATCCTTCGTGCCGGTGCTGGCCCAGAGAAGCCGCTGCGGCTTGGCTCCCGACTCCTCGAGCGAGCGCCAACGATCGGAAACGAGAATCTCGCGATAGGCTCGGTAAGCCTGCTTGGCCACGGCAATCCCCAGCTTGTTCTCGAGGCGTACGGGCACTTTGCCCATGATCGCCTTGTCCCACCGGCTGATAAATATGGAGGCGACCGAGGAAACCGCATCCAAGGGCAGTCCCGCCGCTTTCCGGCGCTCGAGGCCGGTCATGTAGGCATCCGCAGCCGCGGCATACTGATGAGCCGAAAAAAGGAGTGTGACGTTTATGGAAACGCCATCGGCAATCGAACTGGCGATTGCGGGCAGGCCTTCCTGGGTGCCCGGGATTTTGACCAGCAGGTTGGGACAATCCATCGCCCCATGGATCCGCTTGGCTTCTTCGAGCGTGCGAGCCGCATCATAAGCGAGCAGCGGCGAAACCTCCAGCGAGACCCAGCCATCGACCCCCTCCGTCGAATCGTGGATGGGGCGGAAGAGCTCGGCCGCCCTCCGAAGATCCTCCATCGCCAACTCGAAAAAAAGGGGTTCTCCCTCGATGCCCCGCGACACGCCTTCGGCGATTGACTCGTCGTATCGGTGGCTCTTCGCGATCGCATGGTCGAAGATGGTCGGGTTCGAGGTCAATCCGGTGACCGAATACTCACGGATATATTTTTCCAGAAGCCCCTCATCGAGCATCTGCCGCGAGATGTTGTCTACCCACAGGCTTTGTCCGAGGTCGTGTAGTTTTTGCGTCGCTTTCATGGGACTTACCGTTC
>JAQTUK010000099.1 GCA_028710285.1 Methylacidiphilaceae bacterium | reverse complement strand
GGCTTTTCGCAGATGTTCCATCGCTTGGGCCGTCATGGGACCGATCCTTTCGGCGATCGGCCTGCCATTGTGCTCCGGGTGCAACCGGACGGCTTCGTCGAAACCCTCTTGGATCTCGTCCAGCTCATATGCCGCAAGCGCCCAGTTCTTGGCCTTTCCAGCAAACCAGAGCTTCGCGTGGCGAAGCTGGATTGCGCTCATGATCTCTCCTAACCCTGGAGCATATCCTTGCGCCGCGATACCGCCGACGCCGTTGAGGATGGCGGCAGCCGATGCGATGGTGGGTAAACAGAGAGCGGACGCCGCGATGGCAAAGCAAAAAAAAGGGCGAGACGTCATGGGAATCACGACAACCTTTTCTTCCGATCCGAGGATAACCCACGGCTCGCTAACGGCAAAGGAAGTCAAAGCCCGAAAAAAGCAAGCGTCCATCCGCCACTTGTTCTAGTGACTGTTTACCCCATGTTCCCCGACCCCGCTTACCTCAGCCAGCGATGCTCGCTGCGCTTCCCACGGCGGCCGGACGCCATGCCCTCCGTCGAATACATGAGACTCGCATGGAAGCTGTCCACCCTCACCAGGACCGATCCGACCGAACATCAGATCTTGGAGGATATGGCGCTCGTGGCGCCATAGGCGCCTCTTTGCTCGGCGATCGGGTCGGGCGACCTCCTTCTATCATTCGACGAGCAACGCAGCCGCGCCGCCCCAAGCCTCCCTGGCCCGCGAGGACCTCGCCCCAGAAGGGATAGGTTCCCGTGGCTCCCAAGGGAAAGCGCGTTCTCCGGTGGAAATTCCGCGTGGAATGGCCGGCGGAAAAGATAATTCAGGGCCTGGAAACCGCTCCCCGTTAAGATAATCCAACTTCTTCGTTCTCGCTCGATTGCCCATCCATCCATGGACTAGCGGGCCCGTCTCGGCAGGATGGAGTCTCTGGCTTTTCCAGAGGAATGCTTTTCCACAATGAAGGCGCATTCTCGCAGCTGGAGACAAAGGCGCAGAGAGCGACTCTCCTTTAGGAGAATCTACCGATACACGGGAACGGTCTGATAGGTGCCGGGATAGGTGACATCGCTCGCCTGGTCTTTTCGGGAAGGAACGTAGGTACTCCGGTAGCTCGGGTCATTCACCCGCTGATTGTAGGGGTAGACGTTATACTTCTTGAGCTCGGCCTCGTTTTGGGCGAGCTCGGCCAGGGCCTGGGCCTTGCCGATCGGTTTGCCCTTGTTGTAAGCGTCCATCCGTCTCTTGTCATAGTACTTGTTCACTCCATACTCTCCGATCGCGCTTACGCCCGCCCCGGCGGCTCCCGCTGCTCCGCTCCCCCCTGCTCCCCGACCCGCAAAGTATCCGAGGGCTCCCGCCCCTCCAATGCTGCCGTACCGGACCGTTGCGTCCGTCAACGAACGCGTCGGGCTGTCGTACTGGTTGTAAACTTCGTGGGAGCAACCGGCGGCGAGGAAGACGAGGACAGGAAGAGAGGCGACAAGCGCAATTTTGTTCATCGAGCAAGCTCCATGTGAAAGGTCAGCGGTAGACCGGGACGGTCTGGTAGCTGCCAGAATAGGTGACCCCCGAGCTCTCGTCTTTGCGGGAGGGAATGTAAGCGGTTCGATAGTTGGGGGCGCCCACCTTTTTCCCTTCGGGAGGAATGCCGTACTCCGCCTCCTTTTTCCATTTTTCGTTCAAGATGTTGGCCGTGACTTGGGCCTTTCCGTCGGCCACTCCCTGCTCGAAGGCATCCTTCCGCTTTCGGTCGTTGAACTTGTTAAGCGCCCACTCACCCAGCACCCCAACACCGGCGCCGACGGCTCCTGCGGTGGGAGAGCCGCCGATCGCCTTGCCGGCGAAATATCCGCCTGTGCCTGCGGCGGCCATCGAGCCGTAGCGGACGGCATTGTCGGCTACCTGCTGTCCCGTGGAATCGCCCTGCGTGTAGGGCTGGCTGGCGCAACCAGCCGTCAGGACGGCGGCGGCCAGGCAGACGATCGCCATTTTACGGAATCGAGACGTTCTTTCGAACATAGGTCGCAATGCCCCCCGTTTTATCTTCTATTAGGTTTTCCCAAAGGAGCCGGTCGGTAACGACCGCGGTCATGATCGCCTGCTCGATCTTCCGCATCTCGTAAGACCAGGAGAGCTCTCCACCCTTCGCCTTTGCCATGCGGACGACGACGGCGCGCAGGAAGAGCGGGTGATCCTTCAAGGCGAGGGCAAAGGCATTTTTCCAGCCGTCGAGAGCCTCCTTGCGGGAGAGGATCCACTGGGCAAGGACCGGCGCCTGGTCGCCGAATTTGGTCACGAGGAAGACCGATCTCTCCCAACCCTTCCGGAACGAGGGATCCGTGAGACAGCCTGCGAGGATCTCTCGGGTAGAAGTTGGATCTTCCGCCAGGATGCGGAGAAGATCGGTCGTTTTGCCGAGGGACCGCGCGACTTTTTCCGCGAGCGATCGCGCCTCGGGCCGCTCCAAGATGTTCTTGGTCGCTGTCACAAGGACGCTATTGAGGTCGCCGAGACCATCGGAGTGGAGAACGGCTTGAATCAGCCGCTCGCGGTCCGGTCCGGACTCCCAGAGAACGTCCCAGACGCGGCCGCAGGCGTCGCCAACCGCATAGTCCCATGCGGCCATGGCGTGGAGGGCGTCCTCAGGCCCCCCGAAGGTGACCAGAGTGTCGGCGGCACGCTCGCAGGCGGTCTTTGCTCCGGGCAGGAAGGCAAGACCGCCGTAGCCACGCCAAAATTCCTCGGGATTCGCACGCCAGGCGACCACGAAGAGGCGGCGGAGCTCCTCGGCAATTCCGATCTCCCGCTGCAACCGATGGAGGACGAACTCCCATCCTGTCTCGCTCGTCCATTGGGAAAAGGCTTCCACGAAGAGCTGAGCCTCGTCGCCGAGGATCGGGCTATTCTTTCCCAGGGCTTGCCGGATCTGGTCGCCGGCGCCTCGGAGCCAGGGGGCGTAATCGTGAACCGTCACCCTCGCCTGGGGGCGCGAAGAGATCCAACGTCCGAAGGCGACAAAGGCTTCCTGATCGTTGTGTAGCAGAGTGTCGATCCAGGCTAAGGCGCATTCCGGGGTGAGCTGGACCAGGGTGGGAAAGACCGAGAGGACAAAAGCAGAGTTCTGCACATTACCGTCTGCCCTGCTCAAAAAGAGGGAGGTCCACGCGGAGTCGCTCCTCTCCAGGAAGGAGGCCAGTACCCCGCCGATGGCGAGGAGGGACCTCCGATCGAACTCGCCGCGGGAGCAACTCCGGCGGATGTCAGCCGCGCTCTTTCCCCGAGTCTCCTCGCAGAGAGACCACCAGGGAGATTCCTCTAGCTGGGCGGAGAGGCCGATGCGTCCTTCCCAGATCGTTTCCAAGGCCTTGCGGACAATCCCCTCTTCCCGGCGCAGAGCCTGAGTGAGCGCATCTCGGGTGGCCTGAGCGGCGGCTTCGGCCGGCCGAGTCAAGTGCCAGAGGAGAAAATCGGCATAGCGGTCATCCACCAAAAGCAGGGAGGCGAGCTTCTTCTTCGCCAGAGGCAGGAGACTGCCCCCCGCCCGAGGCCCGACGAGCCCTTCCCACAGCCACTTGGCCCGACCGGCCGGGGTTGGGTGGAGGAAGTCGATTGCGAAGTAGTGGCGCAGGAAATCGTCTCCCTCGACCGAGTCCAAGGAGGCTCGCAGAGTCTGCACGAGCCACTGGCGGCTCGTGGAGGAAAAGAGGAGCCGTTCGCGATACTCCTGGAGGAGAGGAGGATCTTCGATCAGGGCTTGCCAAGCGTGTTGCCAGACCGTGTCATAAAAGGTCGCTTCCTTCTTGGGAAATGTGGTTAGAAGCAGGAGAGCTCCTCCCCCCTCGCCTCCTAGAGAACCCAGCCGTTTGCCGGCCTCCCAGATTGCTTCCAGTCCCTCCGGTTTCTTGGGCGGGAGAGAGAGGGAGCGCATCGCGGTCTCCATTACGGAGGACGGGAAAGCGTCGCTGTCGCCATGTTCCCAAGCTTCGATGGCGAAGAGGGCAGCCGGATAATCGGATGGGGTGGTGAGCAGATAGTCGCGGATCGCCCCGAGGGCCCGCGAATTCCCGGAAAGGCTGGTCCAGAGTCGACAGTGGCCTTCCCGGGCCAACTCCTCGACCTGCTCCCGTGCCGTCTGGCTCCCGACCCGAAGGACTTGGAAGGCTTGTGTCAGGGCATTGGCAAGAACGCCGTCCCCGCGCAGAAGATCGCGGCGGACGAGCGCCATCGCTTCCTCCTGTCGGAAATACTCGAGCAAAATCGTGTCGATCCAGTCTGCTCGGAGAAAGTCGCGGGACTCGCCCGATGCGACCATCCATTTCAAGCTGCGATCCTTCCATCCTGTTTGGGCGAGCACGGGATCCCGGTCGATTGCTTCGGGAAGCGTTCTCGCTCCAAGAGTCGCCGCTGCGCAGCCAATCCAGAGGCTGAGCAGAAGGAGCGCCGATCGCGGGAAGGAGAGGAGATCGGGTTTCATCGGATCGCCAACGGTAGCGCCGGAATCTTCGACGCCTTCTCCATTTCCGGCCGCACGCCGATCGGGAATTGCCGCGCCAAAGCCGCAAGGGCTTGGGACAAGTCGTGGGGAAAGGCTTCCCGCGCTGCCTTCCACGCGGGGAGGTCCGCCGGTGTCGTCGTCGTCAGCCAATACTCCTCGGGCTCGATCTCCACCCGGACGACCCCGGAGAGCGCATCAGCGCCCCTGCCGCGCAGATAGAATGCTTCCCGCCAGAGCTCGGCTTCCCCGTCGGGGTGGAGCCGGGCGACGCTGCGAAGATTGAGCAGGCAGTCCCGCTGTCCCTTCGTCAGCTCCAGCTCCTTGACCGCAAATTCGACATGCTGCTCGCTTCCCTGCTGCAGCATGATCCAGGTGTCGACATTCTGAATCACTGCCTTAGCCACTTTCGAGCTATCGGTCAGATCGAGAATCGCCTGAGACTCGCCGACAATGGCGCATCGCTTCTTCCGGTAGGTTTTGAAGGCATCGACGATCAGGTTGGCCGTCGTCGGATTGTTGATGTGCTGCCACATCTCTCCGAAGACGAGGATCTTGAAGACCTCGGGATGCGACAGGATCATGTCGCTCACGAAAAGGGCCGACATGGGCACGAGGGCAGCCGCTAGGCTTTCATCCTTGGAGACATGCTCGAAGTCGAAATGGACCACCCGGCTTTTCAGATGAAACTGCGTCTCTCCGTTGAACCAGGACCGGTAGCGGCCCTCGATGAACGGCTTGAGCCGTTCCGCGAGGAAGCGGGCGTCGGATCGGTAGGCGAGCTGACGCGAAAAATCGCTGAGCGTCACCAGTCGCTCCCGGTTTTTGACGGCGTTGGAAAAGGTCTGCCGGGTGATCGCCTCCAGGATGTTCCGCTCTTCGGTGGAAAGCTCGTGGTGCTGACCGGCGTTCGCCAGGATCTCCAGGCAGTTGTTGACCTTGGCGAGCTCTGCTGGCTCCGGCTCCCGTAGCTCGCCAGACTCGGTGGCGCCCACATACACCTGGAAGGGGTTGAAGCAGATCGGGTGATCGGCTTGGAGCCGGACCGTCGTTCCGCCGACGAGCTCGACCAGACGGTCGTAACTCGTCCCCTTGTCGATAATGAGAAGGATGGAATCCGGGGTCAGATGCCGGAGAACGATGAGCTGGGCAAGCACGCTTTTCCCCGACCCTTTGACTCCGCTCACGTAGAGCATCGAGGCCCCTTCGTTCCGCTTGTCTTCCAGATCAAGGGCGACCAGGCCCCCGGTCGTGTTCCCGAAGAGGTGGACCGGCTTCTCCTCGCTTTCCAACCCGCGGAAGATCGGGAGAAGATCGGCGGCCATCCGTCCGCGCACCAAAAGAGGGCGCAGCAGGGGAGCGTAGACGCCCGGCATGTCCGTCATGAGAACGGGCAGGAGGCTCGAGCGCTCGATCCAGCCGCGCGCCCGCGAGAGATCTCCGAAGCGATTGAGAAGCTGCTTGGCTCGTCGCCGCAGCTCGTTCGGCTCCTTGTGCCAGAAATGAGCCGTGAGCTGGATCTGGACGAGGTCGTCCGCTCCGGAGCGGACATCGCTTAAGAGCGACTGCGCCTCCTCGATCTGCATCCATGCCTCGATATTTTGGACTCCGGATTCCCGACGGTCGTCGTGTGGCTTGTAGAGCATGTCGATCAGGTTCAGGCCCACCCGCATCCGCTGGTCGGCCCAATCGATTCGGCTCCGGAGCTTTTCCATCTCCGCCAACTTGCTCGTGCGTCGAACGATCAAGCTGATGCGGACATCCCGGAAGGGAAGCCCGACGGTCATCCGCTCCATGTCCCTGGGCCGCGTCTCCAGCGGAAGGCCGACCATGGAAACAAGACCGTGGGCATAGTCGCCGATCTGGAGATGATCGGATTCGACTCGGACTTCCTGGAGCATCCAGGAGTCGACAAAGGGCATCCGGTTATAGTCGTAGTTGATCCTGGTGCCGTTCTCGACGGCGAGGCCGGGATTCCAGAGACGGAAGAAATATTCGGCGATCCCGTGCGCTTCCAGCGGGGTGATCCGCGCGCCGGCACGGCGAGCCGTGTCGGCAAAGACCGCTTCGGCGATCTGCAGGCTGTGGACTGCCGCGTCGAATTCCGGCCGAGTGAGCCTGCGACGTTCAATCGGTGGCGCGCCTTGGCCGCTCATCCTTTGCGTCCACTCGCTTCCCCCGGTTGCCCCCTGGCGATGCGGGGCGGCGGTGAGAATGGTGTGAGTCTCGATCCAGACAAGCTTCCGCCGAAACATCCGGTCTGAGAGGCGCTGCGCCTTGCTGGCTCGCATCGGGGCTACCGCGGGATGGGAGGCGATGCGGGCAAACTCCTCCAGGACGGGACCATAATCCCCGTTGCAGGTAAAGATGTGCTGCGTCTGGGCGATCTCCGGAGGGAGCTGCGTCAGGATCAGGCGGAGCTGCTCCTGAAGCTCGGTCAGCCGCTCCGAACTCGCAATGTCTGCCTGCGGGAAGTAGGTCCGGTAGCAGGCATGGACGGCGCCAAACTTATCGACCAGATAGCGGTCATAGAGCCCGGCATAGGGGCAGGCATCGCTCCAATCGTGAAATACCGGCGCCTTCTTGGCGCTGAAAAGCTGGGTCTTCTGCCAAAGACGCCGGGGCGGAGCAAAGAAGGCCCCGTTCATGAGCCCTCCTTGGCGAATATGCCGTCCGGATGAAAAGGCGCGCCGACGTTACGGAAGCGGTGCTCATATCGTTTCGGAATCTGGCAGTAGTCGGCCATGAGCTTGAGAAAGTCCTTCGGCTTGTCGCTTAAGTAGATGCGGAGGAAGAGGTAGACGACGATGAAGGCGACGAGGCAGAGAAAAAAGTTTTTGGTGATCTTGTGCAGCGTGATGAAGACGAGCGCGGGAACGAAGATCAGCGGTCCCTCGAGGCCGAGGAAGGTGTCCTTTTCGTTGGCCAGCACCACGGAGCGCGTCGTGGGGAGCCCCCCCTTGGTCTCGCGCCCGCCCTGCAGGCTGGAGAACGAATAGGCCGGCTGAAAACCGACCATCCCCTGTCCTCGATCGCTCATGAGCCTTGATCGTGTGGAAGCTTCTTCCTCATCGCCGGGCCAAGGCGCTTGTGGCGCCTATCGGAGCGCCTGCGAGCGAGCGGATCCGTCTTCGAGCGCAGGGTTACTGGCCTCCTTGCCCCGAGAAAGCCTGGAGAAAGATCTGCCCAAGTCCCGTGGCGCTCACGATCACCAAGGCTCCCGCAAAGAACGCGAACCAGCGTTCCATTTCCACCGTGTGGATGGAATGCGAGAGCCCCAGGTAGATCGTGTAGAGGGAGAGCAGCTCCAAGCTTACCGGTGTGAGGATCTGCTCGTAGGCCGTCTGTACCACGGAGATGACCGGTTGGGAGAGGCTCGAGGTTTGGGCGAAAAAGAGAGGGCTGGCCAACATCGCACTCATCGCTTTTTTCCCGTTCGAGGACCCGTCGCCCCATGCCTTTCCGCAAGCCGTGCCTCCTGGGCAAGATTGGGATTCCAGAGAGCCTAATGTGCGCCCATCGCGCCCGAGTTGGCCATTTGGGCGATCCCATTGGCTAGTTGGGGCCCCCCATAGATCACCCCGGCGGCCACAAGCGCTCCGATCGTGAAGGCCGGCCGATTGAAGAACCACATCACCCCGCCGAAGACGAGCATCGCCAGCGAGATCTGAAACGCATAATCGGTGAGGACCTGTCGGGCATAGACAATGGGTTGGGAATAGCCGCTCGCCCCGGCCGTGCTCGGCACGGCTGTGATTTGCGCCCAGAGCGCGTCGGCGCTCCCGAGCACGGCAAGGACCAGCAGAACGCCTAAGAAAGCTCGATATCCATACGACGAGTAGATTGTTTTCATGGAAATTTCTATAGGACAACCGCCCAGGTGTTCCTCGCCGGGCCGCAACCGCACTCGGTCTGTTTGGAGACCGGAAGGAAAGCGCCGGTGTCGCGGCCGGAGTTGGGATGGATTCTATTCCGCCCCCGCGTCGTTTGAGGCGATCCCTTCCGTCTCCTCCAGCAGAGGAGAACGTCCCACGAAGTGAATCAGGACGACGTCGGGCCAGCGGAAGGACGCGAGGCCGCGAAGCGTGGGATCCTCTGCATGCCGAAAGACCGACTCGAAAGGCGAGAAGGCATTGCGGGCGGCTGTGAGCGCTGTGGCCGAGCGCCATCCCCCCTTCCCTGTGGGAAGGTACTCTGTCTCCCCTGTCTGTCCGGAGCGCTGAATCCATACGTCAGAGGCGACCGCGCGGCAGGTTCCTCCCGCTACCCGGAAGAGACTGAGAACCTGGCACGCAGAGAAGCGCGGGGCTCGGATCAGCAGAGGACGGTCTTCTCCCTGGACTGCGGTTGCTTGCAGGAGAAAATGGCCATTCCCCTCCCGGTCGATCCAGAGGGGGATTGGACCGCTCTCCTCTCCGTCGGGATGGATCCACCGGGCGATCCAGTATCCTTCGCCATCCGGCAAAACGAGGCTTTTGCGCATCGCGCCGGGCAGAAGCTCCCGCGACGCCCCCGCTTCCCGCGGGGTGGTCTTCGGCTGGGATTGCGGTTCGCGACGGAGGACTTCCTGCGGGGCGGGAGGGTTTTGCCCCCCTGTCCTCGGCTCCGGTTCCGCAGCCGATTGGGGATTGCCGAGAACATCCGGAATCTCCCGGGCCGACAAGAGCGGACCGATGGGCCAGTAAGCAGCCATGAGGAGAGCGAGGATGGCGCAGCTCTTTTGGATCGGTACGCGCGGTTGGAGCATCTTTACCTCGGGGGAAGCGGATACTCCGACCCGGAGGGGCCGGGAGGCATCATGGGAGAGCTCTCCTGTTCGGCAAC
>JAQTUK010000098.1 GCA_028710285.1 Methylacidiphilaceae bacterium | reverse complement strand
GGGCAGCGGCGTCGTGCCGAGGTCCTCCCTGCCGGTCCGTGGTCGCCCTTCCCCCTGAATCACATTCTCCGAATATTGCTCGCTTCCCCTCCGAGAGAAAATCCGCTTGTCGTGGTTGCGGGCGCTTGGCTTCCTAGGAAGGCGGCCATGTATGTTTTTTGTACCGGCCGGAGTGTCCCGGTTGCGTCCCATGGAAAAACGAATCTTGCGTCTTTTTTCTCTCTCGCCAAGCGTCTGTGTTTTGGGCGCGTGGCTCCTGTCGCTATGGCTCGGGCGGGAAGCCGCCTGGGCGGATCCATCCGAATCGGAGGAAGCCTCCCGGATCGTCCACCGGCTGGCCGCGCAGGACAAGCGGCTGGCGGAGCGCCGCCGGCAATTTGATTACGACATCATCATCATTCGAGAGAAGCTCGACGCGGAGCGTCGCATCGTTTCCGAAAGCCAGCAGCGCCAGGTCGTTTACGCCGACCGACCGCCCGATTACGGCTCGCGCCCCGAGAAGGGGCCCGAAGGAGAGACCGCCAAGGCGGCCCAGGAGGAGCCCTTCGAGGTGCTCAACGTGATCGACCATTACTACTATGCCCTGGACGGCAGCGAAACGGTCAACGGAGTCGATTGCTACAAGATCCGATTCACCCCGAGGCCCAACATGCCCTACCGGAACCGCGAGGAAAAGGTCGTCAACGCGGTCTGGGGGCACCTCTGGGTTTCGAAGGAAGACTACTCCCTGATGCGAAACGAGGGTTTTCTCGGCCATCCCGTTTCGGTGGCCTGGTTTTTCGCGCGGCTCTACGAGCTCGAGTTCCATTGGGAATCGCAGCGGCTTCCCAACGGGGATTGGGGTCCGAAAGAGGTGCGCTATCGTTATGCCGTCCACATTCCCTTCGGGTGGTTGCGGGAGAGGGTGATCCGACAATCGGTAGACTTCCGGTATCGTGGGTCCGGGAAAAAGCCCGCCGCTCGCTAAAGCGCAAGCCCGAACGGGCCAGGAGACAACGACAGGGACGGGCACAGGGAAGCATTGACAAGCGAAACAAGAGAAGGGAAGGTGCCGTAACTTTCATGGAACCGCGCGAGGATACGCAACGGCCCCCGGTCTATCGTCGCGTTCTTTTGAAGCTGAGCGGAGAGGTGCTTGCCGGCCCCGATGCTCCGATTTCCATGGAAGTCACCCGGAAGATCGCCCGCCAGGTGGCGGAGGTCTACGGTTCCGGGATCCAGATCGCGATCGTCATCGGCGGGGGGAACATCTGGCGGGGAACGACGGGCTTGAAGAGCGGGCTCGATCGGCCGACCGCCGATTACATGGGGATGCTGGCGACGATCATCGATGGCCTGGCTCTCCAGGGCGCCCTGGAAGGCATCGGAATTCCCACCCGCGTGCAGACTGCCGTCGAGGTGAGGAACGTGGCCGAGCCCTTCATTCGACGGAGGGCGATTCGCCACTTGGAAAAAGGGCGGATCGTGATCTTCGTGGGCGGTACCGGCAATCCCTTCTTCTCGACGGACACGACGGCGGCCTTGCGGGCGAGCGAGATCGAGGCGGAGGTGATCCTGAAGGGCACGAAGGTCGACGGGATCTACGACAGCGATCCCAAGATCAATCCCGACGCCAAGCGATTTACGCAGCTTCGCTATCTCGACGCGATCCAGAAGAGGCTCTCGGTCATGGATTCGACGGCCTTCTCGCTCTGTATGGACAACAACATCCCGATCGTGGTCTTCAATGTCTTTACCCCAGGCAATCTTCGCGCTGCGGTCTTCGGGGAGCCGATCGGCACCCGGGTCTGCGCTTAGACCCCGTTCTCTTGTTGCAGCGTGAGTTCTTTCCCCTCAGAATGAAGCAGAAAGGCAGGGCATGAGCAGTTTCGACGAGATCCTTTTCCGTACCGAAGAACGCATGGAGAAAGCCATCGACCATCTCCGGGAGGAGTTTGCCTCGGTTCGCTCGGGCAAAGCTTCTCCGGAACTCGTGGCGAACATCTCGGTCGAGGCCTACGGGTCGCCGATGCGCCTTCGGGAGCTGGCCGCCATTACCGTCCCCGATGCCCATCTCCTTCTTGTGCAACCTTGGGACCCAACCGTCGTGGATGCGGTGAAAAAGGCGCTGGAGGAGGCGAGGATCGGGATCAACCCCATCGTGGATGGCAAATTGATTCGCTTGCCGGTCCCGCCGCTTTCCGAGGAGCGCCGCCACGAGTTGATTCGGGTGGTGCGCAAGATCGCCGAAGAGGGGCGCGTGGCGCTGCGGGGCGTGCGCCGGCATGGACTCGAAGAAGCGAAGGCCTTGGAGAAGGAATCGGACGTGAGCGAGGATGATCTCGCCCGGGCCGAAAAGGAGGTCCAGAAGCTGACCGACCGATTCATCGGCGAGGTGGACCGTCTGCTCCAGGCGAAGGAAGCCGAGCTCCTGAAGGTGTAGCGGTGGCGGCGCGATGAGCGCGAAAACGATCCTGCTTCTGGTCGGCGATTTCGTCGAGGACTACGAGGCGATGGTCCCCTTCCAGGCTTTGCGGATGGTCGGTCACCTCGTGGAGGCGGTCTGTCCCGGAAAGCGCGCGGGAGAAAGCGTCAAGACCGCGATTCACGATTTCGAGGGCGACCAGACCTATTCCGAAAAGCCGGGTCACCGATTCGTCCTGACCGCCACCTTCGCGGAGATCGACCCGTCGCGTTACGACGCCTTGGTGATCCCCGGGGGAAGGGCTCCGGAATACCTGCGGCTGAACTCCGCGGTGCTCGACCTGGTTCGTCGTTTTCTCAAGAGCGGCAAGCCCATTGCCGCGATTTGTCATGGCGCCCAACTTCTGGCGGCTGCCGGAGGGCTGGCGGGACGGCGGGCTTCGGCCTATCCGGCGGTGGGGCCGGAGGTGATCGCGGCGGGAGGATCGTATGTCGATCTGCCCCCAACCGGAGCCGTGGTCGATGGGAACCTCGTCACCGCCCCCGCCTGGCCCGCCCATCCGGAATGGCTGGCCCGTTTTCTTGAGCTCCTGGGAACCCGGGTGGTTCCGTGAGCGGGCTGGGGAAGACCGGAGGGCGACCGTGGGCAGAATGCGAGGTAGGGCGGTTTGGGAGCGATGGGGCATCGTTCTGGTCGCGGGGCTTTTGGCGGCCTGCGCCAATGTAGGCTATCTCCCTACGGAGGGGCAGGGCATGCTCCTGCCGGCCAAGCCGGGAACCAAGCGAGTCGTGGACGGCATGGACGTCTGGACGCGGGGCGGCCCCGACCGGTCGGCCTGGGTTCTGGGGACAGTCGTGGAGACCCGGGGCAAGGGACCAATTGGAGGGGGCGGAACTCTTCGGGGGCTCGTCAAGCAGGCGAAAAAGCGCCACGCGGATGCCGTCGTGCTCCTGCAGAAGCAGACTCAGTGGGTGGGGGATGCGTTGCAGGAGTTTGTCTTGCCCGATTGGGAGGTCAACCGGGAGGCGCTGCTCGTCCTCTACCAGCAGCCGGCAGGAGCGGCGGGGAGACCGCGATCCGGAAAGACTCCGGTAAGGAGCCGATCCTCCCGGGCGCAGCGGCAAGGTGCCGGTTCCGGCAGCTAGAGCCATCCCTCCAGCGCCAGCCGGACGACGCTGATCACGACGGCACCGCCGAGCGCCGAGCCGAAGGTGGGGACGATGAAGCCCGAGACGAGCCTTCCTGTCCAGTAGAGCAGCAGCGCGTTGATCAAGACCAGGAAGAGGCCGAAGGTCAGCAGGATGAACGGAAGGGAGAGAGTGACGAAGATCGGCTTGAGCAGTGCGTTGATGATGCCGAGAACGAGTGCGGCGACCAAGAGGGCCGTCAGGCTTTCGTAGCGAATCCCGATGAACTTGATGTGGGCGGCGACGAAGATGGCGACGGCGAGGATCGCCCAGCGGATCAAGATGGCTCCCATCCGGGGTTCTTTTCTCCGCCGCAGCGACGGTTGACAAGAACAAAAGCGCGCCGCCGCTGGGAAGGAGCGGACGGCGGTCAGGTCCGGATGCGTCTCGGGGCGAACTCTCCTTCGCAAACTCCCTGCTCGGCGATCCGAGGCGGGAACGGGGCGCCGGTCAGAAGCGCCGCGGCGATCTCTCCGAGCGCCGGAGAGGTTTCAATCCCAAAGCCCCCCAGCGCGGCCACCCAGAAAAAACCGGGAAGGTCGGGCTCCCAGCCGATGACCGGGCGCTCGTCCGGAACGAAGGAACGGAGTCCGGCCCACCGGCGGAGGAGGGAATCCGGGTCGAGTCGGAGTGTGGTGGCCTCGGCAAGCCGCCCGAAGAGGATGCGGCAGTCGGCTTCCTCGGGTTGAACGTCGCAGGGCGGGACCGGGGTCTGGTCGGCGGGGGAGGCGAGAAGCTCTTCTCCCCAGGGCCGGAAATAGAATCGCTCTTTTATCTCGAGAACCATCGGCCAGCGGGCGATCTCGGCACCGGAGCCGGGTCGAAAGGTCACCACCGTCCTGCGCTTGGGCACGATGCCGATCGGGACCGCCCCCGCGGCGCGGGCGACCTCGTCACACCAGGCTCCTGCCGCATTGACGAGAACCGGGGCCGAAAAGTCCCCGGCCGGGGTCCGAGCCCGCCAAAGGGAGCCGCTCCTCTCCAGCTCCAGCACGGCCGCGTTGAGGCGCAGGCATCCTCCTTGCCGCGCCAGGCCGCCCTGCAAGGCCCGGAGGAGAGCGGGAAGATCGATGTCCATGCCCCCGGTTTCCCGCGCGGCTCCGCCGACGAACGCGGGCCGCAGGATGGGCACTTGTGCACAGGCCTCCTCCGGCTTGAGGAATTCGATCGCGAGGCCATGGGCTGCCGCGTCCTGGACGAAGGAATCCAAGGCGGGGAGATCGGCGGGGGAAGCGACGAAGAGGGCATCCCGGGGAGTGGCGAGCGGGCTCTCCGAAAGAGTCTCGGGAGGACGCTCGAAGAATGGACGGCTGGCGCGGCAGAGGGCGCGAACCGGTGCGGTTCCATGGCTTCCCCGGAAGAAGACGGCCGAGCGCCCGGTAGAGTGGAAGGCAGGCCGGCTCTCTCGTTCCAGGAGAAGAACCGAGCAGCCCTTCTCGGCAAGGTGGAACGCGGTGGTCAAGCCGGCGATCCCTCCGCCGACGACCAGGACGTCGAATCCTTTGCCCATCCCCTACTTGTCCTCGAAAGCCCTTTGCACCCCGTTCGCGAACGCGTCGACCTTTGCCTTCGCGAAGTCGAGGCCGAGCTGAGCGCGCTTGAGCTCCAGCTTGGCAAGCTCGGCGGCCTGCTTGGGCGTCTGGTTGCCCTTCAGGGTCTCCTTCTCCCGGCGGCGAATGGCCTCGTCGAGGTCGGCCAGGGCTTGCGCGGCCGCCTGCTTCGTCCTTTCCGAAGGATGGCGGCGGTACTCGGCGATTCGGTCCTCGGCGGTGGCCGCCTTCTGTTCGGCGCTGCAGCCCAAACAGGCAAGGAGCGATGCCGCAAGGAGCAGAAGCCACGCCGCCTGGCGCCAACCGGACGGATTGCGATGGGGCGCGGGATGCGGGAAGGCCGAGGACCGGAGTTCGTGAGCGAGCATACGCAACAGATCGAAAGGCAAGCGTGCGCAAGTTGCGAGCCGGAAAATGGGAAAAAGGGGCCGATGGCCTTCCGGGGGGCTCAGATCAGGATCCGGGGATAGAGCTTCGCGGCAAGGACGGTCAGCAGGGTCAGGGTCAGGGTCAGTACCGCCAGGTCGGTGCCTAAGCCGATCGCGCTTTGGGCATGCGCAAGCATGAGGGTGCGCAGGGCATCGACCAGGTAGGTCAGGGGGTTGAAGCGGGAGACGATGCGGAGCCAGCCGGGCATGAGGTGGAGGGGGTAGATCGCGTTGCTGGCGAAGAAAAGCGGCATGGTGAGGAGTTGGCCGATGCCCATGAGCCGTTCCCGAGTCTTGACGAGGCAGGCAACGATCAGGGACAGGGTGGAGAAGAGCGCCGAGCCGAGAAGGGTGAAGGCCAGGATGGCGAGTATCGCGCCCGGCTGCCAGCGGATCTGCACTCCCAGAGCAGCCGCCAGGCCGAAGATCACGATCGCCTGCGAGAGGCTTCGGACGCCTCCCCCCAGGGCTTTCCCCAGCACGAGGGTCCAGCGGGGCGCTGGGCTCACCAGGTAGCGGGTGAGCACTCCCGAATCCCTCTCCCAGATCGCGGAGATCCCGTAAAAGATCGAGATAAAGAGGGCGCTCTGGGCAAGGATGCCGGGTGCCAAAAAATCGAGGTAGGGAAGGCCGCCGGTCGGAATGGCGCGGATCCGGTCCATGACCTTGCCGAAGATCAGGAGCCAGAGCAGCGGCTGAACGACCCGGGTGAAGAGCTCAATGGGATCGTGGCGAAGCTTGCGGAGCTCCGCTTCGGCGATCGCCGCGGTCTGATCCCAGGAAGCGAGCAGCTCGGCAGCTCCTTTAACCATGCCTGCGGATCGCCTTGCGGGTGCGGAGCACCTCCGCATACGTGTTGCCTTCGGAGGGATGGGGCTCGCCCGCGATCTCCAGGAAGACCTCTTCCAGGCTCCTTCGTCCGCCGGGAGCACGGCAGAGTGCCTCGGGGGAGCCGAGATGGACGAGCCTTCCCGAGCGGAGAAAGCCGACGGTCTCGCAGAGCTCGCTTGCCTCTTCCATGTAATGGGTGGTGAGAAAGATCGTCATCTTCCACTGCCGCCGAAGCTCCCGCAAGTGGCGCCAGAGCGTTCGCCGCGCGGCGGGGTCGAGTCCCGCCGTCGGCTCATCGAGAAAGAGCACCCGGGGCCGGCTGACCAGCGACTGTGCGATCTCGAGTCGGCGGATCATCCCGCCGGAATAGTGGCGAACGAGCTCCCCGGCCTGTTCGATTCCCATGAAATCGAGGGCTTCCTCGATCCGTCCCCGCCGCTCCGAGCGGGGGATTCGGTAGAGCTTCGCTCCGATCCAGAGGTTCTCATAGCCGGTCAGGTCGGGATCGGCGGAGAGCATTTGCGGGACATAGCCGATGCGGGCGCGGACGGCGGTCGGATCCCGGACGACGTCGTGGCCGTCGATGCGCGCCGTTCCGGAGGAGGGGGGAAGCAGGGTGGTGAGCATGCGCACCGTCGTCGTCTTTCCCGAGCCGTTCGGGCCGAGAAGGGCGAAGATGGCCTCGGCTCGGACCTGCAGGGTGAGGTGATCGACGGCACAATGGGGGCCGAAGCGGCGGGTGAGATCGTGCGTCTCGATGGCGAAGGGGGAAGAATCGTTGTCTGCCATCCGGCCATGTTCCGTGATCCCTGTGCTTCCAGGGGACACCTTCTCTTTTTGTCCGCAGGGCTGGCGAATTGCAACTCTTCGGAGCGCAGCCGGAACCGGAACCGCTTGCTGGACGGTGCCGCTTGAGGCAGTCTGGCAGGCAGAATGGCCCGGGTTGTCTCTCTGGCGCTTGCGCTCTTTTTCCTCTGTTCGGGCCTTTCGACACGCGCGGCAAAGATTTTTTGGGCCTCGGAGCCGGTCTTGCCGGGGGAGATGGCGCTCTTCTACGGCGGGGATCTGGGAGGAATTCGGTCGATCGCGACCTGGCCCTTGGAGGACGGAGAGCCCAAGGAGCCGCGGAGCGGTTTTCCCTCGGCACCTTCGATGGTGGTCTCCGTGCCGGTGCAGCAAGCCTCCTCCTGCGCGCTCAAGGTCGTCATTCCCGGAGCCTTTGCACCGGGTGTCTTTGCCGTGGAGGCGGAGGGAGAAAAGATTCTCCTCAATCGCCCGAAGCCCGAGTGGAGCCAGCCGGAACGCCTGCTCCCGGGATTAGCCGAAAACGAGGCGGTCGCGGGGAGCGAGATTGAAATCTTTGGACGGAACTTCGTTCTGGAGGTTGCGGAGGCGAGGGAAGCACGCCTCTTGCTGCGGGAGAGCCGGACCGGCAAGTCGACTCCGGTCGTGCCCCAGCGCGCGGAGCGGTATCGCCTCTCGGTCCGTCTGCCCGAAGCTCTTCCTCCCGGAACCTATGAGATCTGGGTGCACAACGGCCACGGAGGCGAATGGGGTTGGGGGGGCGGTGCGACGCTCGTCGTCAAAGCCGCGGAGAGCTGGCCTTCGACGCTCTTCAACGTACGCGAGTTCGGCGCCAAAGGGGACGGCGTTTCTGACGATTCCTCCGCGTTGCGCAAGGCTCTGGCCGCCGCCGAAAAGGCGGGGGGAGGCATCGTCTACCTGCCGGCGGGCACCTACGCGGTCCGGGAGGCCTTTTTCCTCCCGGCCAAGACCTTGCTCGAAGGAGACGGGAAGGATTTCACCTGGTTGCAATGGCCGCAGAACCCTCCGCGCTCGCCGAGCGAGTTTCTTCCCGCCGTTCTCTACGGCAGCGGCCAATATTCGATCGAAGGACTCTCTCTTCTGGTGCGCAACGCGCGAAGGGTGCTGCTCGATCTTTCGGTTCTGGCCGATCGACTCCTTCCGGTGGATCGGGCGGAAGCGGAGATTCCCGTCGCCTTGCGAAGGAAGGCGGCCGCGGCTCCTTGGGAGACCCGGGATCTCTTTTTGCGCAATATCCGGATCGACTATCTTCCTTTCGCCGGCTCTCCCGGCCGGGAGCCCCAGAAGGATCCGCAATGGGCCTTGGGACGATGGGGCTTGGCGGGACGGGAGGACGAAGAGCTTTCGCTCTTTCTGGGTGGAGTCCGCAACGTGGAAATCTCCGGCTGCGAGTTGATCGGGATGCACCACCGGCTGCTCGACCTCCGCAACGGACGCATCGTCGACAACGATTTTTCCAACCCGATGGGTGCTCTCTCCCACACGGCCGTGGGAGGACGCTACCTGGCTCTGCTCGACAACTGGGTGGCCGACGGCAGCGTTCTCCAGAGCCACCTGGATGGCTGCCGCTTTTTTGTGGTCGCCCACAATAACTTCAGCGATTTCGGGCGAGGCGACCGGATGGCATTGACCTTTCGAGGCGAGCCCTTGCGGGGAAAGTGGCTGGGAAGAAGCGGCCTTCCCATCCGGTGGCTCCCGGTGGAGAGGATCGGGGAGAAGACGATCTCGCTGCGCCGCGAGCGGCTGGCCCCGGGGGAGCTTCGGGGCGCCGGGGTGAGGATCGACTGGCCCGATGGCTCGGAGAGCTGGATCCCCGTGCGGGACAACACCGAGCAGTCGATCGTCTTGGCGTGGGCACCCAAGGCTGGATCGGAGGTTCCCGATTGGGTCGAAACCGGAGGATATCTCCCGCCCCTGCTTTCCGCGGTCGCCCGAAGCTCCGGGAAAGATCTTTTTCTGGTGGACAAGCTCCCCGGCGACTACGCGGGGCTCGATGCGCAGATCGTCAGCGGGCGAGGCGCCGGTCAAGTCCGGACGGTGACTCAAGCGCAGGGGGATCACCTCACCGTCGATCGCGACTGGGATGTCGTTCCCGATCCGACAAGCCAGGTTCTCCTCCACCAGCTACAG
>JAQTUK010000097.1 GCA_028710285.1 Methylacidiphilaceae bacterium | reverse complement strand
GCGTCTCTTCGGAAGGTTCGGGCGGCATCACATCCCAGGTAAGGATGTGGAAGAGTTCATGGGCGAGGTCGAAATTCCTTCGGCCTGCGATCTCCTGTCGATTGATCATTATGGCGTCGAGTTCGGCGAGACGGCATGCCGCACCCGAGACGCCAGCCAAGGAGTCGACCATGAGCACGAGGATTCCCAGCTTGCTTTCCATGACCTCTCGAAGCCGCAGCGCGGGAGGATCGCCTAATTCGAAATCGGCGGCAAACCGTTCCCCGGCCGCCATGGCATCCTCGAAGCGGTGGCGACGGGTTAGCGGCAGCCTCTGTCGCAGCAAGGGCGTGGCGCGGTTCACTTGCGGAGCAAGCGTCCGAAAGGCAGCAATCCAACGACCGGCGCGGCGTTCAAACGCGACAAGGTCTGCGGACCCGGCACTGCTTTGGCGCCAGGAGAATTTGCCCTCCCCGGCCAGCGCGAACGGATCGGTAAAATCGTCGAAGGTCGTTCCCAGCCTTTCGAGGATGAGAAGAAGTTCTTCCGCGGAGAGGCGCCTTTCGCCGGTCTCGATCGCCGAGAGGGTCTGCCGGTCCTTGAAGCCGAGCTGCCGCGCTAGCTGATCCTGGCTTAGCCTCCGCTCTTCGCGTAACGCCTTGATCCGAGCGGCGATAAACTGGTTTGTCATTCTCCTCCTTGAGGAAAAGGATAGCGTTGCAAATCATACAAAGCAAGAATATATTGCGGTGTTGCTAAATGTATTTGTTGAGAAGCGCCCGGAGGGCGACTATGCGGTTAGGAAGCCAAAGTCGAAGAGGGCCAGCGACGTCTGCCGCACGCAGGAGAAAGCAATACAGCGAGCTCAAGCACTCGACCCAGAAGCGAAGGTTTTGGTAGAGCGCGTTCGCAAGACCGGAAGAGGGAAACCCGGCCACTGGCGCAAACCGTAGCGTTCGGCATGGGCAGCCCGCTTCGGGAGTCGCTGTCCAGGCGGTAACCGCACTTTTGGTTGCGGAGCCGCCGAGGGAAACCTGAGCGAGAGGATCGGCCACACGCTCCGCCTTGGGGAAGGACCTGTTCCCGTCAGAGGGGAGCTTTCTGTCCGATGCGCTGAAGGGATCCCCGTCCAGGGGCTTCGTTGCTATGGCTCGGCGGTCGGAGGATGAGCGCTTCTCGGAAAGAGCGGCTCGAGCGAGGCGCGGCCAGAGCGGACCAGGGCCTGAGTGTGGCGGGCGATCATCCGTTCCTCGTCGGTCGGGACGACGCGGATCTCGACGCGGCTTTCCTCGGAAGAAATGATGGGCTCGCTCCTCCGGTTCCGCTCGGGATCGAGCTGAAGGCCGAGGAAGGCGAGCGGCTCGCAGATCCGCTCCCGAATTTCGGGAGCGTTCTCCCCGATGCCGCCGGTGAAGACCAGGATGTCGAGTCCTTCCAGCGCCGCCGCCAAGGAGCCCAGGAACTTCCTGGCCTGATAGCAGAAGATCTCGATGGCGGCCGCAGCCTTTCCGTCTGCCGCTTCGGCGCAGAGGAGGTCGCGCATGTCGCCCGAGGACTCGGAAAGGGCCAAGAGCCCCGACTCCTCCGTGAGCAGCCGGGCGACGGTGGTCAGGCGCAGGCCCCGCTCGCGAAGGAGGAAGAGGACGATTCCCGGGTCGAGATCGCCGCAGCGGGTGCCCATGACAAGCCCCGAGGTCGGCGTGAAGCCCATGGTGGTGTCGACGCTCTTCCCTCCGTGAATGGCCGTCATGCTCGCTCCTCCGCCCAGGTGGGCCAGCACGATGCGGCCCTGCGCGCGCTCCGGCGAAAGGGTCTTCTGGAGGACCGAGAGGACATATTCGCAGGAGAGTCCATGGAAGCCGTAGCGCACCAGCCCCTCCTTTCGGAGGGAGAGGGGAAGAGCATAGGTGCGCGCGGGAAAGGGCATCGACCGATGGAAGGCCGTGTCGAAGCAGCCGACCTGGGGAAGGTCCGGCTTGAGCTTCCGGATCGAGCGGACCGCTTCGAGTTCGTGCGGGAGATGGTCCGGGGCCAGGCCCGAGAGATCCTGGAGAGTCTGCAGCACGGGGGAGATCAAAAGGCGAGGCGCTCCAAAGACGGGGCCCCCGTGGACGAGCCGGTGGCCGACCGCGTCGAGCCCGTCGCTCGGCGCGACGGTTTCGAGCCAGGAAAAGAAACGGGCGAGCCCGGCCTGGTGGTCGGGAAGCGGGAGGCGTTCCTGCCAAATCGTGGCTCCTTGAGCGTCCTTGGCTTCGCAGAGCCCCTCGCCGCCTCCGATGTGCTCGAGCTTTCCGGAAAGCAGCCGCTTCTCCGAGGAAGACATCCGGAAAAGGGCGAACTTGAGGCTCGTGGAGCCGCTGTTAATCGTGAGGATCTTGTCGGGATCGGCCATGGGAACGTCTCCGTGCTTGCGGACCCCCCTTCAGAGGAGCGGGAAGACGGTTCGCGTCCGCCGCTTCCTCTGATCGAGGGCCCCGTGGATCAGCAGAAACTCTCCGATGTTTTCCAAGGAGAGGAGGCCGACGAGCTCCCGATTGCGCATCACCACGGCCGAACGCTGCTCTTGTTCCTGGAGGCGGGCGATCGCGACCTCCGCCATCTCCGACGCATCCACCGTGAGGAAGTCGCGGCTCATCACTTCTTCCACGGCAGTCTCTTCCCCAAAGCGTGAAAGCCCCTCCACGAGATTGCTTCGGGTGAGGATGCCGACGACCGCGCCGTGGGAAAGCACGGGGAAGTCGAGGTGATAGCCAGCCAGGAGGTGGTGGACGGCGATCCGAAGGGGATCGTCGGGGCTCAAGGTGTGGAACTCGGTCATCATCAGGTGGCTGACGGAAATCGAGCCGAGAACCGATTTCACATGGACCAGGCTCGCTTCCTGGCCGGCTCCCATCCAGACGAAAAGGGCGATCAGGAGCAGGAAGGGATTGTGGCCGAAGAACCCAAGAATCCCGAACAGGAAGGCCATGCTCTGCCCGACGGCGGCGGCGATCTGGGTGGCCCGGACCGCGCCCATCCGGGAGGCGAGCAGGGCCCGCAGCACCCGTCCTCCGTCCATCGGGAAGGCGGGAAGAAGGTTGAATGCGGCGAGCGTCACGTTGATCCAAAACAAGTTGAGCAGGAGGTTTCCGCCGAGCCAGTGGACGTTGGTCCACGATTGCACACCGCCACCGAGCAGAAGAATCGCGTAAAGCAAAGCGGCGAGAACCACATTGACCGCCGGACCGGCCAGAGCCACCAGGAGCTCCTGCCGGGGATCGTCGGGCATCCGCTCCAGCCGGGCGACACCCCCGATCGGGTAGAGGGTGATATTGCGCGTCTGGATGCCGAACCGCTGAGCGGTCAAGGCGTGGCCGAGCTCGTGGAGGACGATGATGGCAAAGAGCGGAATCAGGAAAAGGACGGAGGAGACGATGTCGGCGACACTTCCCCGAGTCGCGTAGGCGCCGACGGCCACCCAGGCCACGAGGAGGAGGAAAGTAAAATGGATGTAGATCTCGATTCCCCGGACGACGCCGATTTTCCACGCCCATCGCATACGATTCAGCCTTTCACGCAGATCCGAGGATCGAGCCGCGCCACCCTCCGGGCGAGCCCCGCCGCCTCGGCCGCTTCGACGACGGCGGAAACATCTTTGTAGGCTCCGGGAGCCTCTTCGGCGACCCCGCGACGGGAGCGGGCGCGGATGAGAATGCCGCGGCGGCCCAGCTCGCGGGTAAGCTCCCCGCCTTCCCAAGTCCGCGCGGCCTGGTTTCGGCTCATTTGGCGGCCGGCGCCATGGACCGCGGAGGAAAAGGCCCTCTCCTCGCTTTCCGGTTTCCCGGCGAGGATGTAAGAGCAGGTTCCCATGCTGCCTCCGATCAGAACCGGCTGCCCCCACGGGGTAAAGCAGGGGGGAAGGTCGGGATGGCCGGGACCCAGGGCGCGCGTGGCCCCCTTCCGGTGGACGAAGAGCCAGACGGAGTTCCCCTCGACCTGGTGGAGCTCCTCCTTGCAGGTATTGTGGGAGACGTCGTAGAGGAGGGTGAGGCGGCGCTCCGGAAAAAAGCGCTCGAAGACCTTCCGGATCAGATGGGTCAGGATCTGGCGATTGGCCAGGGCGCAGTTGATGCCGGCGCGCATCGCTCCAAGATAGCGCCGGCCCAGCTCGGAGGAAAGGGGAGCGGAAGCGAGCTCCCGCTCCGGGAGCCGAAGCCCGAAGGTCTCCGCCGCGGCGACCATCTCTCGCAGGTAGTCGGTGCCGATCTGGTGCCCAAGCCCTCGCGAGCCGCAATGGAGGGAGATCACAAGGGCGCCTGGCTCCAGCCCGTAGGCTTGGGCGATTTCCGGCTGGTAGATCTGTGCGACCTCCTGGACTTCGGCGTAATGGTTTCCCGAGCCGAGCGTCCCCATTTCGTCCTTCTGCCGGCTCTTTGCGTCCCGCGAGACCGCCGAGGGATCGGCTCCGCTCATGCAGCCCCGCTCCTCGATGCGCTCGAGATCCTCGGCTTCGCCGTAGCCCGACTCGACTGCCCAGCGCGCCCCGCCCCGGAGCATCGCGTCCATCCCGGACTCATCGAGGTGGATCTTCCCGTGCGCTCCGACCCCTGCCGGGATCTCCCGGGAAAGGGCTTCGGCCAACTCTTCCTCGCGGCCCGCGACCGCCGCCTTGGGCAGGTCCGTCAAGAGCGTTCGGACCCCGCACGAGATGTCGAAGCCGACCCCTCCCGCCGAAACGACTCCTCCCTGCTCTGGATCGAAGGCGGCCACCCCGCCGATGGGGAACCCGTAGCCCCAGTGGGCATCGGGCAGGGCGTAGGCCGCCCGGACGATGCCCGGGAGGGAGGCGACGTTGGCCGCCTCTTCGGCGACTTTCTCGTCCATCTGCTCGAGGAGGGATTGGCTCCCGTAGAAAACCGCGGGAACCCGCATCGTTCCTTGCGGGCGGAGCTCCCAGGAGTTCTCGGAGAATTTCCGGAGGCGGGAAAGGTCCATGGGAAACGTTATGCCATTTCCGCTCTCATACATCCACGACGCACTGCGCCACCCACTCTCCGGGGGGACGCAGGAAGAGATGCAACTCCGTGTAGGTCGCTCCCTTGACTTCGACGGCTGGCTGATGGCGCTCGGGATCGAGCGGCTCTCCCCAAGCCTCGCCTTCGAGACGATCGTTGCGCAGCCGCACCAAAAATCGAGAAAAGAGCATGCGTCGGGTGTCCATCGCGAAAACCAGGGCATTGAGCCAGTCGAAGAGCAGAAGCTCCATGCTTGGCGCGGCACACGAAAGGGGAACGGGCTCCCGCGGCTCGACGAGCTTGGGGTCGGTGATCACCGCCGTCAGGGCGACGGCGATTTGCGCGAAGGCCTCCTCCGGGGAAGCGCCGATACCGCGAATGCCGACGTCGGCGGCGTGAGAGAAGTGCTCCCAGCGCGCCCTGGATGGACCGCCATGAGGAGGGGCCATGGACTGCACATCGCCGAGTCTCCGGCTTTCCCCTTAGGGAAGCAAGAGAATCGGGCAGAGCGCGCCCGCACAGATCGACTCGATCTCCTGCGGGGGGAGCGAGGAATCCCCGACCGAGAACGCCAGGAGGCCGAGGCCCTCGTGCGCAGCTGCCGCCAGGATCCGCCGGGCCTTCGGAGAGATGCCGGTGAGGAGGATCGCGGAGGGAGCTTCCCGGACAACCTCCTGGATCTCGGGCTCGTGGAAGACCGCTTCGCCCGAGTCGAGCGAGAGGACGACGAGCTTCCCGGGAAAGTCCCGGGCCAAGGTCGCGACCAGGCGAAGGGTCGGGAGGTCCGAAGGCGTCCCGGAGAAGACGACCCCGAAGGGTGTCTGGACGGGTGTCCCATCGGAGAGGTAGAGAACGGCGGCTCCGGATCGGGAGACGATTTCCCTGGCGAGAGTCTCCGCGCGCGTCGGGATGCCGACTCGCGGCTGGGAGCGGAGGAGAAGAACCAGGTCGGTCGAGCAAGCGGCTTCCGATAGAGCCTGCGAGGGAATGCCGCGAAGCACCTGGAACGACCAGGGGATGTGCAGGCGCTGAGCCAGGCTGCTCAAGGATTCCTCGGCGTGGCTTGCCAGCGTGCGCAGCGAGCGTTCGAGATCGGAAAGCTCGAAATTTCGCCAACAGGCGGTATCGATCCCGATTTCGGAGGCGAAGGGAAGCTCGGCCAGCCGCAGAAGGTTGATGTCCTCCAGGAACAGGTAGGCAAGCTTGGCTTCGAAGCGGGCGGCGAGCTCGGCGGCCGCCTCGGCTCCTCCTTCGGAGAAGCCCTGCCCGAACAAGACGATCCGCTCGATCCTCACGTCCTTGCCTCGCCGGCGGAGAGCGTGCGCGCCCTGCGGGCAAACTCGAGCAGCTTCCGCTCCACCCGGCCGTTGATGCTCTCTTCCGGATACCGCCCGTCCGGGCCGCGTTCGCCCGCAGGGAGCCCGGTCAAGAGCTCCAAGGCCTCGTCGACCGTCCGGACGGCGTAGAGATGAAAGAGTCCCTGCTCGACCTTTTCGAGCAGCTCGCGGCGCAGCACGAGATGATCGACGTTGGCCGCCGGGACGATCACGCCCTGGCTGCCGCTGAGCGTGCGGGCGCGGCAGACCTCGAAGAAGGCCTCCACCTTTTCGTTCACCCCGCCGATCGCCTGCACCTCTCCTTTTTGGTTGATCGATCCCGTGATGGCCAGCGACTGCCGGATCGGGGCTTCGGCGAGCGCGGAAAGGAAAGCGCAGAGCTCCGCGCAGGAGGCGCTATCTCCTTCGACCATGCCATAGGATTGCTCGAAGACAAGGGTGGCCGCCAGCGAGAGGGGCTCCTGCGGCACGTACCGGCCGGCGAGAAAGCCCGAAAGAATGAGGACTCCCTTGGAATGAATCGGGCCGCCGAGCTTCGCCTCCCGCTCGATGTCCACTACTTTGCCGCTGCCGAAGCGCACCCGGGCGGTGATCCGGTTGGGATGGCCGATCCGCACTCCTCCCGCCTCGAGGACGGCAAGGCCATTGACCTGGCCGACGCTCTCGCCGTCGCTGTCCACCAGGAGCGTGCCTCGCAAGACCTCTTCCCGAAGGCGCTCGCGGATTCGACCAGAGCGCGCTTCCGCCGCGGCGACCGCCTTCTCGACGTGGGCTTCGGAGATCGTCTTGGCCGATGCGTCTCGGGCCCAGAAATCTGCTTCCTGGAGGAGATCGCTCATCGTCCGGCCACGCAGGGAGAGCTTCTTGGCATCCGCGGCGATCCGGCTTCCCTCCTCCAGCACGCGGGCTACCGCCCCGCGGTCGAGCGGAAGGAGCTTGCCCTTGCGGGCCTCTTCCGCCAGGAACTGCGCGTAGGGAACCACGATGGATTCGCTCCGGTCGACCTCTTCCTCGAAGTCGACGACGACCTTGAAGAGCTCCGAGAACTCGGGGTCGAGCTCGTGGAGCAGGTAGTAGAGCGTCCTCTCGCCCAGCAGAATCACCTTCAGGTCGAGCGGAATCGGCTCGGGCTCGAGAGAGACCGTGCTCAAGATCCCGAGCGCTTCTGCCAGCGGCTCGATGCGAATCTGGCGACCGCGCAACGCCCGCTTGATCCCCTCCCAGGAAAAGGGATGGGAGAGGAGACGGAGCGCGTCGATGGCCAGGTAACCGCCGTTGGCTTTGTGCAGGGAGCCTGGGCGAATGAGGGAGAAGTCGGTGACCAGGGCTCCCATCTGCGCGATGTGCTCGACCGTGCCGAAGAGGTTGGAAAAGGTCGGATTCTCTTCGAGGACCACGGGGCAGCCGTTGGCGCCACGCTGATCGACGACGACGTTCACCCGGTAGCGGCGGAGGAAGGCATCGACCGCATCGGGGCCCATGCCGGGAGGGAGCATACCCGGCGGCAGCGCCTCGGCTTCCTTGGGAAGCCGGAAGCTCTCGGCGTTCTTGAGCGCATCCTTCTCGACCGACTCCAAGTGGGAGCAGATGGCCGGCATTTGCGCGTACTTGGCCTTGAGCTCCTCGAGCAGGTTCGAGACCGTCGAGCGGACGAGCGAGCGGTTGAGCTCCCGAAGCTTGGCCTGGGCTTCCCGCCGCCATTTCGGGATCTCGCGGATGACTTTCGTCAGCTCCTCTTGGAGGGAGGTGACCTTCGACTGAATCTTCTCCTTTTCCTCGTCCGGCAGCTTGGCGAAGGATTCCGGATCGAGGACCTCTCCATTCTTGAGCGGAGCGAAGGCAAAGCCCGACGGCGTCTGGAGGAGAGCGATCCCGTCCTCCTGGGCCCGACCCCGGAGCTCGGCGAAGGCCTGTTCGCGCCGCTCGTGGAAGCTTTGCTCGATGTCCTGCGCGCGTGCCCGATACTCGTCGCTGTCGAAGACCGCCGGGACGCCGACGCGGAGGTCCTCCACGAAGCGATCCATATCCTCGGCGAACTCTCGCGCCTTTCCGGGCGGAAAGGAGAGCGCCTTCGGACGCCTCTCGTTCTCGAAGGCAAATAGATAGGCCCAATCCCGAGGCACGGCCAGTCCGGCGGCCCTCTCCTCGAGAAGCCGGAGGACGAGCGAGCGTTTGCCGATCCCGCTGGGCCCCATGACGAAAAGATTGTAGCCGGGCTGCTCCATGGAGACGCCGAAGCGCACCGCTTCCATGGCCCGCGCTTGGCCGAGCACCGCGGGCGCCTCGACCAATTCCGCGGTCGTCTCGAAAGGAAGGGAGCGCGGGTCGATCCGTCGATCGAGAGTTTTGGCGTCCAAGCGAAGATCGGATCTCACAACGGCCTGTTTTCGGGAATCATCCGTTTCCTGTAAAGGGTTTTTGCGCCGAGGAAGAGCCGGACCAAGGGAAAGTTTCCTTAGAAAAAGACCGCGCCATCGATTCATTGGGGCGATATGGTTTGCGGATCAGGTCCACAACATGGAGCGAGTCATTCATTCCGCCGTTTTCGATCGGCTTCCGGCGACGAGCCGCGAGGCGAGGCGGAGCCAGCGGGAGCTCCGGCGGATCAATCGTCTCATGGGAAATTTCGGCTGGTTCCGCCGTCAGCTCCGTCGCCGGGTCCGGGAGTTTATGCGCGGGGTGGAGATCGGCGCCGGCGCCGGGGCGCTCGGGCGGCTTCTCTACTTGGATCCCGTGCTTCGGGACAGGCTGGCCTTGATGGGGCTCGATCGGGCCGGCCGGCCGGCGTCCTGGCCCCTTCCTTGGGAATGGCGGCGGGAAGATGTTCGGGAATTCGGCGGATGGGGAGACTACCCCTTGGTATTGACCAACCTCGTCTTGCACCGCTTTGGAGACGAGGACTTGCGGAAGATCGGCAAAGCGTTGGAGAGCTCCTGCCGGCTCTTGCTGGCGGTCGAGCCGGCTCGGCGAAGCCTCCACTTGGCCGAGCTTCGCCTGCTCCGCTTCTGCGGACTGAGCCGCGCCACCTACGAAGAGGGGCAGGCCAGCGTGCGCGCGGGGTTCCTGGGAGCAGAGCTCGTGGAGAGCCTGGGCCTTTCGGTCAAGGACTGGAAATTCGACGTCGAAATCACGCTCCGCGGGGCCTACCGGCTGGTCGCCGAGCGCCGCTAGCCGCCATTTCTCACCATTGCGAGGTTTCGGGCGAGAGAGGTGTGGAGGAGGCCGTTTCCGAGCGTTTTCGACCGAGGGATGTCTCTTTCGAGAAGGGATCGGGTCGGGATACGGTTCCGTTT
>JAQTUK010000227.1 GCA_028710285.1 Methylacidiphilaceae bacterium | reverse complement strand
CCTCCCAGCCGCTTTCTCCTTTCAAGGTCACTGAATCCGGCAAGTCACCTACCGTCCAGTCGCGGAGGTCCTTTTTTTCCCAGGCGGAACGGGCGGCAGCAAAGGCGCGCGATTGAACGTCCGCAACGAAATCCTCCTTGAGCCGTCGGACGTCTTCTCCGGATGCGAGAACGCGATTCTCCCCGTCGACGACGGAAAAATGCATCCGCAGGCGGTCTTCGGTCTTCATTTCACGGAAGATATGGGAAGGGATGTGCAGGCCGAAACGGCGGGCAAGAAAACGGCTGAGCCGGTGTGTCAACGGCCCCTCCGTATCGGTCAACTCCCGGAGAACGGTCTCCGTAGTTTCCGCGAGCGGCTGCAGCTTCCGCCGGTACTCCTTGGGAAGGGCCTTGAGCATGGCGGCAACCTTGTCCCGCCGGAGACCGGGGACGAGGTTATCGACTTTCTCCGGTTCGATCGCCGCCAGGGAGGGAACGGGGATGTTCATGGTGACGCCGTCGGACGCCGCGCCGGGTTCGAAGCGGTATTCGAAACGGACGTGCCCGCCGCCGAGATGGGCCTCATCGGGGAACATCTCCAGGCGCTCCTGTTCGGGAGATCTGCGCAGCAGATCCTCTTCCGTCATGCGGAGGAATGCGTCGCCGCCGCGCTCGCGGATCGTTTTGCCGAGCGTTCTCATGTCGAAAATGCCGGGGATCCTTGTTTCATAAAAGGAGAAGATGCACTCGTCGTCCGAAAGCAGGTCGCGGCGGCGGAGTTTGTTCTCCATGGTGCGGACGCGCTCGATCAGGGCCAGGTTGTGCTCAAGGAAGGAGGGCGGCCGGCGGATCTCGCCCTCCATCAGGGCGGAGCGGATGAAGACCTTCCCGGCTTCCTCGGGATTGATTTTTCCGTAGGAGACGGCGCGGCCGGGGACGATGAGGAGGCCGAAAAGCGTGACCCTTTCGGTCGCCACGACCTGTTCCCGGGAGACGTCCCAACGCGGTTCCGAGTAGGAGTACCGGCAGAGATCTCCGCCGATTTCCTCAAGCCAGTCGCTGCGGATATTGGCTGCCGTCCGCGCGAAAAGGCGGGACGTCTCGACCATCTCGGCCGCCACGATCCATTCTCCGCCGCGGTTGAAGATCACCGAGGAAGGATGGAGGAAAACCGTCTTGCCCCTGGCGGCCAGGTAGAGGTTCTTCTCTTTCCTGGAGGCGATTTGCGAGAGGTAGCCGCTGAGGATCGACCGGGAAATGCGCTCGGGAAGGTCGACGGAGGATTGGCCTGCCTGGGAGGCCGGGACGACCGAGGCTTCAGCGATCTTCTCCCGAATCTGTCCATGCACATCGCACCATTCCTTCATCCTGCGGAAGGAAAGGAAGTGCTCTCTGCAGAATCTGCGCAGGGCGTTTTGTGAGCGGAGGCGCTTGCGGGCAGCATGATACTGCCGCCACAGGTTCAGGAGGGTGAGAAAATCCGACCCCGGCTCTGCGAAGACCGCATGCATGCGGTCCGCTTCCTTGGCTTGTTCCAGCGGCCTTTCGCGGGGATCGGCGATCGTCAGCGCCGCCGCGACGACCAGGACTTCGTCCAGGCATCCCAACGTCTGTGCCTCGAGAATCATTCGTGAGATCCGGGGATCGACTGGCAACTCCGCCATCTGGCGCCCGCGCGGCGTCAGGCGGAAGGCGGAGAGTCCCTCGCCTTGATCCTTTGCGCCTTCAGCGGGGCTGACGGCGCCCAGTTCCAGGAGTTCATCGAGGGCCTCGCGGATCAGCCGCGGCTGCGGGGGGTCGAGGAAAGGGAAGGCATAAACGTCCCGGATGCCCAAACGCAGCATCCGCAGTACGGCTTCCGAGAGGTTCGAACGCAGGATCTCGGGGGCGGTGTATTGCGGACGGGAAAGGTAATCTTTTTCGTCGTAGAGGCGGATACAGATGCCGTCGCGAACCCTGCCGCAGCGGCCTTTCCGCTGGTCGGCGCTGCTGCGGGAGACAGGACGGATCGGCAGGCTGGTCGTCCGGGACCGCGCGTTGTACACTGAGATTCTCGCCAGACCGGAGTCGATGACATAGCGAATGCCCGGGATGGTGATGGAGGTCTCGGCGATGTTCGTGGCGACGACAATCTTCCGACCGGGCGCTTCATGAAAAACCCGGCGCTGTTCGCCGGCGCCCAGTCGGGCGAAGAGCGGAAGGACGGTCGCGGCCGCGTCGAGTTCCCCGCGGAGAAGTCCGCAGGTATCGCGGATCGTCTCTTCCGTCGGCATGAAGATGAGGATGTCGCCGGGTTCCTTCCCGGCGACGATTTCGCGCGCCGCACGAACCGCCGCATCGACATAAGGCACGTCGGCGTCTTCCTCGCCGTCCGATTCCGGAGGCCGGTAGAACGCCTCGACGGGATAGGTCCGGCCGGACACCTCGATGACGGCGGCGCCGGCGAAGGCCGCCGCGAACTTTTCGACGTCGATGGTCGCCGATGCAATGAGCAGCTTCAGGTCTTTTCGCGCCGCAAGCAGGTTCTTCAGGGCTCCAAAGGCGAAAT
>JAQTUK010000096.1 GCA_028710285.1 Methylacidiphilaceae bacterium | reverse complement strand
AGAACCCCAAAAGAAACAACAAGCCAACAACCGAAACGGTCAGATCATTTGTTCTCAAAGCGGTCAGTTTGACATGTCTTCGACACCCCCAAAAGGAGGATAAGAACCCCCAGCACCGCTTCTTGGATGCAAAATCGCGAAAGGCGTATCGGTTAGCCGTTGTGCCGCACCGGATCTTCGAACCGAGTGTAAAGCGCATTGAAACGAATCGCAATCTTGTCGGTCGGCCCATTCCGCTGCTTGGCCACGTGCAGAAAATAGGGGATCTCGGTCGGCGGGCTCTCTTCTTCGGAGTCGAGACGATGGAGCAGCAAGACCACGTCGGCATCTTGCTCGATCGCCCCCGACTCGCGGAGATGGTGAAGCGCGGGTTCGGCCTTCCCCTCTTCGACGCGCCGATTGAGCTGGGCCAGGACAATCACCGGGATATCCAACTCCTTGGCGAGTCCCTTCAAACCTCGGGAAATCTCCGCAATCTCGACCTGGCGGTTTTCGCGTGCCTGCGGCGAATCCGAGCGAAGGAGCTGGAGATAGTCGACGATCAGCAGCTCGATCTTGTATTGATCCTTCATGCGGCGCGCCTTGGCTCGCAGTTGGTGGATCGTCAGGCCGCTGGAATCGTCGAGGTATAGGGGCCATTCCTGCGCATCGGCCGAGATGCGCCGCAACTTTTCGAGCGCCGAATCGTCGAGCTCGCCGCGCCGGATCTTGTGAAGGCTTTCGGAGGCCACGGAAGCGAGAAGTCGCAGCATGATCTGGGCGTTCGTCATCTCCAGGGAAAAAAAACCGACCGGATGTCCCGGCTGCACCCAGGCGTCCTTTTCGACATCATACCTTTGGCGAATGGCTTGACGTGCGAGGGAGAGCCCGAGCGCGGTCTTTCCGACCCCGGGACGAGCGGCGAGAACAATCATGTCGCCCTTCTGCCATCCCGTGGTCAGGCCATCGAGTTCATAGAAGCCGGTGGGAATGCCGAAAAGCTTGCCCTTCCGCTGATGGAAGGAGTCGATGAGATCCAGGGCGCGCCGGAGCTCGACGGAGACGGGAACGGTCGACCGAGTCAGGGAGAGGTTTGTGACGCGAAAGATCTCCCGCTCGGCATGATCGAGGACGGCAGAGGTCGACTGCGGTTCGTCGATGATGCGCTGGACGATGCTGCTGCAGGCCCGATGGAGATGGCGGAGAAGGCTTTTGTCTTTGACCAGCTGCAGGTAGGTGCCAATGTTGAGGTGGCTGGAAAAAGACGCGGTCAATTCGGCAAGGATCGCAGGACTCCCCACTTCGGCCGCAAGGTTGCTGTCGACGAGGCTCTGGTGGACGGTGAGGACGTCGATCGCCTGATGGCGCGCGTCCATCGTTCGGAAGAGATCGAAAAGAATGCGGTGAGCGGGGACGAAGAAATCCTCGGACGAGAGAGACTCGAAGGCTTGGTTGAGAACGAGGTCGGGGTGGAGGAGCAGGGATCCTAACACGGCCCGCTCGGCCTCTGCGCTATAGAGGATGGCGGGGAGTGGAGCATGGTAGAGCGGCTCTTTGGCGACGGCCTTGGCGCGAGACACGGAGTCGAGGGTATCGGAAAGAGAAGAGGGGACCGAGAAAGAAACTCTTTCTTGGGACGGAAAAAGGCGAGGAAGGGATGCGTTGGCCCAAGGATTACGATGTGATCGTGGTAGGGGGAGGGCATGCGGGCGTGGAGGCGGCCTTGGCCGCGGCTCGCATGGGGTGCGAGGTGCTGCTTCTGACCCTCCAGCTCGACGCGATCGGTCAGATGTCCTGCAATCCATCGATCGGAGGCGTGGCGAAGGGCATCTTGGTCCGGGAGATCGACGCGCTGGGAGGCGTCATGGCGCAGAATGCCGACGCGACCGGCCTTCAATTTCGCATGCTCAACCGGCGGAAGGGGCCGAGCGTCCAGGCGCCCCGGGCTCAATGCGACAAGAAAGCCTATCAGTTTCGGTTGAAAGCGATCTGCGAGTCAACGCCGAACCTGGACATCCAACAGGGCTCCGTCGCGGAACTGCGTGTGAAAGACGATGCCGTGGAAGGCGTTGTCACCGACCTGGGCATCGTGTTCCAGGGAAGGACGCTTGTCATTACTACCGGAACGTTCCTTCGCGGGCTGCTTCATATGGGATCGGAGCAGCGGCCCGGAGGGAGGGCGGGCGAAGGCAGCAGCGCGTTGTCGCTCGAGCTCAAGAGACTGGGATTTGAAATCGGCCGCCTGAAGACCGGAACTCCACCGCGCATCAATGGACGGACCATCGATTTCGGAGCCTGTGAGCGACAACCGGGTGAAGTTCCTCCTCCCACGTTTTCCCATTTTCTCGACGAACTGGCGGAAAGCGAGGGAGAGCTTTTTACCCTCAACCAGTGGGACGGGCAAATGTTCCACGTGGAACAACTCTCCTGCTGGATCACCTACACGCCGCCGGCAACGCATCGACTGATCCAAGACAACCTCCATCTCTCAGCCATCTACTCGGGGCAAATCGAAGGAGTCGGGCCGCGATATTGTCCCTCGATCGAGGATAAGGTGGTCCGATTCGCCGAGCGCGAACGACACCAGATCTTCCTTGAGCCCGAAGGTCGGCATACCCAAGAATTCTATGTCAACGGATGCTCGACGAGCCTTCCCTTTTCGGTCCAATGCGCCTTCCTCCGGACAATCCCCGGCCTGGAGAAGTGCCACATCTTGCGCCCCGGCTACGCGGTCGAGTACGACTATTGCCCCGCCATACAACTCCTTCCTTCACTCGAAACCAAGCGGATCGGACGGCTCTTCCTGGCAGGGCAGATCAACGGAACATCCGGCTACGAAGAAGCTGCCGCGCAAGGCCTTGTGGCAGGCATCAACGCAGCCCGGGCGGTCCGCGGGGAGCCGGCGCTCGTGCTGCGCCGAGACCAAGCCTATATCGGAGTCCTGATCGACGACCTGGTTACTCGTCCCATCCGAGAGCCGTACCGAATGTTCACGGCGCGCGCCGAGCACCGGCTCGTGCTGCGTCAGGACAATGCCGACGTCCGTCTTTCCGGGATCGGTGCGTCGGTGGGATCGCTTTCGAAGCGGCGACAGCTGAAGTCGCTTGCGAAAAGGCAGCAAGTCGAGGCCCTCATGGGAGCCTTGAGCGAAACCAAAATAGCGGGGTGTACGCTCTTGGGATGGCTTCGACGGCCTGATTTTGCTTGGAGGGATCTGCCGGAGCCGTTTCAAAACGTGGAGCCGGAGATCGCCGCGCATATTGAGTGTGAAATCAAATATGCGGGATATATTCGTCGGGAGCGGGAGCAGATCGAGCGGATTCGAGCGATGGAAGAGGCCGTTCTTCCTCCCTGGCTCGATTTTCAGAGTGTCGCAGGGCTGAAGGTCGAGGCGCGAGAGAAGTTGCAGCAAATCCGTCCGGCAACGTTGGGGCAGGCGGCGCGGATCCCGGGAGTCAACCCGGCCGACCTTGCGGTGCTTCGCATCGCTCTCAAAAAGGGCGACCCGCACCGAACGTCCGGCTCAGTGGACACGCTTCGAGAGGGATAATCATGACCACAGCACCGCGCCACCAGATCCTTCTCCATTCCTTGCGGCAGCGCATCCCCGAGATCTCGCCTGCTGAGGCCTTTCGCGGGATGCGGGAACAGAAATGGGTCTCCATCGATCTGCGCTACCCCAGCCAATGGGCAGCCGGCCACCTGCCGGGGGGGATACAGATCGAGATTGGCCAGTTGCCCAACCAAATCGAATCGAGGCTCCCCAGCGGGGAAGCCCCCATCCTCTGCTACAGCAGATCCGGGGAGCGATCCCTCATCGCTGCCGACCTCCTCCTGCAAATGGGCTTCGCGACCGTCTACTCCCTTTCCGGCGGCTGGGAGGCCTGGCAGAAGGCAGGGCTTCCTTCGGAGGTCGGCGCTTTCCCCGCTTGTCGCCCTCCCGACGAGCGACTGGCCGGGATCGCGCAGCTCCCTCATCTCATCGATTCGATCCGGCGTCTCTCTGCCGGATTGGTGCCGTCGGTCGTCCCGTTCGTTCGCAAAGAAGATCGCGCCGTCATGGAGTTTCTCTGCATCGATCCGCAGGCCATGGAGCAGATCATCCTCTCCGCTGGCTCCGATGGCGAAATCGTGGCCAGGCTCAAGAGCGAACTCGGACCCTCTTGGCCCAGCGACCACGCGATCCGCGAGTTCAACACGCGAGTCCTCCACCGGCGGAAAACGCCGGAATCGACGGATGACCCGTAGGGGTCGGCCGGACTTTTCCAAAGACCACACTCACTGCGATCGTCTCCACATCACATGCGCGGAGTCGGGGAGCCATGCGGACCAATGGGATACCCAATTCCGCCCCGCACGCAGACCCGGGGCGGCAGCCCAACGGCGCGCACGCTCCCCTCCTCGCTCCCGCGTTGATCTTCGCTGCCGGCTGCGCCTGGGGATCTGGAGCGCCGGCTCTCTTCTGGCCCAGCCTGGCGACCGTCGCCCTC
Source organism: Methylacidiphilaceae bacterium (assembly GCA_028710285.1). GTDB lineage: Bacteria > Verrucomicrobiota > Verrucomicrobiia > Methylacidiphilales > Methylacidiphilaceae > Methylacidimicrobium. The sequence goes on along the minus strand of JAQTUK010000096.1, from coordinate 5,294 downwards.
TTGGGCGCCCTCTGGTTTCGCAACCACTCGGCACAACGATCGCTCTTCCCGTTCCTGGGAGCCCTATTCTTCGTGGGGGTCTGCGGCGCATCCTTTTCGAGTGGATGGAGACCGGCGGACGACCTGCGCCACCTTCCCCAGGCAAAGTTTGCAGCCGACTGCTGGTGGGAAGGAGCGATCCGAAGCGTACCCGTCGAAAAGGAACGCGAAGGAGATCGCACCACGACGGCCATCCTTGCCATCGACCGAGCCTGGATTTCCGGGAGTTGGCGATCCGCTTCCGGTCGAGTGCTCCTGGAAGTTCGTGCCGCGCCCCCCGGCGGCCTAACGCTCTCCCAGAGATTTTGGGTTCAGGGAGCCTTGCGACGGCCGGGAGAACCGCGCAATCCCGGAGATCCCGACTGGCGAGAGATCTTGGCCGTTCGTCGGGTCTCCTACCGCCTAAAAGCAGCCTGGAACGACATCCGGCCGCTCGATGCCGGAAGCTGGCTCGGGCGGCAAATCGGGATCGCCAGGCGATGGGCATCCCGTCTCTTGCGGACGGGGATCGAAAACGACCGGGAAGCCGTCGCCCTCCTCACCGGAATGATTTACGGCCAAACCGGCGGCCTGCCCGCAAAAACCGAGGAGGATTTTCGGCTGGCTGGCGCCTATCACGTCTTCGCCGTAAGCGGGCAAAACGTCGGCGCCTTTCTCGCCGTGGGCTTGGCTCTGCTCGAGGCGGGGAGGGTTTCTCGATGGAGATGGGGTTGGGCTCTTTTTCCCGCTGTCGCGTTCTACGCATTCTTCTCCGGCGGCTCCGCCAGCGTGGGAAGGGCGGCCCTTCTTTCTTCGCTCATTCTGACCGCTTGGCTGATCCGCCGCCCGGTAAGTCTTTTGAACCTTTGGGGAGCCTGTCTGCTCTTCTTCCTCGCTCTCGATCCCCTTTCCGTTCAAGACGTGAGCCTTCAGCTCTCCTTCGGCGTCGTCCTGGCGCTCCTCTTGCTGAGCGGCCCGCTGTCGCGATGGATGGCAGCCCCTTTTTTGCCCGATCCCTTCATTCCCCGCACTCTTCTTCCCGCCTCCGCCCGCGTCCGGGAAAAGTTCGGAGGAGGCTTCGCGCTCCTCCTCGGCTCTTCTCTCGCTGCCTCGATCGGCGCTCTCCCGTTCGAGATCGTTCATTTTCACTTTGTGAGTCTGGTGGGACCTCTCGCCAACCTGCTCATCGTTCCCCTCGCGGAGCTCGTCGTGACCGTCGGAACGCTTTCCCTCTGCTTCGGATCTCTCTCTTCCCTCCTCGGAGCCCTCCTCAACAACGCCAACTGGCTTTTCGTTCACGGCCTGCTCGCCACAGTCGCCCTCGCCGCGCACCTACCGGCGGCCGGCATCGCTGTGGGCGACCCGGGTGCCGTGCTCTCCGGAACGTCGGGCCTTCGACTCCTCTTTCCGGCAGTTCCTTTGGGCTCGGCCTGCCTGGTGCGCTGCCAGGGAAAGATGCTGCTGGTCGAAGCAGCGGAAAAGGAAGTCCTCTTGCCGAAGCTCGAGCCCATTCGGCGTTTCTATGGATGGAACAGGCTGGACGCGACCCTTCGCAGCGAGCGTCAGCACTGGTGGGTCGCGGGACGCACTGCCTGGGGAGTGGATGGCCCCTTTGCTCTCATGAAGCAATGCTTCCCGACGAAGACTCTTCGCCTGCAGCCCCTCGCGGGCCGGTTCCGGAATGGCGCCACAGCCGATGCGGGCTCTGTCCTGCTCCTTACCGAAAAGCAGACGCCGCTCCTCGCGCTCTACGTGAATTCGCCATTCGCTGAAGCAGGCGCAGGCCGGCGATGGGGAACCATGGATCTACTCCTGGAGCCGAAGACGGCGGCGCTTCCTCGCGCGTCGGGCGGGGCCCTTTGGCTCTCCTTGGGACCAAGAGGCGCTTTGCTCTCGCTACTCGACCCGCAGGGGACGCCGAGACGCGTACGCAACCTCGGCCAGTCAGCGGTCGAAATCGTGGTGGCTCCTGGTCGAATCGAGTTTCGGCCCTATCGCCGGCCTCCGGTCTCCTATGTCGTCGACCCACCCCAAGAGGGGGAAGGGGCCGCGAGCCAAACTCCCTCTTCTCCCGAAGGAAGCGTCCAAGAGGAGAGCGGTTCGAATCCCGTCGCCCGCAGAAGCCGGACAAACCCTCCCGGGGTAAAACGATAGCTCGAAAAAAGCCGAAGAGGCGATCCCGCTAGAACGGAAAGAGTGGAACCGTCCTCGAGGAGGATCTCCCGGTTTCTCTTCCACCGCACCGTTGCCTCATACCGGATCCACCCGTCCCGTTCGACAGCCTTCATCGCATAGCCTTCGACCATCTCCCGCAACCCCCAGTCCCGAAGCAGTTCCGTCAACCAGAGACGGGTCGGTCGATTCGCATATTGCGGCAGAATTCGCTCGGCCGAGGCCTGATAGCTCTCTGCATTCTCTTCCGGAACGGGCGCGAGGTTGAGGCCTAAGAGAAGCCGATCTTCCGGAGCGACCTGCGCCCGCAAGCCGCACAAGAAGGAGTCGGGGGTTAAGTTGGGGATCAGTCCGAAGGCGGTGATCAAACGACTCATGCCGTCTCGAGGCGTGAGCAGCCGAAGAAGATCCCGGAGCAGGACGTCCGCCAACACGAGCCGGACCGCTTCCCCGCGCTCCTGGCATAGACGACCCGCTTCCAGCAGCAGGCCGAGACTGCCGTCGATGCAGACCCAATCCGGTTTCCAGGACCGGGCATCGAGCGCCTCGTAAAGGAGCGAGTCCTTTTCCGCGGTTCCACAACCGAGCGAGACCAGTTGGCCGGGACCCTCGGAGAGGAGTGCCACAGCCTCCTTGGCGATGCGAAGATAAAGAGCTCTTCCCTGACCGGCGGAGAAAGGGGAGTAGCGCCGGAAAAGCTCCATCCAGAGGCTGGCTTGCCGGGCTGTCGCATAATGGAACGCTGGGGCGATGTCACCTTGCTCGAGGGAGGCACGCTTCGCCGCGAGCCATGCCGAGGGGAGATGCGAAGCGGCGACTTCGAGGTGGGTGAATCCCTTTTTCATGGCGCTTTACCCTCTTCTTCTATAAGAAGCTGCCCAGGAGAATGGAACAATCGCAATGCAAAAGGGTCGCTCTGGTGACCGGGGCCGGCCGTGGCCTTGGGGCGGCTCTGGCTCGCAAGCTGGGCCAGGATGGCTGGGCAGTCGCCGTGCACTATCACTCGAGCAAAGAAGGAGCACAAGAGATTGTCGGGCAAATCAGGGCGGCAGGCGGAGAGGCCGAGGCGTTCGCCGCGGACTTGGGATGTCAGTCAGAAGCGCAAAACCTTTTGAGCCGGGTTGAAAACCGATTCCGTGGATTGCGGCTCCTGATCAACAACTCGGGAATCTATCCACCCGTCCGACTCCTCGAAACCAGGGAAGAGGACTGGCAGATCGGGTGGCGGACGACGGCAACCGCGATGCTCTTCACCTCCCTGGCAGCCCTTCCTCTGCTCCGCGCTTCCGGGGTCGGAAGGATCGTGAACATCGGCGATTCCGCCTGCGACCGGCTCGGCGCACGGGAGATGGCGCTGGGCTATCACATCGGAAAGGTGGGAGTCTACCTGCTTTCTCGCTCCCTTGCCAGAGAAGAGGCCCGCCACGGCCTCACGGTGAACGTCGTCTCTCCCGGCTATCTCGAAGAGAGCGTCAATCTTCCCGCACCGTCCAAGATCCCTGCGGGTCGCTTTGGAACGCACGAAGATGTCTGGCGCGCTATCCAGTTTCTGATCGACGAGAAAAACAGCTACGTGACCGGCGCCCACATCGTCGTCAGCGGTGGCTGGAACCTCCGGTAGGGCGATCATGTTCACCGGCATCGTCGAAGCGCTCGGAAGTGTTCGAGCCAAACCAGCGGAAGCGCTCCCGGTTCTCTGGATTGAGGGCGGGAAGGTTGCCGAAACTCTCAAGCCCGGAGACAGCCTGGCGGTCAATGGTTGCTGTCTGACCGTGACGCAAAAGGAAGCAAGCTCTCTCCGGTTCGACCTCCTGGAAGAGACTCGGCGGCGAACCAACCTGGGCGGTTTGGAGAACGGCGATCTCGTGAACCTCGAGCGGCCTGTTGCGGTCGGCTCCCGAATCGACGGCCACTTCGTGACCGGACACGTGGACGGGCCGATACGCCTCGTCGAGATTCGCCATCAAGCCGACGAACACGAACTCTGGATCGAGCGTCGCAAGGAATGGGAAACGGTGATTGTTCCCAAGGGGAGCATTGCGCTCGACGGAATCAGCTTGACCATCGGCCTCACGAAAGAAGACCGATTCTCGGTCTGGATTACTCCCTTTACCTGGCGGGCAACCAATCTTCAGACCAGGCGACCGGGAGACCTCCTCAACGTGGAGATCGACATCCTCGCCCGCTATGTTGCCGCTCAGCTGGGCAAGCCTCTGTCCGAGACCTTCTAATCCACGGTCTCGCTACCGTGCGGCGAGCCAGCGAAGGAGTCCTTTTTGCACGTGGAGGCGATTTTCCGCCTGGTCAAAGATGTCCTGAGCCCTCTCCTCGAAGAGCTCTCCCTCGATCTCTTTGCCCCGATAGGCAGGCAGGCAGTGGAGAACGAGCGCCCCCGCCTTTGCCCGGCGCACCAGCGACCCATTGAGTTGGTAGGGAGCGAAAGCCTTTTCTCGAAGCACGCTTTCTTCCTCCCTGCCCATGGAGATCCAGACATCGGTGTAGAGGAGGTCCGCATCCTGAACCGCTTCCTCGGCCGATTCCGCTTGCACAATCCAAGGATTGTCCACGTCGCAAAAGAAGGCGCGGGGAGCTCCGCAGCGGAGGTGAAACCGGAAAAGCGGGGCGGCCAGCGCCCAGGACCGCGCCACGTTGCAGGAGGCATCGCCCAGGAACGCGACGCTCTTCCCCGCGATCGGACCGCGCTTTTCCTCGAAGGTGAAGATATCCGCGAGCACCTGACAGGGATGCTCCTGATCCGTGAGGGCGTTCACGGTGGGGATACCGCTGCTTCGGGCGAAAGTCTCGATCTCCTCTTGATCAAATGTCCGAATGACCGCGCCTTGAACCATCCGGCCCAGTACGCGCGCCGTGTCTTCCATGGGCTCTCCCCGGCTCAACTGCAGTTCGGCCGCGCTCAGGAAGAGAGGGGAGCCGCCAAGTTGGCGAAGCGCGAGCTCGAAGGAGATTCGGGTTCGCGTCGAGGGCTTCCGGAAGAGCAGTGCCCACACTTGGCCCCGCAAAGGGAGATCTTCCTCCCCACCCTTACCCTCACTCCGCTTTTGGCGAGCCACCTCTTCGAAAATGATCCGAGCAGATCGGAAGAG
>JAQTUK010000095.1 GCA_028710285.1 Methylacidiphilaceae bacterium | reverse complement strand
TCCACCAGCTACAGGGGAATGGGATCTTCTTCGGGAACGAGGCGGAGGATCCCAATGGCCTCTTGGTCGGTCAGGGGGATCTCTACGATGCGGTCTTCGACGCGAACACGGTGCGCCGGAGCTCGGGCATCTGGCAAAGCTCCGGAACCTTTCTTCAATTCCTCGAGAACGTCCTCGATGTCGCGGTGCGTTATGGGGAGGTTTCCGACGGCGCCCCACCGCTCCCGGAGCACGGCATGCTCGGACTGCTGGCGGGCGGCGAGATCGCGGATCGGTTTGCCAGCCCTTTCGAGCTTGTGCGCGGAGTGGTCATTCGCCGGAACCGCCTGGCCTTCGGCCACCGCATCCTGGTCGGGCCGAGGCCGGGAGCGGGCCCGACCGCCGCCGTGGTGGCAAGAGACCTGGTGATCGATCACAACTGGCTCGAGCATGAAACGGTGGGCATCGAGCTGGCGCGCGGAGTGCGGCAGGCGGTCTTGCACCGGAATCTCTTCTTCGACGTTGCGGCTCCCCAGCAGGTGAGCCAGGCGACCGAGGTGGAGATCGTTCCAGGACCGTGAGCGAAATCCGCGCCTAGTCCGGTTGATCTCCCCCTCGGCGGGGCAGGCCATGGATTCCGCAGAACGGCGACCGCCATGGGCCGCTTATGCGGTCTGGGGTTGTTGGCAGCCTGGGAAGAGGGCCTGGAACCAGTCGTTGAGCTCCTTCAGGCTGCGCAGGCTCGACGGGCCTTCATATAAGACCTCCGGCATCGAAAATCGCCCGCTGGTGTAGCGGTGAACATTGAAACTGCCGTTTTGCATCTGGCTCCGGCTTGCCGCGATCGTCTTTTCGTATTGTCCGTCTCCGGGCGCCTGGTTCGGATAGCTTCCGTTCCGAGGGACCATTCTGTTGCATAGTTGGACGAAGTCCTGGACGGACGCCAGCTTCTGCTGATTGAGAAACTCGAGCACCGAGCGGAAGGGGACGCCGCGATAGCGGGCGAACGCCTGCAGCGCCGACGCGGGTCCCTCGCCATGGTAGCCGTTCTCGGAAGCCAGCGCCTGGGCCACATCCGGCTTGAGATGCAATCCATCCTCAAGAAAGCGCGCCCCTTGGGAGGCCAGCGCCTGCTTCTGCTCGTTGGACTGAATCGCTTGGTAAATGAACTGGCCCACGAGCGCTGCGCCGACAATGACGATTCCCCCGACGCCCAGCCATCCCCCATCCCCAAGAGCATCAATCGCCAGCATCACGTCGCCGACGGTGCTGCCAGTGTTAAGCCCACCATTCACATACTTGCCATGTTGGAAGTCCTGCCCAGCGGCCCAACCGCTCGATGCGGCACCGAGGAAATAGTATGCCGAGCTCAGGCGTTGGAGGGCAACATCCGGTATGTTGAACGTTTTGCCGAAAAAGGTCTTGCCGTTGGCGAGTTGAAGGCCGTACTTGGCTAACCCGAGGCCGTTGTATCCTTGTTCCAAGTCGCTCGACACGCCGGCAGGATGTTTAAGGAACCAAGACAAAAACTGTATTCCGGAGATACCAAGGCCGGCCCAGGGCAGTCTCTTGTAAAGTTTAGTGCCCGTTTTGCCCCGGACCTTCAGGTAGCTATTCAGGAGCGTCCGTGCGTCTCGAAGGCCCTGCAGGAACTGCGCGGGGGCTAGGACCGGATTCTCGGGTGAAGCCGGGTTGGGTGCGGCGTCCGAGGAGGAGGGCGTAGCCAGAAGGACATGCCATTGCTTCGCCAGCGCCGCCTGCTGCTCGAGTGTCGCCTTAGTAAACTCCCGAATCGCGCCGTCGAGCCTGTGCTTCGCCTGATAAAGCGATGGGAGTCCGGTAAGATTGACCGCTCCTTGCGCGCTTCCGTCCTGAAAAAGACCTTTGGACGTGCCCGCACCGACGTTCTGCAAAAGAGGCTTTGACGGCACGGCGCCGAAGCGGCTCGCCACCGTGCTCCCGTACGGCAGGGCACTTCGATAGGCTCCAAGCGCCTGCTGAGCTTGGACAATTGCGAACCCATCCTGTTGGAGCACTCGGAGCCTGGCGTCGCAATTCTTTTGGTAGGCGGCGCCACCGTGGGCGTGGATCCAGCCGCTGGTGGCCCTATGGAGTTCCTGGGGAGTCATCGCGGCTCCCCACCTGCTCACCAGGAGCGGGAGATTTCCCGCGGCCTTCGCATAGGCGGCGGCATCGGCTTTCGTCTTTGTTGACAGGTTCGAATAGCCCAGAACGATCCCGACAAGAAGCCCTGCATCCGCATTGCCGCTCCCCCGCGCCTTGAGCGCATTGGCGATTGCCAGGGAGAGGGTGGCGCCCTCTCCCTGGCCGATGCTCATCTTCGCCGCGTCGCCCAAGGTCGTCAGGAAATTGGGCGCTGCGTTCCCTCGGGGGAAATGGGGGACTAGAGCCGCGGCGACCGCGTCGGCCGCTGCCTTCGTGTAGCGGCTAAGCGAGGTCTGCGTGAGACCGGGGCCGGTCTGTTCCACCGCGGAGGAGAGATCGCCGTAGACGGAGGGATCCTGGTACGCCCCAGATGCTCCAATCTTGTCGAGGGTCGGCGAACTGGCCAGGATGATCCGTGCCGCCTCCTTGGGCGGGAGCAGCTGCGTGATCCAACGGAGAGTCTGGGCGGCCGCCTGGGGGTGGCCCGATCCATACGCCTGGCTCACGAGCCCGGCCATCGCCGCGTAGACCGCCTTGCGGAACTGCGGGGCTTGCGGGCCCGCTTCGATGAGGGCTTGCGCGCGAAGCACCTTCTGCTCCAGGAGCGCGTGCGGAGATGGGCGCCCTTGTGCTGGAGGAGGATTGAGATGGGCCTCGATGGAAGCAATCAGCGCCTTCCGCGCGGCGAGGAGCGGCGCCTGTGTGTCGGTCGGCGCATTCGGAAAATGAGGGCTGTGCGCCAGGGGGGTCTTCCGGGCTGCGGCGGCCTGCCGTTGCGTGGTCAGATAGTCCTGATATTGCCGCAGGACGGGCTCGATCTGGCTTCGAGTGACGCCGAGCTGCTTCCAGGTGCTGGTCGCAGAGTCGAGCGCGGCCTGGGTTGCGGCGGCAACATCCTGGTTTCCCGGATACGATGCATCGATCTGCGTAACCCATTTCCAAGGCATTCCGGAACGGACCTCGGAGAGGGGAAAGCTCCCGAGCCAATGGGTCGTGGCGTCGGTGAGTTTGGCCCGGGCTTGCTGCAGCGTGGACTCGAGACCGGAGGGAAGCAAGTGGTGGTGTATCTGGGCCGCGGCTTGCTGCGCTCGGGTCAGCGCCTGGGCCGCATCGAAAACAGACTTTAGCTGTGCGCGGGTGATGCCTTGCGCCAGCCACCCGGCGTAGACCTGCTCGTAGGCTGCCTGCGCGGCTTCGGAGAGCTTGCTGGTTCCTACCGCCCAGTGGTCGATCGCGTCGAGCCTGGGAAGGACGCGAAGCTCGGGCTCCAGGCTGCTTCCCCCGTCTTTCCGAAAATCCTCGGCAATCGAAGCCTGGACTGCCCGCCAATTCTGGGGCGAACCATGGCGCAGCGCCTTCTGGATCAGTACCTGGGTCTGTCCGCTCACCGGATTCTTTCCGGGAGAGAAGACGATCTGGCCGGGGTAGATCCAGTGCGGATCGGGGATCTGAGGATTTGCGCCTTCTTCCTTGGGAAGCGAGTCCTTACGGCTGACCCCAATCCCCCAGACCGTATCTCCGGGACGCACTAGGTGGGCGCTCGCGAAGGGACTGGTCGCATCCGGGCCGGGACCTCCGGCGGAGGCTCGCTGGGCAAGCGTTGGGGCCACGAAATAGCGGTGGAAGGCCTGGGACTGCTCCAAGGTGGAGAGAGCCTGCCGCCCCGCGTACTCTGCGGCATCCTGGATCAGCGCCTGCTGCGCGTTCGGATCGGCGGCAAGACCGTCGCAAAAATCCAGGAGCACCGCGCCACTGGAATGCCTGGCGGCTTCCCGCAGGAGGAGGGACTGCGCCGGGGAGCCGGGAGATGCCGCCTCGAAAGGCGGAACCTGGCCGAGCGCGTGGACCTGCTTCTTTTGGGTTGGACCGAGATGAAGGTACAACTCGCTCAGGGTCTTGCCGTCGCAGGAGCGAGAGCACTGGGCGAGGAAGTCCTTTTGGTGCCCGGTCAAGCTCGTCTGGCTCCCGTCGCCCAGGCCAACGGTGAATTTCGCAAGCTGCGGCCCAGTCGCGTTTTCCGCAATCGCGAGAAAGAGATGGGGAAGGACCGCCCTTTCCTTGGGATCGGAGAGGGTGCCTAGGAGATGAGCGAGGGCTTCCAGATCGCCATTCGCATCGATCGCGCGTAGCAGCGCCGCCATCGGGCGATGCGGCTGAGCATAGCGGGAAAGCGTCTGCAGGATAGCGCCCTGTTCCTTCGGATGGCCCAGTTCCCGATGGATTGCCTTCGCATCCGCTTGCGCGGAATAGACGGGCTTGGGCGGCAGGGGGGGTAAGCAGCGGCGGACATGGAGTGGCGCGCCAGGAATAATCGGGTAGCTCATTACTTTTCCTCCTTTCTTCCAGCCATGGTTCCGGAGCGGCAATCGCAGGGATGCCTAGTCGGAGGGGGCGGCGTGAGTGTTGTACCAATAAGATTCTAATGGCTGCAACCGAAAAAGAACGCGGCGATCCGCTCTCCATTGGAGAGCATCGCTCTCCGGGAGAGCCGAATCCGCTTGGGCTCGGCGAATGGGGAGCGCCTCCTGGAGGCCCGCCCGTGACCTGCCGGGATCTCTTCCTCCACGACGCCCGTCATTCATTCGCCCTGCGGTCGAGGCGCCCGCCGTTCAAAGCGACATACGAGAAAGACAGATATGGCGATTCTTCCGGGGGACATGCGCGGAGCAACATGACGGCTTTTTGCAGCGATCTGCCCATCCGTGATCTGCCAGGGATCAAGGGCTTTCCGGACGAGGCACCCGTTGGCGCCCGGTCCTTGCCAGGAGGAAACGGAGATCTCGAGGTTCGAGCCTGATCTGGCGCGGGGGACCTTTCTTTCCGGACCCATGGGCGGAACCGGGGGCCGCGAGGATTGCCGGAGTGGCCTTCCGATTCTTTCCAACTCGTTCCCGGGTGGACGAGATTGGCTTCCCAGGCGATCGCGCAGGATCTCTTCTTCCCGCTCCCGCCGGAGGCGGGTTGAGGAACCCAAGGGGACGGTCGCTCCGCCATGCTCTTCCCGCTTCTTGCCGATCCCTCCGGAGTGGCGCGGCGCATTGGGCGCTTCGCCGCGCGCTCGGCGAGCGGGCTTGCGCGGTGGCTGCATCCGCCGGAAGCGTGGCCGGACCGCATGAGTCGATGGTTCGGGGCGCTTTCAGCTCGACTTGACATCGAAAACGAGAAGGGCATTCCTCTCCCGAACGGAAGCAGGGCGCTTCCGTTCATCTCCGCCGCCTTGGGAACGGGTGGGGCTCCTCTGCCACCTCTCTTTCCACAGATGGCTGCGGCAAAGGTTCCCCCGACGCGGGGCGAGCGTGGCGTCCGCAGCCATCTCAAGGGATGGCGACTTCCCTTCTCCAAGGGTTGCAGAAGGGGGTGGGAGCAGCGGCGGCCTTCCTATCGCAGGTTGTAGGGGCGGCCGGGGGCGTGGGACGCGCGGCTTCGAGCTTCGTCCGCATGAAGGAGCAGGTTGCGGAGGGCGGGATCTTGCCGTTCCGCGGGAATCCCTTGCGGGTTCCCTCCTTGACCAGATTCTCGCTCACCGGGGAGGGATCGCGGACTCGAAGGAAGCCGTGACGATCGAGAGGGAGGGCGGTGCCGCCTCTCCTTTGGGAAGTCCAGAGAAGAGCCTGGGTGCTCAGGGGATCGAGGCGCTCACGGGAATACCCGGCCAGGCGAGCCTGTCGGGCGCGATGGGCACGACCTTTTTCTTGCGGCTCGGGTTGTGGGCATCGTCGCCGCAGGCAAGAAAGGCATGGGGTCCATTCTCTAAGGCGCTCGCCGGTCCCAGCGAACACTGTGCCAGCTCCGGGTTGCGAATAGCGGCAGGGGAGCCCCTGCGGTTCATGGTGGGGGCGGCGCGCACTCTGTCGGAAGAGGAAGAGCCAATCGAGGGCGTGGAGGAGCTGAGTGGTCCCGATGAGGGGCCAGGGCCATTTCTCATCCTCTACGCATGAATGCGATGTTTGGCGACCTTGCCCTCCAAGGAAAGCGGTGACGTGATGGAGACGGGACTGGAGTTGGGAAAGCTGCTGCGGGCCGATGTCAATGGCAGGTTCCGGCAGAGAATCGTTTCGTTGATCGAGAGCTGCGAGGAGCGCGTTCGTCGACGAGTGGCGGAAGGCGTTCCCCAGTCACGTTACGCGACCATCGAGGCTTTGTTGCAAGCCCTGGCTGCCGCGAAGACGATCGCCTTGGAAGCTTGCTTGGAATGCAATGAGCCTGGGCTGCCGTCATGAACTAGGCGGACGGAGGGCGGGTGGTACCGCCGCCGGGCATGCTCATGGAAATTGGCTTGCTCGGGCTCTTTTCCGGGTTTCTCTCGGAATCCGAAACGATCTTCCGAGCGATGGGAAGGCTCTATCCGCGGAGCGCCCTTCCCCGGCTTCGGGCAGGGCAGCGCCCAGAACCTTCTGCCGATCGCAGAGGAGCTTCTCCAGTTAAGTAGCGCAGCTCTTGAATGTGATTGGCGGTAGGCAAGGGCTGGGCGGCATGGGCGGCGCTCCCATGGGCGGCACGCCCGGCATCCTCTTGGGCTCACCTGCGGGGACACCCGGCGGCAGGCCGACCGAGACACCCAGCGGGACGCATACGAGCCTGACGAGCGGGAAACATACGGGGACACCCGGCGGCAGGCCCACGGGCAAGGGCGACGGCAATCACGATGACGGCGGCACGCCAGGAAAGCGTAATGGCGCTGGGAATCCGCCGGCCAGCGGACCCGGATCGAGCCAGACCCTGAAGGATCTGCATAACGTGCGGGTAACAGCGAGAGACCGCCTCAACATCCGGTCGACGCCGGGAGTCGGGAAGGGTAACAAGATCGGCGCCGTTGCCTACGGCACCGTCTTGCAGGCGACCGGGAAGACGCAAAAGGTGGACGGCATTCTCTGGGAGCAAGTGAGGATTGGCGGGAAGACCGCGTGGGCCGATGGAGATTGGCTTGCGGGCGCGAGGGCTCCGGTAGGTGGAGGTCGCCTGCCATCCTCGGTTCCCTATTCCCGTTGGATTAATCAGGCTGCGGCGAAGTACGGCATCGATCCAGCGCTGGTGGCTGCGGTAATCAAGCAGGAGTCGGACTTTGATCCCAAGGCAGTGAGCTCGGCGGGGGCAATCGGCTTGGGCCAACTCATGCCGGCGACCGCGAGGGAGTTGGGAGTAGACCCGTGGAATCCGCAGCAGAACATCGATGGCACCGCGCATTACTTGGCAAACATGCTCCAGACCTTCGGGGGCAACGTGACGTTGGCGATCGCCGTCTACAACGCGGGACCGGGGGCCGTGGAGCAGTATCACGGCGTGCCGCCGCATGCGCAGACTCAGCAGTACGTGCAACTAGTGTTGAGCAATTACCACCAGTATAGGGGCCTGGAGCAGGCATAGGCCGTGTTCTACGCTGGGGGGCCTCTGACGACCTGGAAGGGAGGCTGACCTGTGACTTCGCCCAGCTGGTGGTCAGCCGCAGGGAGGCGATTAGGCGTGCGCTCGCTGGAAGAGCAGGGCGCGCGCCGCCTCCTTTTCGCCATGTTCTCTCTCAGCTCGGCCATCCCTTTGCCTTGGCTGCTCCTGGCGTGGCGACGAGCGGGGGCCGCGCGGCATCCAGGATGTCATGAAGACGGCGGAAAAAGCAGCTGTGCTTCCTCAAGGCTGCTTCCGAAATGGAAGGGACGATGCAGGCAAGGCTCAAGCGTGGCTGGTTCCGGGAAGGGGCGGTGGCGGAGATGGAGCCAACGCTTTCCTGCGCCCAACGGAAGCCGGCCAGGTGTTGGGGTGGATGCGATTCCCGTTCCGCCAAGCGACGTCTGCTGCCGAGGGCGATCGGCGCGCATCACGCGAGAGGAACATCTCGCCGGGCGGGCGCGGATGCCTCGCCCGCCGCCTTCAAAGCTCCTGAAAGGTCGGCCGGATCAGGATCTCGTTGACGTTGACGTGCGGCGGCCGGGTGACGGCGTAGAGGATCGCCGAGGCGATGTCCTCAGCCCGAAGCGCTCGCCCCTCCTGAAAGTTCGACTGGATTTCTTTCAGCGCCTCCGGATCGGTGATGGTCTCGAGGAGCTCGGTCGTGACCGCCCCGGGCTCGATGATCGTGACCCGAATGTTATCGGAGGGAGAGAGCTCCATCCGCAACCCTTCGGAAAGGGCGCGGACCGCGTACTTGGAGGCGCAATAGACCGCGCTTCCAGGATAGACCTTTCTTCCTGCGACGGAGGAGAGAGTGACGATGTGTCCGCTTTTTTGTTCGAGGAACGCGGGAAGGACGGCGGCGATGCTGCTGAGAACCCCTTTGAGATTGACGTCGACCGTGGCCATCCACTCCGCGACGCGCAGATGCCGCATGAGGGAGAGCGGCATGATGCCCGCGTTCGCCACAAGGATATCCACGCCTCCAAAGCGCTTGCGCGCGGCATCGACGACGTTTTCTACTTCCCTCGGCTCCCGGACATCGCAGCGCAGGGGAAGAGAGTTCCCCCCTTCCTGCGCGATCCGGCGGGTGAGATCTTCGACGCGGTCAAAGCGGCGGGCGGTTGCCACGACGTTGGCCCCTTCGCGCGCAAGGGCAAGGGCGGTCGCCTGGCCGATGCCGCTCGACGCTCCGGTGACGATGGCGGTTTTCCGCGAGAGAGACTTCATGTCGGTTCCTTGTTTACGAAACCCTAACAAAGCGGCTTTGAAGCTGTCGAGAAAGCCATTTCCTCTTTTTGCCATCGAAAACCGCACCGGCGCACGGTAGGCTCACCGGCAGCAGACGATGCGGACAACCTTCCTGGCTAGTATCCTCCTTCGATCGGCGCTCTTCTTGGCCGCCGTGCTGCCGATGGGTTCCTGCGTTCCCCAGGAGAGTTGCCCCATGGTGACCGAGCAGGACAAGCGGCAATTTGCCGAGGCTCTCCAGGCGAAGCCGCTGGTTCGGGTGACCGTGCTTTCGATGGTTCCGAGCCGGATCTACCGCTGCGGCGTCGCGGTGAGGTGGACCACCTCGGTGAGCATGATCGGCCTCTCGTCCGAAGGACGGCCCACCACCAGCTATTGCGGCAGTTTCGAGACGGCGGCCGATTTCCCTCGTAACTCCTTTGGGGAGATCGCCGTGGCCTCGGCGCTTCCCGCCTACTGGTCGGATACGGTTCGGGACATTCAAGCATACACCATGATGAGCCGCCGGCCCTCCGGCACTCCCCGGTAGCGAAGCGGGCGCCAGCAATCGCCGTGAGCGTGCCGCTTTGGAAGGTCGAGCCCACAAGAATTGGCGATCTTCGGCAGCGCGCGTGGCGAGCCGCCTCACGCTGACTGCAATCGCGGCGACTGCGGCCAGCTTCGCCCGGCCATGACTGCGAGCGTGTCCTCCCGCCTCACGCTGACTGCAATCGCGGCGACTGCGGCTGGTAAGCCACCGCCTGCTTCTCTGGCAGCTCCGCAGCCGCCTCACGCTGACTGCAATCGCGGCGACTGCGGCTGGTAAGCCACCGCCTGCTTCTCTGGCAGCTCCGCAGCCGCCTCACGCTGACTGCAATCGCGGCGACTGCGGCTTCAGGATGACGGGCGCCTCAACCTCTCTCAACTCCGCCTCACGCTGACTGCAATCGCGGCGACTGCGGCAGCAATTGAGGTGGAGGCATCGGTGCGATGACAGCCCGCCTCACGCTGACTGCAATCGCGG
>JAQTUK010000226.1 GCA_028710285.1 Methylacidiphilaceae bacterium | reverse complement strand
TTCCTCAAGAGAAGAGGCAGCCTCGGAG
The DNA here is from genome assembly GCA_028710285.1 of Methylacidiphilaceae bacterium. GTDB lineage: Bacteria > Verrucomicrobiota > Verrucomicrobiia > Methylacidiphilales > Methylacidiphilaceae > Methylacidimicrobium. The sequence goes on along the minus strand of JAQTUK010000226.1, from coordinate 2,511 downwards.
TTCCTGTCCTCTTCTGGGTCTCCAGTAAGATTGTGATTCGGCACGACCCGGATCTTGCTGTTCGTCCCGCTTTCGTCAAGCACGGCTTCTCCCCAAGGGATGCCGCAGACCTGGACGACCATCGGGATTTGAGGAAACGGCTCGTCGGGGAAGAGCACGTCCCCCCGCTTCAGGAGGCGGAAGGTGGCTAGGTCGAGGAGAAGCTCTCCCGCCGCGAGGGAAACGCGAACGGGCACTTCCGGATCGAGCTTCCTCCGCTCTGCCGGAGTGCGCGCAACAGCCTCGCCCCAAAACTTCGCGAGGCGGGGTTCGACCGCAAGTTCGGAGGCGAGCCAAGGCTCCCCGTTTCTCCTCGCCTGCAGAAGGAAGCGGACGGTGCACGCGGGATCGGGCGCGCCCGCCATTCCGCCGAGCCGCCCCCGGCCTCCGCCGGCTTGTTCGAGGACCTCCCCGAAGGGCTCCCAGGCCAGCTCCGCGGCAATCCGCCCCAGTTCCCCCTCCCCCGCGTATTCGCTGCACCAGTAAGGAGCCAATTCCGGGTCGACGACTCCCAGGCAGACGAACGACGGAAGTCCGAGCCAGGCTCTCATCCCATGGACCAGAAAATGGAAGCCAGCAGTCAGGGCATCGCCACCGGACGGGGGACCGAGCCGGAGCTCAAAGTCCGATTCCAGGCAGCGGAAAGAGAGTCTCCTCCGCTTTCCGCAAAGCTCGTTGACCGGAATCAGCAACTCCGGATCGATCTCTTCCCAGACAAAGGGCTCCCAATTCTGCATGCCTCCTCCTCAGCCTCTTTCGGCATCCACCCCTAAAGCCAGATCTTTATGCCAGCCCGCAAGATTGCCGCTCTTCGCCGCCTCCCGGGGCCGGTCGGGAATCCAGCACGCGCCCCATCGGCTGCGCGGCATGTCCGCTCCAAGCCCTCGCCTGCCCCTCCTCGTCGTCCTCCGACTCCTCCCGTAGCAGCAACGCACTCGCCTCCTCTTCGCGAAGCCGCTGCGCCTGCTCCTGGGCCAACTCCCATTCGCGGTGAGCGGCCTGCCACACCATCCGCGCCTCCTCCGCGGCCGCCGCCGCCCCTCTCCAGAGGTTTTCCATTTCTTCGAGCTTCTCCTTATGGCGCTCCTCCCCCTCTTTGAGACCGGCCACCGCCCGGTAGACGCGGCAAAGCTCACCTGGAGGCAGCCGCCGATGCAGGATGGCGTCGTAGAGAGCCTCGGTCCGGCGCCCCCTCTCCCGCTGATAGGCTGCCAACCCCTCGCGAGCCTCCTCGACCCGAAGACGCCACTCCTCGGCGATCGCTCGAGCGCTCCGCAGCCGGCCTTGGGCGGCCTGTTCCTGGAGCCGCCGGATGCGCAAAAGATCTTCCCACTCCCTGGCCTTCATTCGACAATCCGTCGCAACGCGGCCAACGTCTCCTCGAATGGAGCTTCTTCTTCCGGCCTCTGCCGCAGAAATCCCTGAATCGCCTCGAGCTTGGCCAGGGCCTCGTCCGCCAATGGATCAGAACCCGATTGATACTCCCCCACCCGCGCCAGGAGTTCCACTTCCTGGTACTTCGCCAAAAGCATCCGCAGCCGGGCCGCTGCCGCCTGGTGCTCTCCGGTCGCAATCGCGGAAAAGACCCGGCTCACGCTGCCGAGCACATCGACCGCCGGATAGTGAGAGGACGCCGCGAGCTTGCGGGAAAGCAGGATGTGGCCGTCGAGCAGCGAACGCATCTCGTCCGCCACGGGCTCGCTCGGGTCGTCCCCTTCCACCAGAATGGTGTAAATCGCCGTGATCGATCCGCGGCTCGACTGCCCGCACCGCTCGAGGAGTTTTGGCAGAGCAGCAAAGACCGAAGGAGGATATCCCCGCCGGGTCGGAGGCTCCCCCGCGGCCAAGCCGATCTCGCGCAGGGCCCTGGCAAACCGGGTGACCGAATCCATCATGAAGAGCACGCGCTCTCCTCGGTCGCGGAAATATTCGGCTACTGCGGTGGCGACATAGGCCGCTCTCACCCGTTCCATCGCCGGACGGTCGGACGTAGAAACGACAAGGACCGCGCGTTCCCGCGACTCCTCGCCGATCTCCTCCTCGAGGAACTCCCGGACCTCGCGCCCCCGTTCGCCGATCAGCGCCAGGACCACGACGTCGGCCCGGGCATTGCGCAGGATCTGCGCCAGCAGGGAACTCTTGCCTACACCCGCCGCGGCGAAAATCCCCACCCGCTGTCCCTCTCCGCAGGTCAGAAGGCCGTCGATGACCCGAACTCCCAAGGGAATGGGCGAGGCGATCCTGCGCCTCTCCATTGGATTCGGCGGGGAGGCTTGAATGGGAACCTCCACTTCCGGAACCAACGGGATCCCCCCGAGCGAGTCGATTCTCCGCCCAAGGCCGTCCAGGATCGCTCACAAAATCCCCGGACCGATTGACAGCGTCTGCACCGCCCCGCAAGAAGCCACGCTCGTGCGGGCGCAGACACCGGTCAGATCGCCGAGCGGGGGCAAAAGTGCCTGTTCCCCGGAA
>JAQTUK010000094.1 GCA_028710285.1 Methylacidiphilaceae bacterium | reverse complement strand
TGCGCCAAAGAATCTCCCTGGGCACGGGGGGAAGCAGAGCAAAGGGGGCGTAGAGGATCGCCGATTGCGGCAGATAGAGAAATCCGTGCACACTCTGCAGGTCGTAAAGGTTATGATGTTGCCACCAGGCTTGGCTTGCTGCGGCATAGGTGGGTGTCACCGCGTGCGCGGGAGCGTGGGCCACGACAAGGGATAGGAGGAGGAGATAACCTGCCCAGAGGAGGACTCCCGTACGGGACAGAGCGCTTTGCGCCAGACATTCCCGCTTCATTGCGCAAGAAATGCCACGGAGAAGTCGGCAAGAGTGGTAAAGCGCGCCCGCGCGCCGAGCCAGTCGAGAAAGGAAGCGAGCCGGTCCAGCAGCTCCTGTCCGCACGGGGAAGAGATCCAGCGGGGCAAACCGTAACCATCGAGATCGGCAAACTCCCATGGATGGAAGACGAGATGCAGGTAGCCTCCTTCCGCCAGGGTCCAGGCGGCCACCGTCCGAAAAAGAGCGGGCGGGGTGTTCTTGAAAGCCAGCCAGAAGCACGGAAACCGAATCAAGGGAGAGACAGAGACCGGGATCCGGATCAGATCGCCCTTCCGGTACGCCTTGCGTGGAGAAAAGAGGCGGCAATAGCGTCCCGGCAAGAAGGTCGGGTTCTCCGAGGAGTTGTAGGTATAACCCGCTTTTCGGAGGAGATGGTCCGCCACGGGACGAAAGCGGGGGCTTCGATATCCGAAAACGGGCTTCTTCGTGATCTCCTCCAACACCTTCTTCGAACGGTCGGGATCGGATGCGGAAAAGCCGGTATGCGCATATCCATGGGAGGCGATCTCATGGGTTTGCCCGAGCTCCCGGACCGCCTCCCGGGCATTCATCGCCAGCACGGCGGTGGAGAAGAACGTGGAGACGATCTTTCGGTCCGCCAAGAGGGCTGTCAGGCGCTGGAGACCGACGAGCGTGACAGCGACCTGCTCGGGTCCGGGGAGCGCCCGCCGGAACTCGCCCGGGATATCAAACTCCTCGAGATCGAAGCTAAGGAGTGCGAGTGCGTCCTTCATGGTAAAGCCCGAGCCAGTCTCGTGCCCGGATCTGGCAAAGGTCGACCAGCATGGTTGCGGAGTCCCGCAAGAGCTTCACCTTTCCGGTCTTATAGGAGTGTTCCTTTGCCGGCTGGACGGCCATTTCCCGTATCCGATATCCCAGCTTCCTGGCCAAAAAAAGGAGTTCGACGTCAAAGGAGAAGCCGGTGGAACGGAGGAGGGCAAAGAGTCGCTCCGCCGATTCGCGTCGGAATCCTTTCAAGCCGGCCTGGGTGTCCGCGTACGGCAGCCCCAAGAGAAAACGGACGAGCCGGTTATAGCCGATGCCGAGAAATCGGCGGCGTAGATTGGGAGCTCCCTGGGAGGCGCGACATCGGCTGCGGGAGCCGATCACGATATCCGAGTCCTTGAGTTCCTCTGCGATCCGGTCCAGGTAGTCGAGCGGATAGGCCAAGTCGCCATCGGCGAAGCAGACGAATGTTCCACGAGCGCGTTGGAATCCGAAGAGGATCGCGTACCCTTTCCCGCGATTGGGCGCGTAGCGGAGAAGGGAAACATTGGGCATGCCCTTCTTGGCGAGAATCCCGGAAAGAATGGTCGCGGTGTTGTCGACCGAACCATCGTCAACCAGGAGAAACTCGTAGTCGGGATGGCTTTCGGCAAAGCCCATGACCCGCGTGGCGACCTCCGCGGCAATTCCCGCCTCATTATAAACCGGCAGCACAATGCTTAAGGAGGGGTGCACCATAGAGGAAAAAGCTTGGGTTCCCCGCGGGGTCGGACAGTCGTCGGCTAGACGGTCGGCCGTGTGCGTTGGCTCTCCGAGGCTCGAAGAGTATGAAACGGAGAAGGCAGGCCCTCTGGCAAGCCGTAATTACAGAATGAACTTTCCCCGACGTGGCGGAGTGGTTTCGTCCCTCCCGTCATGTAACTTTTCGCACGACGGCGACCAGCACCCCCTGAATCGTCAGATCGCGCGCGGGTTGCAGGTCGGCGAAGGCCGGATTCTCTGATCGAAGAACGAAGCCGCGCGTCGGGTCGAGAATCAGTCTCTTGAGCGTGCATTCGCCATCAATCAGCGCGGCAACGATCTGCCCCTCCCGAGGAGGTCTTTTTTCGATCAATGCCAGGTCGCCGTCGAGAATCCCCGCGCCGACCATGCTCGATCCGCGCACCTGCACGGCGAAGCAGGCAGACCGATCGGAAACGCCCAAGGATTCCGGAGTTAGGCGGACGCTGTCGGCATCCGGCTCCTGCATCAGGGTCGGCGGTCCGGCGGGAATGGCGGGGAAAAACGGAATGGGGAATCCCTCTTCCAGCTGTTTTCGCAGGAGGATCCCTCGAGAATTTTTTTGACGGGAAATCGACCCCATCGCCTCGAGGCGTTCGAGTTGATAGGAGACGGCTCGCGGACTCCGGAAACCGCAGCCGTGTTGAATTTCTCGCACGGTGGGCGGCCGGCGGTGGTGTTGAAGATAGGATTCGATGAACTGGAGGATGCGCGTCCGCGACCCTCGCTTATCCACGAGCATAACACATGAGTGATCGCGCGAGGAAAGCTTGTCAAATGTTTTCCCGAGCGGGGCGCCCCACGTACCCAATGAGGCATTGGAGAAGGATTCGGGATGGGGAGTTCGTCGATCGCGCCGACGTTTCCCCTTTGCGGCGGCCGGGGAGCGCCTCAGATTATCTCGAGACGGAATCCGGCAGGAGATGGGAGTCATCTACTTTGATGGGGTCTGCGGGCTTTGCCACCGCTTTGTCCGGTTTGTATTGCGCCACGATCCCGCGCATGTTTTCCGCTTCGCGCCGCTTCAGGGAAAAAGGTTCCGCCGCTATGCGGTGGGGAAGGAAGAACTGTCTGGCTCCGATTCCTTGGTGGTCGTGTGGGAGGCGGGAGAAGACGGAGCGGAAGTGTTTTTGCGCGGGCGGGCCGTTCTCGAAGTATTGCGGCGGTTGCCGGGGTATCGGCACCTGGCGGCCGTCCTCCGGATTCTCCCCTTGCCCTGGTTGGACTGGCTTTATGACCGGGTGGCGGCCAATCGGCATCGGCTTTTCGAGAAGAGCGCGAGTTGTCCAAAGCCGATTGGGGAAGAGCAACGATATTTTCTCGATTGAAACGGCGCAGAAGTGTTTCTTTTCTCTTCGGCTGCCGCGCTTCCGCTTCGGGAAGGGCGGAAGGAAGGGATGAAGGGGAAAAGGTGAACAACTCGGACAAGCTTGAGGCGATTTTTGCCCTGCAGGAAAGCCTCAATCGCCAAATCGGAATCGAAACCGCTTCGCTCGATGACGAGGGAAGGGAACGATGGTTGCTGAATTATGCGCGGGCCATGAGCCAGGAAATCGCCGAGTTGACGGACAGCGTGCCCTGGAAATGGTGGGCGCGTTACCAGAAGCGCGATTTTCAGAACGCCCGCGTGGAGATCGTCGATCTCTTCCACTTCCTGGTCTCCGCGGCCCAGGTGCTCGGCATGAGCGCCGACGATCTCTTTTCGGCCTATCAAAAGAAGCATGAAGTCAACCGGGAGAGGATTGCCGATGGCTATCGCCAGAAGGACCCGGACGACTGCCGGCATGTGTGAGTCAGCGGAGATGGAGCCGTCCGCAGTCCGGACGCCTGCGGTTGGCAAGACAAATCCCCTCGTTCCTCGGGAAGATTGGCAGAGGATGTTTTTACGTCCGGCTCCGATTGTCTGCGATCTGGGCGCCGGCAATGGCCGCTTTGCGGCAGCCTACGCGGAGCTCCATCGGGAATGGAACGTCTTGGCGGTGGAGCGTAAGCTCCAAAGGGTCCGGAAGATCCAGCGCGCCGTGGACCTTCGCCAGCTCACCAATCTCCGGGTTCTCTGGATGGGGTGGGATGAGCTGCTGCTCTTTTGGTCGCGACCGGATTCCTGCCGGGAAATCCATGTGCTTTTCCCGGATCCATGGCCGAAGCGGCGCCATCAGACTCGGCGCACGTTGAGTGGGAGGGTCCTGGCTGCCATCTTTCGGGTGCTGGAGCCGGGTGGCCTTTTCCGCCTCCTGACGGATGATGCCGGCTACTATGCGGCGGTCGAGCAGGCGGCGAACGATCTGCCTGGGTTCGGACGGGCAGAAGATTCCGGGGGATTTCCTGGGAGTCATTTCGAAGCAATCTTTCGGAGCAAAGGCGATCCTCTGTACGGAGCCATTTGGCAGAAAGCGCGGGCGAACGGAGAAGGAGAGCAAGAGGCGGGATAGACATGAAAATTTCCTGGCAATGGTTGAATCAATATTGCGAATGCACTCTGCCCGTCGAGGAGGTCGTCGAGCGGTTGACGATGAGCGGCCTGGAGGTCACGCACTGGAGGAAACGAGGGCCGGAAGATCCGAGGATCGTGGCCGCCGAGGTGGTCGATTGGCGGCCTCACCCGGGCGCCGATCGGCTCCGGCTCGTTCGAGCCCGGATTCCGGAGAAGGAAGTGGCTCTGGTCTGCGGCGCCACGAACTTCGACCGGGGAGACCGAGTCGCTCTTGCCCTCGTGGGAGCCGTGCTCCCGGGAGGATTGGAAATCGCGAGGAGACGGATTCGAGGGGAGGAGTCCGAAGGGATGCTCTGTTCGGCGGAGGAGCTCGGACTGGAGGAGAGGAGATCGGAGGGAATCCTCCTGCTGCCGGCCGACAGCGAGCTTGGGGCTCCTGTCGGATCGATTCTCTCGACCGACGTCGAGTGGATCGTCGAGGTCACCCCCAATCGCCCCGACCTTCTCTCCTACCGGGGCTTGGCGCGGGAAGTGGCCGCTTTGGGCTGCGGACGTCTGCTCCCCTTTCCCCATCCCGACGTTTCCTCCGTCGCGGAGCCCTTTCCCGGGAAGGTCGTCTTGGCTGCCCCCGACGCTGCGCCTTGGTACGCCGCGAGCCTGATCGAGGGAATCGAGGTAAAGCCGAGCCCGCCGTGGCTGCAAGAGCGTTTGCGCAGTGCGGGCGTGCGCCCCGTGAATGTGGTCGTCGATGTCACCAACTTCGTGCTCTTCGAGCTTGGAGAGCCTCTTCACGCCTTTGATGCGGATGCTTTTGCGGATTGTGAAGTCACCGTCAGGCGCGCCAGGGCGGGAGAGCGCCTGGTCACCCTGGGTGATCGGGAGATTACTCTCGAGCCGGCAGACCTGGTGATTGCCAGCAGGAACGGGCCCGAAGCCTTGGGGGGGGTGATTGGGGGCAGACGTTCGGCCGTGACCGAGAAGACCGCACGCGTCCTCTTGGAGTGCGCTTGGTTTCGCCCGAATGAGATTCGAGCAGCAGGCCGGCGACATTCGATTTCGACCGAAGCCTCCTATCGATTTGAGAGAAGGGTGGATCCTGGAATCGTGTGGCTTGCGCGGGACAGGGCGACGGAACTGCTGCTTCGATGGGCAGGGGGCCGACTGGTCGGGACCTCCACCTTCGGCGCGCTCCCTTTGGAAGAGGCTCCGATCTGGCTTCAAAAGAGAACCGTGGAGCGGCTTTGCGGGGAGCTGCCGCCGCCCGGGGAACTGGAGGGGATCCTGGGCCGGCTGGGGCTCCAGCTTGTCGAGAAGAAGGAGAATGGCTGGCTCTGGAATGTCCCAAGCCATCGGGCCGATCTGGAAGGAGAAGCCGACCTGGTGGAAGAAATCGTTCGGGTGCGCGGGCTGGCGGAGGTGCCTCCCCGGGTTTCTGTCGGATGGGAGGAAAAGAGTCGGGACGACTGTCGGTGGGATCGACGGGAGGCGGTGCGAACCGCACTCAGTGCGCGTGGATGGCAGGAGTGCATTAGCCTACCCTTCGCGGCAACCGATCCTGGGGAAGTCGGAATCGAGTTGTCGAATCCGGCGAACGCCGATTTCCGATTCCTGCGCGCCGACCTTGGATCGGGTCTGATCGAGATCGCTCGCACCAATTGGGCAAAAGGCAACCGCAGCTTGCGGTTATTCGAGTTGGGCCGAGTGGTCCATCGGTGCCACGGGCGGGTGGAGGAGCGGGAGCGGCTGGCGGTTCTCGTTGCTGGGGAGGCGCAGGAGCCGCATTGGTTGACGGGCGAGCGCCGGCTCGACTTTTACGACATGAAGGGGCTGGTCGATTTCCTGGAGAAGTCTTTCGCCGTTCCCAAGGAGGCGCGCGTGCGGCTGGAAATCATCTCCCGCGAGGAGGCGGCCAAGCGGGAGATTGACGCGGAGGTCATTCTCTTGGAGTACGATGTGGATTCATGGCTTTCGCAGGAAGAGGCTAGGGCGGCCTTTCGGCCCTTGCCGGTCTACCCGTCCGTTCGGCGCGATATTGCGGTCGTCGTCGACGAAGCGGTGACCCACTCGGAAATCTGCCTCGTCGTCGAAGCGTGCCGGCTTCCGTGCCTGGAGAGATTGCAGATGTTCGACTTGTTTCGGGACCCAGCGGGCGCACGCCTGCCGGCGGGGAAGAAGTCGCTGGCCTACGCCTTGACTTTCCGATCCCCCGACCGCACCCTAACGGACAAAGAGGTCAATGGATGGCTTGCCAACCTGAGGGAGGCCCTGCGATCTCAAGGCTGGTCGTTGCGGGAGTCGTAAGCCCGGAGGCCGGTGGGTTCTTTGACGGAAAACCGGGAATGAGCGCGGCCGCCTGGGCTTTCGGGAAACATTTCTAAAGAGAGTCGACAACCAATTTCCCTATGCTGCTCGTGCTTGGGATGCATGCCTTTCCTCCGATAAGTTCGATTACGGGAGCCGGAATTGCTCGCGCTGCCAACGCCAGGCCTTCGCTGGAAGACGGAGGCACGCGGCAAGGTTCCCACTTACCTGCAAAGTGGTCGAAAGGCCCCATTCCCACACGGCAGCACGGGGAACTTTTCTAACCCGGCCCCGGCCATTCGCCGGGGCGGGCCCTCTGCGCCTCGCGCGAACGGTCGATCCGCAGCCGGGAGAATCCGCACACTGGGGATTTCGCGGTTACCGGCGCTCCCGGCTCGAACTCTCTCCGTCCGTCACTGCCCCTAGGTGGGCTCCGCCTACCTGCGCCTGGTATTTGGCGAGGACCCCTCGGCGGTAGCGCCTTGCTGGCGGGTTCCAAGCTGCCAGGCGGAGATCGATCTCTTCCGCGGAAAGCTCCAGTCGAATTTCTTCCCGTTCGGCGTCGATGGTGATTCTGTCCCCGTTCTGAACGATCGCCAGTGGCCCCCCGGCCGCCGCCTCTGGGCAGATATGGCCGACGACGAAGCCGTGGCTTCCCCCGGAGAAACGGCCATCGGTAATGAGAGCGACATCCTTTCCGAGGCCACGGCCCATGACGGCCGAGGTCGGGGAGAGCATCTCCCTCATTCCGGGGCCTCCTTGGGGACCTTCGTAGCGGATGACGAGGACGTCTCCCTTGACGACCGAGCCGTCCAGGATGCTGGCCAAGGCCGCCTCCTCCGAGTCGAAGACGCGGGCGCTTCCGGTAAAGCGGAGCCCTTCCTTCCCGGTCAGCTTGGCCACCGCACCCAGCGGCGCGAGATTCCCGCGAAGGATCACGATATGGCCCACCGGCTTGATCGGCTTGTCGAAGGGATGGATAATGTCCTGGCAGGCGGGATAGTCGGCGATCCTCTCGACATTTTCCGCAAGGGTTGCCCCGCTCACCGTGGGGCAGTCCCCGTGAAGAAGCCCCATTTCCAGGAGCCTTCGCAAGAGGGGAGGGAGTCCTCCGATCTCCACCCAGTCGGCGACGGTAAAGCGGCCGCTCGGCTTGAGGTCGGCCACAACGGGCACCCGTCTGCCGATCCGCCGGAAGTCGTCCAGGCTCAGTTCGACCTCGGCCGCGTGAGCGATTGCCAGGAGATGAAGCACGGCATTGGTCGACCCGCCCAGAGCCATCACGACGGTGATCGCGTTCTCGAATGCCTTCCGTGTGAGAATGTCGCGAGGCCGAATGCCGCGATCGATCAGTTGCGCGACTGCCCTTCCCGCGGCTCGGCAGCCCGCCAGCTTCTCCTTGGAAACCGCAAGCTCGGTCGAGCTTCCCGGGAGGCTCATTCCGAGCGCCTCGATGGCGCAGGCCATCGTGTTGGCCGTATACATTCCTCCGCAAGAGCCTGGGCCCGGGATCGCGTGGCTTTCGATGTCGGCCAACTCCTCGACGGAGAGATCGCCTTTGGCTTGGGCGCCGACCGCCTCGAAAACGGAGACGATATCGATCTTCTTCCCGTGATGGCAGCCGGGAAGAATGCTCCCGCCGTAGACGAACACGCTGGGTCGGTTGAGCCTTGCCAGAGCGATCAGGCATCCCGGCAGGTTTTTGTCACAACCGCCGATGGCCACGAGCCCATCCATGCCCTCCGCCGCCGCGACCGTTTCGATCGAATCGGCGATCACTTCCCGGGAGACCAGGGAGTATTTCATCCCTTCGGTTCCCATCGAGATCCCGTCGGAAACCGTGATCGTGTTGAATATGAGGGCCTTGGCACCAGCTTCGTCCGCACCCGCAGCCGCTTCTCGAGCCAGCCCGTCGATGTGCATGTTGCATGGGGTCACCTGGCTCCAGGTAGAGGCGATGCCAATCAGGTCCTTCCGGTCGAACTCCTCCTTTTGGAATCCCAGCGGGTAGAGCATCGAACGGTTCGGGGCACGCGCGGTTCCGTCGAAGATTTGGCGGGAGTAGGCCCGGTGGCATCCGGAGGATTGTCCTTGGGAGGCATGTGGATTCGGAGTCGTCTTGTCCATGACACTTCCTTTCTGGGATGCGCCGGGATTCGCTGTCAATCGGTGAATCGGAAAAACGCGCGCGCGTTGCGTGAGCTCGCCTCGGCTACGACGGACACGGGATCCCCCCGCAGGCGGGCGATCTCCTCGGCCACAAGGCGGACATGCCAAGACTCGCACCGTCTGCCTCGATGGGGGACCGGCGCCAAGAAGGGACAGTCGGTTTCCAGGAAGAATTTGTCGATGGGCGCAGCCTGGGCACTGGCCTTGGCCAGAGGGGCGTTGGGAAAGGTGATGATGCCGGTGAACGAGACGAAGTGGCCGCGCCGGATCAGTTCCTGCAGCCGTTCCGGCCCTTCCCCAAAGCAGTGAAAGACACAGCGCACCGCATTGTCGACTTCGTCGAGCGTCGCGAGGGTGTCTTCCCAGGCGGACCTCTGGTGAATGACTACCGGGAGATTTTTCTCCCTGGCGAAAGCGAGTTGCGCCCGGAAGGCCCGCCGTTGACCATCCTTCTCGGCTTCCGCAGCTTGCGGATCCGAGGGGAGGCGGTGATAGTCGAGACCGATTTCGCCGACGGCGGCCACCTTGTCGTGCGCGGCGATTTCCTCCAGATCCGCGAGGAAGCCGGGCGCTGCGGCATCCTCGGCGCTCTTCGGGTGGATGCCCACCGTGCAGGCCAAGCTCGCGTGCTCCTGCGCCAGGGCAAGGGCGGCTCGGCTGGAGGCAAGGTCGGTTGCCACGACGACGATGCGATCGACTCCCTCCTTTTGCGCACGGACGATGACCTCCTCCCGATCCTCGGAGAACTCCGGGAAGTATAGGTGAGCATGGGTATCCATCCACATGGCTAGTCCAGAACGATCGCCAGCCCGTCGAAAGCCACTCCGACACCGACCGGAAGGTCGGCCTCGCGGTCTCGATGGCTCTTATGATGAGTCAGATGGGTCAAGTAGGTCTGCCGGGCACCGGCTTGCCGCGCGACCTTGATGGCTTGCCGGGAGGTTAAGTGCGTGGGATGGGGCTCGTCGCGCAGGCCGTCGATAATCAGAATTTCGACCGATTGGATCGTCGACAGGATCTCTTCCGGCACGGCCTGGCAATCACTCAGGTAGGCGAGAAGCTTTCGCCCGTCCCGTTCGAGAAGATAGCCAAACGTGGTGACGCGGCCGTGGGGAACC
>JAQTUK010000093.1 GCA_028710285.1 Methylacidiphilaceae bacterium | reverse complement strand
TCCTTTGCGTCCGTTCCAGCTAAGGACGGGCACCTATCCGGGCTTCCCGACCGACATGCAGGCACAGTTTTGCGCGTTGGCCGCGACCGTTCCCGGCCGCAGCGAGCTTTCGGACGACATCTTTCCCAATCGCTTTATGCACATCAGCGAGCTCAAGCGCATGGGCGCGCGCGCCGATCTCTCGGCGAATATGGCTGTCATCGACGGAGTCGCCCGCCTGAGCGGGGCGCCCGTCATGGCATCGGATTTGCGCGCTTCCGCAGCCCTCGTTCTCGCCGGACTAGAGGCGGAAAACACGACGATCGTCCATCGCGTCTATCACATCGACCGCGGCTACGAACGGATCGACGCCAAGCTCCGCGAGGTCGGAGCCGATATCGAACGGCAAAGGTAATCGCCATGGCTTCGCCCAAGGCACTCTATCCGGGCACCTTCGACCCGATCACCTTCGGCCACCTCGACATCATCGAGCGGGCGCAAGCCCTCTTCGAAGAAGTCGTGGTGGGCGTGGCCGCGCAATCGACCAAGACGCCCGTCTTCCCGCTCGCCGAACGCGTCCGGCTCGTCCAGGAAGCGGTAGCCACCTTGCCCCGTCCCGTACGAGTCCTTCCCTTTCATGCGCTCACCGTGCAATTCGCCAAGGAACTGGAGATTCACGCCATCATCCGCGGGCTGCGAGCGGTTTCCGATTTTGAATTCGAGTTTCAGCTCGCTCTCATGAACCGCAAGATCGCGCCGACCATCGAGACGGTCTTCCTGATGCCCAGAGACTCGTTCATCTACCTCAGCTCCTCGCTCGTCAAAGAAATCTCCCGCCTGGGCGGATCGGTCTCCTGCTTTGTTCCCAAGCCGGTGGAGGAGGCCCTGCGCAAGACGTTGGTGACCGGAATCATCGATTGATCAGATCTTCCAAGGCGTCATCCACCCGGATGTCGATGAGCTTCCAAGCGTCCTCGGGGCGATAATAGACGAATCGCCAGCGCAGCGGCTGCAGCTCCAGGTCCAACAGATAGGTCACCATGAAGAGGCGGCTGCCGACCGCCCGTGTATCGTATGGTTCAAAGCCGGTCGCTTTCCCGTAATAGGTGAACGCCTGCGCGGTCTTGTCCATGAGAACCGAGATATTGTCATGCCGGCTGCTTAGGCGGCTGGTGACGAGCAGCTCCTGGAACGCCCTTTGAATTTCTCCGGCAAGAAGATCCTTGAAAAACCTCTCGATCGGCGCCCGTATTTCGGGAATCGGACCCTGCAAATTCGGCTCCCCATGCAGCCGCAGAGCAGGAAGATCGCGCACTTGCGGCGCTGGCGCCGATTGACCGAATCCAGACACCTGCCCCAAGCCAGCGACTACGATCAACCCGGTGGCCCAGCCGAACCCTGGCAGGGGAAAGCGGTGGACGCCCATGCGCTTGCTTTCCGGGGATGTTTTCTTCATCCTCAACTCGAGTGCTCCGGGTGAAGCCCTTCTCCTCCGCCGCCGATCGGGCTGCCGGCCGGCCTGCTCGACCCTCCCTTCTGCTCCTCGGCGGTTTGGCCGCCGCCCTGCTCCTGGAAGGCATCTTTCCGGCGGAAGCGGCTCCCCCGCCATCGAGCCCGATCGATCATATCGTCCTCATTTACCAGGAAAACCACAGCTTCGATAATCTTTTCGGGGAGTTCCCCGGCGCCGACGGGATTTCCAAGATCGCGGCGGAAGGGGTGCAAGTCGATCATTCCGGTCTCCCCTACCGGCAGCTTCCGCCGGTCCAGCAAGACAAGAGGCCTGATCCGCGCTTCCCGGCTCATCTTCCCAACCGCCCCTTCCCCCTTCTTTCGTACGTCTCCTTGGGCGACAAGATTCCCGATCCCATCCATTCGTTCTACCGCAATCAGCTCCAAATCGCCGGCGGCGTAGCCAGCGGATACGTTGCATGGGGGACGACCGGCGCTCTGCCCATGGGATATTATGAAACCGGGCGCCTGCCGATCTATCGTCTTGCCCGGGAATTCACCGTGCTGGACCATTTCTTCCAGGCGGCCTTCGGCGGCTCTTTCCCCAACCACATGTGGCTGGTCGCTTCTCAAACGCCTTCCTGGACCCATCCGCCAGCCGAATGGGTGGCCGAGCCCATCTTCGATGAGAGCGGACGACTGACTGGTCTCCGACGGGACGGCAAGGTAACTCCGGATGGCTACGTCGTCGGAACCGTCGAGGGAGCAGGCGCCCCCCACCGCTCGACCACCCCGGCGGACCACCTGCTCCCACCACTGACCATGCCGACCATCGGCGATCGGTTGAGCGCAGCGGAGGTCAGCTGGGCTTGGTACTCCGGCGGCTGGCGGGATGCCCTCGCCGGGCGGCCGGCTCCCACCTTTCAATTTCACCACCAGCCCTTCGCCTACTTCGCCCGCTACGGCCCCGAGACCCGGGAACGAGCGGTCCACCTCAAGGACGAGACGGACTTCCTGGCCGATCTTCAGAGCGAACGCCTCCCCTCGGTCTGCTTCGTCAAGCCACTTGGCATAAACAGCGAGCATCCCGGATATGCCGCCGTCGAGGAAGGACAGAAACACGTCATCACCCTCATTCGAGCCATCCAGGCCTCCCGCTACTGGCCGCGATGCGTGATCCTCCTGACCTACGATGAGTTTGGCGGCTTCTGGGATCATGTTCCTCCGCCTCGGGGAGACCGGTGGGGGCCTGGCACCCGAATCCCCGCCGTGCTGATCTCGCCCTACACCGAAAGAGGCGGGGTCGATCACCATTCCTATGATACCACTTCCCTTCTGCGCTTCCTGGAATGGCGCTTCGGCTTGAATCCCCTCGCGGATCGCGATGCGCGCGCAACCAATCTGCTCGAGGCCATTCGCCTGCCCCCGGAGCAGCCTTGAACGACTCTCTCCTTCCGGTCCGCCGCTCCGCGGGCGTGATCGTCTATCGACGGGAAGCAGGCGGGCCCCGCTACCTGGTCCTTCGTGCCTTCCGCAACTGGGACTTTCCGAAGGGCCTGGTGGAGCAGGGCGAGGAACCCCTTGCCGCAGCCCGTCGCGAGGTTTTCGAGGAAACGGGAATCGAGGCGCTCTCTTTCCCGTGGGGAGAAGAGTATCGGGAGACAGGGATCTATGACCGAAGAAAGATCGCGCGGTACTACCTGGCCGAAACCCGAAGCGAAACGGTCACCCTGGGCGTCAATCCCGCCCTCGGAAGACCGGAGCATCAGGAATTTCGCTGGGTGGGGGCCGAAGAGGCCCGCCGTCTCCTGCCGCCGCGCCTCCTCCCGATTTTCGACTGGGCCCATCGCCGGGCGGCCGGCTAATCCTCCGGATCGTCCTCCAGCAGGGAATCGGACCCGATCCAGCGTCCAGACGCCTCTTCGACGGCAACGTAAAACTGCGTCTGCTCCTCCTTGGACATCCGAGCGACGATGCTCCTCCACCGCTCGTCCTCTTCCTGGAAAAGTCGAATCGCCTCTTCCATTTCCTCTCTACTCATCATCGAATCGGCCTCCCCGCTTGCAGACGATTTACGACCAAGACCCGCGTTCCGCAACCGAGAACAACTTTCCAGGAGGAAGTTTTTCTGTCGAAAAGGGGCTGCCATCGGCTCATGGCGGACTGCTCGCAGATCAGATAGATCGGCTTCGCCCCCTCCCAGAGCTGTAAGAACTCCTCCTCCGAAAGATAGAGCTCGCGGCTTCCCGGCTCACTTCTCAGCACGAACGGCGATACCGAAGTCGAGTGCACCCAGTAGATGCGCTCCTTCTGGTTTTCGCGATAAAAGAAGAGGCTCGAGAAGAAGTTTGGCTCGCCGTCCGCGACGATCCGCCGCTCCGACGCTGGTAACGTGTTGAGGTACTGGGCGATCTTCTGCGAGGAGAAGTAATCCCCCAACAGCTGGAACCCTCGCCCGGCTTCTGCCAAGGGTATGAGCATCGCAAAGGCCAGGCAGAGCCCCGCTGCCGGCCGCTTGCCCCGCAGAGCGAGCCAGAGCGCCGCCGAGCCGCCAAGAAAGAGGCTCAGGCTTGCCGACACCAGAGGCGGAATGAATGCCCGCCAGGTACTAAACGGGAATCCGAAGATGGCCGCCAGAAAGCTGTCGCGCTCTTCGACCGGGGCCGCCACCCTCGGATGGTCCAGCCCCTTGCTCGACCAAAAGGCGATGCCGACCGCTCCGCCTACCGCCGCCACCCCGGCGATCAGAGCAAACGGGATCCAGAACCTCCCGTCGGGCCGCCCTTCCTCCCGTTCGCAGAACGGCCGAGCCAAGAAGAGGGCAAGCGCGGGATAGCAGCTCAGTGCGTAGTAGTCCTGTAAGGACGAGGGAAGCAGCGAAAGAAAAGTGACGAGGATCCAAAGCCCGAGAAAAAGAGTTCCCGTATCCTCGTTCCCGGGAGTGAACAGTGCCCTTTTCCTACGGGGAAACCAGAGTGCCGCTACAAAGAGGATCCAGGGCAGAAGAAAGATGGCCTGCTCGCCGAGAAAGACCGGCACGCGGACGGTTCCCGCATCCGGCGGGATCCGATGGTTCACGGCATGACCGAGCTGCTCGTTTCCGAAGTGCTCGGAAAGAAAGCCGGGGAGCCTCCATTCCATGACCACGTACCAGGGGATGACCAGAAAGAGAAAGAGAGTGATCCCCTCCCATCGGAAAAGACGGACCGCCGTCTTCCGCCACCGGGCCGAAACGAGAGCGAGAATTCCGAAAACGACCAGGGGGTAGGCGAGGGCGTGCAGGCCCTTGACCATCGTGCCGAAGGCCATCGCGAGCCAGAGACCGATTCCCGGCGCGCGTTTCTCCTCCTCGGTGAAGCACTTCCAGAGGAACAGGAAGCTCCATGCGATCGAGGCCGCAAGAAAGATCTCGGGCATGAGAACATGACCAAAGACGAAGGAGCCGAATGCCGTGCCCAAAATCAGGGCGGCCATCCATCCGAGGTTGCGTCCCCCGAGGGCGACGCCCAGGAAATAGGTAGCCGCAATCCAGGCGAGTGTGGCCAGAGCCTGGGGCAGGCGCACCCCAAACTCGTTTTCCCCAAAGAGGCTGGTGCTGAGCAGGATCAGCCAATAGAGCAGAGGCGGCTTCTGGCAGCGCGGCATGCCGTCGAGCGTGGGGATGACCCAGTCTCCTCGCGCGCGCATTTCGCGCGCGGCGCCCGCGTAGAGCCCCTCGTTGTCATCGAAGATGACCGGACTCCCGCTCTCGGCGACGTAAAAGGCTCCGAGAACCAAAAGAGTGAACAGCCCCAGAGCCTCTGCGCCGCCGCTCCCCGAAGCAAGGAAAGAGAAGCGACGGAAGAGCGGTCGAAGTCGATCCAAGAGATTCTTTCCTCGTTCCGTCGCTCCGAGTCATCCGCTCGATCAGGGGAATAAGCGATCCCGTTCCCCCTCCCGCTCGGGACCGCGCCGACTCTCTCCCTGGAATGGAAAGAGCGGAGCGAGCTCAGGCAGCGCGCGTACCGTTTTTCTGCCGTCGCGAAAGCAAGAAGGCGAGCAAAACTCCCGCAGACGCTCCCGCTACAGCCGCCAACACCTCCCAGAACCACGAAAGGGAGATCTTGCGGACCTGAACGGAGGGGACGACCGACATTCCTGGTCCTACGGTTTCCCCGGTCCGGATCGGCTCGTCAAAGAGGATCTTCACCGGAACGCGTTGCACGACCTTGACGTAGTTTCCCGTCGCATTTTCCGGAGGCAAGAGGCTGAACTGCGCCCCGCTGCCTCGCTGAAGGCTATCCACGTGCCCCTTGTAGCGATGGTCGGGATAGGCATCGATGCGAAAGAGAACGGTCTGTCCGGGACGAATGAGGGTCACCTGAGTCTCCTTGTAGTTGGCGACCACCCAGACATTGGAAGGAACGATGGAAAAGAGCGTTTCGCCAACCTGAACGTACTGGCCTTTTTCGACGGTCCGCTGCGTAATCCGTCCATCTTCCGGAGCAAACACATGGGTATAGCCCAGTTGAAGTTGGGTGAGACGGAGATAGGCTTCGGTAGAGAGCTTCGCGGCCCAGGCGCCGTCCAGTTGCAGCTGCGAGACCGACGCGCTGCGCACCAGTTGCGCCATTCTTTTCCATTCCGTGTCGGCCCAATCACGGTTCGCCTGTGCCAAAGCCACCCGTGCCTGGTAATCCCTTGGATCGATCTCAATCAGAGGCTGACCCTTCTTTACGTCCATGTTGTCGTCGATGTGGTAGCCCACGACATGCCCGGCAACTTTGGGGGAAACTCGGATGATATGGCCGGTGATGAAAGCGTCGTCCGTAGTCTCGCTTGCGAGGAAAGAGACGAAAAACCGGAGAGCCATGACCGCGCCAATTCCGCCGAGCACGGCCCCGAGGATGACCGAGGCAAGAAGCCGGACGCCGCCGCCGGGCGCCAGGCGCTTGCTCGACTCCTGCCTTCGCTCGGAAGACGACTCGGTCATCGTACCGGAGACCGATTCACTTTCGTTTCGAGCAGGCGGCATATCCATGGGTTACGGCAACGGAGAGAGTTCTTGACGCAGAGTGAAAGTAAATGATTACTTATCTGGCTTCGTCATTCCATGTCAACCTCTCTTCGACCGGTTCGCGCCTCGGGCAGCCGAGACAAGATCATCGCGTCGGCGACCTCCCTCTTCGCGGCACGCGGCTTCAAGGGCACGACGACCCGGATGATTGCTGACCTTGCTCAGGTCAATGAAGCGCTCATCTACCGCCACTTTCCCAATAAGCGCGGGCTCTACGCCGCCATCATAGAGAAAAAGATCGAGACGCTCGTCCCTCTGTTGAATCGGCTCCGGCAGGCCGCCGAAACGAGCGAGAGCATGGAAACGGTGCTCCGCGAGATCGCCCGTGAGATGTTCGCTTCCGTGGAAGAAGACCCGCAATTCTTGCGGATCTTCTATTTCAGCGGACTGGAAGGACACGATCTTTCCCGGATGTTCTTCGAGGCCTATATCGAAACCTTCAATCAGTACCTTGGCTCCTACTTTCTATCCAAGAGTAGAGAGGGTATGATCCGCAGGATGGACCCAATGCTGGCGGCTCGCGCCTTTGCCGGCATCGTTCTCCACAACTTGGTGGTGCAAACGATCTTTCCGGAAGCCGAGCGGATGCCCGATGGGAAAAAGACGATCGATAGCTTCGTAGACCTTTTTCTCTACGGGATCCTCCGGCGGCCTTCTTGACCCTGGCGGCTCGCGGAGGCAGGCAGACTTGCCTTTTGTCGCAAGAGCGACGATCTTTGCTTCCGAGGTCCGGTTCCAAGGAACCATTCCGGGAGCGCCGGCTCTCTCCTGTCATCTCGCGCAGCATGAAATTGCGCCTTCTTCGCCTTCGGGATTTCCTCAAAGAGCACGCACGCCATCCTCACAAAAAACTCTTTCACCTCCGGGCCGACCCATTCCCCATCGCCCTCGGCTTTGCCATCGGCATTTTCTACGGATTTACCCCATTTTTCGGCTTCAAGACGGTACTCGCCATTCTTACCGCCTGGCCCCTGCGCGCAAGCCTGGTCGCCGCTGCTCTGGGGGTGGCGGCCCATGACATTGCTCTGCCCTTCGTGCCGGGACTGCTCTGGATCGAGTACCAGATTGGCGCTTTCCTCCTAGGCTACGCCAATCACGATCATGCCCTGCGCATGGGGCACCTCGTGTTTCGCGACGTCGTCAGCTGGAAAGGCCTGATGCGATGGGGATGGCCGATGATGCTCGGCTCACTCATTATCGGCCTGCCGGCGGCAGGGGCGACGCTGTTCCTTGTGTACCGGGCCTTGTGCCGTTACCGCGAAAATGGACCTCCATCCGCAGGCGGCACAGAAACACCGCCTTCCCCGAAGGGAGTCCTTCCTCCGCCGGTCAGCTCCGACCGGGCGTCGCCGTC
The DNA here is from genome assembly GCA_028710285.1 of Methylacidiphilaceae bacterium. Taxonomy (GTDB): domain Bacteria; phylum Verrucomicrobiota; class Verrucomicrobiia; order Methylacidiphilales; family Methylacidiphilaceae; genus Methylacidimicrobium. Next base: position 2,001 of record JAQTUK010000093.1, on the reverse strand, counting down.
TTCGACCCTGCCCGCACAAGCTCGCCCAGCGCCTGGAACTCGGCTGCGCTGAACTCGAACGCCAGGGGCTCTCCCTCGACCTGAGCGGCTCTTCCGCCATCGGGCAGAAGCGCTCCAATGCGAACCGTCGTCATCCGTGAGGCTTGGATCACCAGCGTGACCTCCGGCTTGCTCAGGCCATATTCCGGCCGAACGGGACCGAGCCAGCGCACCGCACGAAGTTGACAGAGCCGGTTCAGCGTCGCCTTGGCTTGCGGAGCCGCCGCTCCCTCCGCTCCATTGAGGAGGATTCGGCCATCGGGCGACGTGCGAATCGTGACGGACGAGGAGGGGAAGGAGAGTCTCACCTCCTGAAGGTCCTTGGGTTGCATTTGCAAGACTTCCAAGCTCTTCCACTGCCATGCCTCTTTCGGAAGCTCCTGTAGCCATTGCGAGGCGATGTGATAGACGAATGGCTCCAATGAATTTTTGACGTAGGTCCCGTCCTTATCGCTCCTCCCAAGCAAGAGGTCCACGGGAGCCGGGCTGTTGCCTCCCGCTTCCACCGTTTGGATGACAACTTTCCCCTCCGGATGGTCCAACCCGAACGAACGGAGATCCGAGGGGACGTCCCGCGCGAAAGTCTTTGTCTCCAGAGCTCGCAACGACCGCAAGAAAGCCTCTACGCGTTCCGCGTCGACCAGCCCTTTATAGCCCTCGCCATCCACGCTCCAACCCTGGCTCCTCTTCGCGAATCCCATGCTTTTCCCATTCTGGTCCACCTGGAGGCGAATCACTTCGCTTACGGAAAAAGACGGGACGACATGGCGATCCCGCACGCTCTGGAAAAAGCCGCGAGCCATCTGCTGCACCGTGGCGGCCGGGAGGGTAAAGACCGCGGTGCCCGAGAGCTTCTTGGCATAGACGTCGTTCGGCTCGCCGGGGACGGGAGAACCGATGAGGAGTCTCTCCTCCATCGGTTTTTCCCCCTTCTGATCGACCCAGATCTGGTCGCTCGGGCTAGCTAGACCATATTGATTCAAGGCAGCGCCATCGTCCGAGACGAACTTTCGAACCCGAAGCGTCGTCAGCGAAGAGAGCCATTCATCGACCTTGGTTGCGTCGGCTCGCGCCGTCAGCGGCTTGAGGAGCTGCCATTTGGTCCCCTGGCGGACCACCTCGACGCTCAGCGGAGCACTTCCGGCTTGCTCGACGCCGCAGCGCTGAACAAAAAGGCTGTCAAATTGAAATACCATCCGGTTTCGAAGATCATCGACGCTCTTGTTGAGTCGCTCCGCGACGGCGGAGTTGACCAGATAGACAGGCGCGCCCGGGTCTTGCGCGGCTCTCGCGTAGAGGAGATCCCGAACGGCGGTTTTTCGCCCGATCGAAAGCCCGCGGGTCTCCTTCCCGTCGCGAAACTCGATGGTCAACGAGGGCGCAGCCAGGCCCCACTGCTTGAGAAGATCAGCATTCCCCACCTCTTTAGCCGGTATCGTCCGCTCCGACTCCAAGAACTCGAGTTCCGTAAGAAGACGGTCCACGGCGGAGTCGTCGGCCTCCGCGCGAATGGGCGACGCAATCCACCAATGATTCTCCTTCCTCTCGAGTGTTACGGAATGATCCGGGGCGGCGATGCGAAGCCAGTTCACGTCCTGGCTCTTGAAGCGAAAAATCTGCTTTTCGGTACGATGCTGCTCTTCCGTCGACTGCTTCCCCCGGTCGACCAAGGCGATGTAACCAAATAACGCCAGGGCGATCACCAGCAACAGGAGTCCGGAACGAAACTGTTTCACAAGCCGTGCCTATTTTCTTCGCGCGAAGTAGACGGCGACGCCAAGCAAAGCGCAAGCCAAGGGGACGATTCCCAGCGCAAAGCTGTTCGCCGACTGCCTCTGGAATGTGGGAACCGATAGGGAAAACTCCTGCGCCGCTTTGGGAGAGATTCCCAATGCCATCTCTCTCTTCAGCATCCAGTCGAGAAGGTTCAGGAAAAAGTCGACTCCAACCCCGTCGATATAC
>JAQTUK010000225.1 GCA_028710285.1 Methylacidiphilaceae bacterium | reverse complement strand
CCATCCTTCCGTTTCGCCGAAGCCGTCCATGCCCCCATCTCATGAACTCTCCAGCGCCCAATACCCAAGCGGTCACTTCACTTGTCCTCGCGGCGGTCACTTCATTTGTCTACGACATGTTTGCGACAGCTCGTTGCGGGGAGGCCGCCTTTCTGTTACTGTTCGCAAGCAGAATGGATAGCTCTCGCCAGGACGGTCTACCCGATCCGGCTTTTCCGGCGTTCCGCGCTCGAGGGCCTGTTTCCCTCCCCCCCTGGGAAAGCCCTCCGTTGCCCGGCCCCGCAGAGTCCTCGCGGCTTCCCTCCTCCCCGGAAGTCTTCGAAGCCCCAGCGGCCGAGGAGGAGCCCCTCCCTGTCCAATCCCGCGTCCTTCATCCTTCCGAGGAGGAGGAACCCGACGAGGCCTTCCCTCTTTCTGCGGAAGGACTGGTCAAGCAGTTCGGCCAGAGGCGCGTCGTCAACGGAGTCGACCTTCACATCCGGAGGGGGGAGATCGTCGGGCTGTTGGGTCCGAACGGGGCCGGGAAGACGACGACCTTTTACATGCTCGTTGGCCTCATCCAGCCGACCCAAGGAGAGGTCTTCATCGACGGACAAAAGGTCACGAGAATGCCGATGCACCGACGGGCCCGCAAGGGCCTCGGCTACCTTCCGCAGGAGGAATCGATCTTTCGCAAGCTAACCGTCGAAGAGAACCTGATGGCGATCCTGGACTTTCTCGACGTCGACGCCGAGGAGCGGACGATTCGATGCGAAGCGCTCCTGGAGGACTTCGGTATCGCCCATCTTCGCCGCACCATGGCGATGGCGCTGAGCGGAGGAGAAAAGCGGCGGCTGACCATTGCCCGGGCCCTGGCCACGGCCCCGACGGTCCTTCTCCTCGACGAACCATTCAGCGGCGTCGATCCACTTGCCGTCGACGACCTGCAACAGATCGTGCTCGGCCTGCGCAACCGGGGCCTGAGCGTGCTCATCAGCGACCACAACGTCCGAGAGACTCTGGCCATCGTCGACCGTGCCTACCTCGTCTGCGAGGGGCGCGTGATGAGCCACGGCTCCAGCGATTTCCTGATCAACGATCCGGTGACCCGCGAACTCTACCTGGGTCCCCGCTTTTCGATGTGACCGATTCGGCTCTCCCGTGGGTGTGGAGCCGGCTGGTTCCCGCCAAGATGGCCGACTGCTGGGTCGAGCGCCTCCATTTTCTGGGGCCTGGCTCCCTTGTCCTCCACCGGCTGGGAAGCCGTCCGACCGTGCGTTTGGAAGCCTACCTGCCCGATCTCTCCACCGGTCGCGAGCTCCTCGACCGTTACGGAGGAAAGCTGCGCAAGGACACCTCCGCGTGGAGTGCAGCAACGCCGCGGAGCAAACCCCTTCGCATCGGAGGAAAGCTCTGGATCGTGCCGGAAGCGGAAAGGAGCTTGGGGAAAAAGGCTGCTTCCCCGGGCGGGCTTCCTTCCCTCTTCATCCCCGCCGGCATGGCCTTTGGCACGGGGAGGCATGCCACGACCGGGATGATCCTGCGAGAAATGGTGACGATCCCGGATTGGCACAAGAGCCGCACGCTCGACATCGGCACGGGCAGCGGCATCCTGGCCCTGGCCGCCCGAAAGCTCGGAGCAACCCGCATCTGGGCATTGGACACGGACCCGTCGGCTCTCGCGGTCGCTCGCCGAAACGAGGAGGCTAACTTCCCCTCCGCCGCCATCCGCTGGGTCAAAGCCGACCTGGCTCGCTGGCGGGCCGCGAAGCCGTTCGACCGGATTGTGGCCAACCTCTATCTGATGCCGCTTTTGCAAGGGGCTGCCCGGCTCGCGGCTTGGCTCGCCCCAGAGGGCGTTCTTCTGGTCAGCGGCCTTCTCCGCGAGCAGGCTTCGGAGATCGAGGCGCGCTTCGCCCAGGAGGGCCTTCTGCTCCAGCGGCGAAAGCGCCGAGGCAAATGGACGATGCTCTGCTTCCGTGCGCCGCCCCATTGTCATTCGGCGAAAGCCCCGCTACCTTCATCCGACCGTGATTGACTACGTAAATCTCCTCAACGAAGAGCAGCGGGAGGCGGTTACGGCCGCTCCGGGGCCGATTCTCGTCGTGGCGGGGGCGGGCAGCGGGAAGACCCGGGCCCTGACCTACCGGGTCGCCTATCTCCTGGATAACGGCGTCGAACCCACCCGCATCGTTTTGGCCACCTTTACCAACAAGGCAGCCCGGCAAATGCTCGAACGGGTCAGCCGCTTGATTCCCCATGGGACCGAGGCGATTTGGGGGGGGACCTTCCATCACCTCGCTCACCGCCTTCTGCGTCGCCACGCCGCTCTCGCTGGCTACGATCCGAGCTTCACCATCCTCGATCGTTCGGATTCGGCCGAGCTCCTATCCGGATGCTACGAGGAGATGAAGCTCTCCCGCAGCGAAGTCCACTTCCCCCGGCGCGAAGGCGCTCTCGAGATCTTCGGGCTGGCGGCCAACCGGGAGATGCCGCTGGAGAAGCTGATCGCCGAAGAGTTTCCCCATTTTGCAGACCAGACCGAACGGCTTGTCGAACTCGCGCGGCTCTACC
>JAQTUK010000092.1 GCA_028710285.1 Methylacidiphilaceae bacterium | reverse complement strand
CCTCTTCCGTTCCATCCGGTCCGGTACGAGATTGAGCCCATGGCAGGTAGTCCTTCCATCCCGGAGCAGCTTCCGCAGAGGCTTGGCTGAGCTTGGCGAGGTGTCGGAAAAAGCCGGGATAGGACGTATCGACGCATCCAACGTCGTCGATGCGGCTCCGGCCGTCGGCCTGGAGAGCCAGGATGGAGCAGGCCATCGCCACGCGATGATCTCCGAAAGACGGGACGCGGGCCGCACGGATGGGATGTCCCCCTTCCACGACCATTCCGTCCGGCAGCTCGTCGACGGGAACGCCGAACCGACGCAGGTTCTCCACCATGCACCGGATCCGGTCGCATTCCTTAACGCGAAGCTCCTCGGCTCCGCGAATGTGGGTCTCTCCTTCCGCCAGCGCGGCGATCGCCGCAAGGACCGGCAACTCGTCGATGAGACTCGGGATCTCCGCCTTCTCGATCTTCGTCCCCCGCAGCTTGCCTCCGCGAATGAGGAGGGAACCTCTCGGCTCACCCTCTCCTCGCCCCTCCCCTACGCTCTCCTCGATCTGCGCTCCCATGCGTAAGAGCACGTTGAGCAGACCCGTACGCGTCGGGTTCAACCCAACGCTCCGAATCCTGATCTCCGAGCCCGGGATCGCCGCCGTGCCGGCAATCCAGAATGCCGCGGAAGAAAAATCGCCTGGGACGAAAAGATCGCGCCCTTCCAGGGTCAGCCCTCCTTGAATGAGTATGGACCGACCCTCACGGAGAGGACGAACGCCGAAATGCGCCAGCAGGCGCTCGGTGTGATCCCGGGTCGGGCTCGGCTCCTGGATCCCTGTCACCCCTTTCGCGTTCAGCCCGGCCAGGAGCAGGCAGGATTTCACTTGGGCGCTGGCTACGGGAAGCTCGTAGTCGATCCCGTGCAGCTCCGCCGGATCCAAAGTCAACGGCGGAGTCCCTTTCTCTCCCTCCGCCCGGATATGGGCTCCCATCCTTTCCAGGGGTTCGATGATTCTCGCCATCGGACGCTTGGACAGGGAAGCATCGCCCACCAGGCGGGAGCGAAAGGTCTGCCCGGCAAGAATTCCGGCGATCAGCCGCATCATCGTCCCGGAGTTCCCACAATCGAGCGCCTCCCTGGCGGGAAAGAGCCGATGCGAGCGGTTTTCGATCGAGAGCGTAGTCGGATCTCGGACCTCGATATCGACGCCGAGCGCCTGAAAAGCCCGCAGTGTGCAAAGGCAATCTTCGGACGGAAGAAACCCGGTCAGCTCGGTCGGGCCGTGAGCAAGAGAGGCCAACATCACCGCTCGGTGCGAAATGCTTTTGTCCCCGGGCACCGCAATCTCCCCGGCCAGACGCGCGGCCGGAACAATCGAGAAGCTCTTCATTTCCTCTGCTCTTCTTTCCTCGACGAAACTCTATCTCATACTCGAGTCGGCGACACCTGCCAATCCCGGGCTCCCGCGCGGCACAGTTCCTGGCCCGCGTTTCCCCCTCTCCGGCAAACACCCGCTTTACCGGCAGCTCCGGAAACCGGTCAACCTCAAAAGAGATCCAAGCACGACCCGCCTTCGTTCGGGGATGCCTGCCACGCCTTCTCACGCAGCGGGCGCCAGACCCGCCCCCGCACGAGACCGCAGGCTGTCTCCGCATCCGCGCGGCCGGCCGCCGCCCTCTTGGCACGGATTAACTGGTATGCCTTTATGCGACAAGCATCTCTTTGCGCTTGCCTTCCCACGCGCGTTGCCAACCATCTTCGAGTTCCCTCCGGTGGAACTGGCGGAGCGAGCGGGAGAGGAAAGAAACCCATGAGAATTGGCGCTCTGGTCGTCGGACTAATGGGCGGACTCGCCTCCGTCGCCTACGGCTTGCTCGGCTATGGATTGGCGAGCTTCGCCGAATCGGGATATCCCGCCTCCGCCACGGGGGTAAAGATTCTGAGCGTGGCCGTGCCCATCGTGGCTCTGCTCGGGGCCGGGATGGTCTTAACGAGGCCGCTCCTCGGCGGATTGCTGATGGCGGCGGCCGCCGGCGCCTTCCTCTGGCTCTTGGGCTTCAATGCCTTCAGCCTCATCCCGATCGTGCTTTTGAGCTGTGGGGCTCTTCTCGGGCTTCTGGGCGTCCGTGAGCCGGGCCGGCGGCAAAGAAAATAGGCGATCGCCGCTCCGGCAGAGAGCGATCGGCTGAGGCCAACCTCAGAGATCTCTCAAGGGATGCTCTTCCGGAGACCAAGGGGCCGCGAAGTGCTCTGCCACCTTCTGCGCCGGCACCGCCGCGACGCTCTGGTCGCTCCATCGGGGCTTTCGGTCCTTGTCGATCAACCGTGCGCGGATCCCCTCCGGAAAGTCGGCTCGCGCTCCACACCAGTGGGCGACGATTGCTTCCAGCCGGATCACTTCTTTGAGCGACATCCGGACAGTCCTTCGGGAGAGCTCCCAAATGAGCCAGGCGGAAAGCGGGCAGCCCTCCGCGAAATTTTCCGCGCCCTGGGCAAACCAGGCATCGGTAGAAATCGGTCCATAGGCGATCTTGTCCGCGATCTCCGGGAGGGTATCCCCATCGGTGAGGGATTGAATGCGATCGAACTCCAGCCGAGTCCGCGCTGGGCTCGCGGCGCTCCTCCACGGCCGTGCCCACTCTCGAAGGGATCGGGAGAGAAGCAGGCGGTCGGATTCCGCTTGCCCGGTCCAGGAGAGGCTTGCCAGCCTCTCGTCCAGAACCGCCATCCTCTCCTCGGCAGGCAGAAAGTAGTCGGCCAACTTCAGGAAGAGGGCATCGCCCGCCGTGAACGCGAGTCCGGTGAGGGCGAGAAAAAGACCAATGCGACCGGGCATCCGTCCCAAGAACCAGCTTCCGCCCACATCCGGGAAGAGCCCGATCGAAATCTCCGGCATGGCCAAGCTGCTCTTCTCGGTGACGACTCGGTGACTCGCCCCAGCCAGGAGTCCCAGCCCGCCGCCGTAAACAATCCCATCGCCCCAGCAGAGAATCGGCTTCGGATAAGCGTGCATTTTGCCGACGACTCGGTATTCCTTGAGGAAGAAGCGGCTCGGGTAGCTCGCATCCTCGGAACGAATCGCTCGATAGATCCTCTGAAGATCGCCGCCGGCGCAAAACGCCCTCTCCCCACTCCCGGACAGCACCACGCAGGCAATCTGCGGATCCTTTGCCCATGTGGAAAGAGCCTCTTCGAGAAGTTCCGCGGTCTCCAGGGAGATGGCGTTGAGTGATGCCGGATTGCTCAGCGTGGCATGGCCGAGGCGAAACTCTCCCTTCGTAGCTCTTTCCTCGATGAGAAGCGACCGGTCTCGCATGGATCTCCTTCGGAAGCCCGCCCTTTCCGCTATCCGGCAGATCTCGAAATCCTCTCGCCTTCCGCCTGCCGACCGCCATTCTTTTTTTTCAATATCGTCACCCCGTGGGAAGAAGAGCGGACGATGCTTTTCCCGCACGCCTCTCAATTGACGAGCACGACCGAGACGCTGCCTCTCCGGCGGATGACGTTCATCGCCACGTCCCGAATATGGGAGCGGAAGAGCACGTCGACGGAAGCCTTCTTCAGGAGCAGACCATGGAGAAGCAGATCTTCCACTTGACCAGGAAGAACCGGTTTCTCGAACCGAATCTCGCCGCCTTCCGCGTGAAATCCGATTCCCAGGCAGGCCGCCAGCAGGGCAAAGAGGCTGCCGCTGGCCCATCCCTGCGGACGGCAGGCAATCGGATACCGCACAGGCGCGGAAGCAGGCCGGCGCGGGAAGCCGCAAAAGAGCTCGGGAAGGCGGTGATCCTCCAGGTAATCGAGCGCGCAGAAGAGCCCCTCTGCGAGCTTGCGCAGCTCGGCCGAGAAGCCGTAGCGCGCCAAGCCGAGCGCAATGAGGCTATTGTCGTGAGGCCAGATGGAGCCGTTGTGGTAGGACATCGGATTATAGCGGGGGGCAGTCTCGGACAAAGTCCGAATCCCCCAGCCGCTGAAAAAGCTGGGTCCGAGCAGAAGCTCCGCCACGCGGCGAGCTCGCTGCGCAGAGGCGATTCCCGTAAAAAGGGCATGGCCGGCGTTGGACGCGGCAACGCGGCAGGGCTCCTTGTTCCCGTCCAGAGCGAGCGCATAGGTACCCAGGTCCTCGCACCAGAAAACTTCTTCAAAGCGCTCCCGCAGCTGCTCGGCCTTGCGCTGCATCTCGCCGGCCGACTCGGATTTCCCCAAGGCGCGGGCAAGGCCGGCGGCGCCCGCCCAGGCTGCATAAGCGTAGCCCTGGACCTCGCAAAGAGCGATCGATCCTTCGGCGAGCCGGCCATCGGCATGAAAAATCGCATCGTCGCTATCTTTCCAGCCTTGATTCCAAAGGCCCTGCCCCTTCGGCGGCCGCGGATACTCGAGGAAACCGTCTCCATCCGGATCCCCTCGAGTCTCCATCCACCGCAAGGCGAGCTCAATGTGGGGCCAGAGCTCCTCTATGCGTTTTTTATCGCCGGTCCGCGCATAGAGAGCAGCTGCCAAAAGGACGAAGAGAGGCGTTGCGTCGATGCTTCCGTAATAGAGACCGAAGGGGACATCTCCGACCGCGGCCATCTCCCCCTGCCGCAACTCGTGCAAGATCTTCCCCTCATCCTCTCCTTTGGCCTGATGGGCCGCCAAGAAACGCAGGACTCCGTGTGCAAGATGCGGATCGAGCCAGAGGTACTGGAGCGCGATGAGGATTCCGTCCCGCCCAAAAACGGTGCTGAACCAGGGCACTCCCGCGAACGGGTAGAGCCCTTCGCGGGTCGGAGTCACCAACATCTCGAGATCCGCCCGAGCTTGATCCATCCACTCCTGGACATGCTCACTCGAAGTCCGGACGGCCGCGCGACCCAAATAACGGCGGGGATGGCCATCCGGCTTCTTTCGAGGGCTCGGCATGCTGCGGATGAAGAGCTTCGGCTCTGGTTGCGCGAAGCACTCGACCACCGCCTCGACCCTCCGTTCCTCGCCCGGCCGCAAAGCGAAATCATACCGGGCAATTTTGGCTCCCAACTCGGTCGGCCCAGGCGCAAAAGTCAGACGGGTGGATCTCTCGACCTCGTCCACCCCTCGATATCCGAGAGTCACCGATGCGCTTCGAATCTGCGCCTTCCGAAACGTCCCTCGTTTCGAGCGTCCCCTCCCCCGCACCTCGAAGACGTCCGCAAAATCCGCTTCGAAGAGAAAGGCGACGTCGAGCACGATTGGGCACGATGCGTAATTGCGCAGCCACAACTCCTCTCGGAAGCCCCCATCGTAAATGCGCTTCTTGCGGAGCACGTGGACGGTCCGGCTCGGGAGCACGTTCCGCCCATTCTCCTCGGGGATATCGACATTGGTCAGGTCGATGCTCGCTCCGGCTTCCAGCCCTCCCAAGTGAGAGCTGAGCAGCAACGGCTCCTGTCGCCCGAGCAGGAGGTGAAAGCGAGAGAGAAAACGGGTGTCTGCGCGAAAGAGCCCTTCGGCTGGCCGTAGACGCGCTTCCGCGTCGCCTGACGGGTTAAAAACCCCGAAGGTATCCCCCCGCTTCAGGACCAGGGCCTGATCTTCCATGAGCTTCTTTGGCGTCCCGATGGCAAATTCACTGTCCATGGCTCACCGGTCAACATGCGCAGGCCGATACAAAGAGCGCAAGGGCGGAAACACTGCCGCCGGGGCCGCCTCTCGATTTCTCCCGACGTCGACCCAAGAAAGGGCTGTTGCTCCGTCGGAAGGATTCGGTAACATGCTCATTTACGCGCCGTCATGTCGACCGGCGCAGGGAGGACCGACGATGACACGATCCAGGGAAGCGGGAAATCACGGGAAGGGCCAACACCACATAAAGCTGGCTCCATCGATCTTATCCGCCGATTTCAGCCGCTTGGCTGCCCACGCCCGCGAGGCCATCGAGGCCGGAGCCGACTGGCTTCACATCGACGTCATGGACGGACACTTCGTGCCGAACATCACGATCGGGCCCCTCATCGTCGACGCCCTCCGTCCGCTGCACGCCGAGACAGGAGCTCTCTTGGACGTGCATCTGATGATCGAAAAACCGGAACAATACCTCGCGGATTTCGTCCGGGCGGGAGCCGACATCGTCACCGTGCACGTGGAAACCTGTCCTCATCTGCATCGAACCGTGCAGGCAATCAAGGAACTCGGAGCGAAGGCAGGTGTCACGCTCAATCCGGCCACGCCCTTGGTCGCTCTCGAGGAGATTCTCCAGTACGTGGATCTGGTCCTCGTCATGTCGGTCAATCCGGGCTTCGGAGGCCAGGAATATATTCCCTCCAGCACGGACAAGATTCGCCGGTTGCGCGGAATGCTTGACGAGATCGGCTCCGAGGCTTGGCTCGAGGTCGATGGAGGCGTGAAGCCCGAAAATGCGGGGGAAATCGTTCGCGCGGGAGCGACTGTTCTCGTGGCCGGATCGGCCGTTTTCAAAGGCAAGACAGCCACGAACGTGGAGCGGATCTTGAGCGCGGTGTCCGCAGCGCGGGCGGTGTGAGGTCTTGCCCTTCGACCTCCCGAGAAGGAGCACCGGCGGACCCTACCTGCCGTGTCCCCGGCTTGGGAGCCGGGGGTCCCCTCCCCGGGATCTCTGCCCCCAGGGCTGGCATCGAGTCACTCCGGCCGCATTGACGAAGCTCCCGCCGAAACGGGAGGGCGCCCGGTCACTTCCGATCGCTTCCTTTTCTTCGGGATCGAGTTCCAACCGACCCTTTTCCTGCTGGCGATAGACGTAACCGTATACGGCATTGGGATCCCCGCTCGGGTGCTCGAAATCCCCCATGTACCTCCCAAGCTCTGATTCCGCTTGTGCCCTGGTGATTCTTCCCGCTTTGTGCAACTCCCAGAGTCGCTTTTCCTCGTCCAGCAGATTCTCCCCATAGAGCCTGAGCACCTCGTTCGCCATCGCCTCCAGCCTCCTCTCTCCGCGCTGCTTGGCTACGTTCTTGGCCTGAAGGCCGCAGATGAGCCGCGTCATTTCGGCATGGCCCTCGTTTGTCAACCGCTGGGCGACGTTCCACTCAACCATCCCGTCCTCGGTTGCCTTTTCGATCGCCAAGCCCGCCGTCTTTCCGAGGGCCGCTCCCCCCTCTCCTTTTCTGATGAGATTCCCGACCCATCGGCCAACCCTCGCGGGGACTTCGACCTCAGCTCGTTCTACGGTGTGAGCGGTCTCCGGGTCGATCAAGGGCGGATGGCTCGTCGCATGTCCCAGCTCGTGGAAGAGGCTCCCCGCGATCGCGGCCGGATCGCCTCTGATCGCAGGGTCGATGAGGATTTTACCCCCACGCCTCTCGCGGATCGTACCGGTTCCCTGGCCTGGCTTGCTCCAGCTGATTTTGAATCTCTTTCTTCTGTCAGGGTTCTCGGTGGCCTTCCAGAAGAGGTTCTGGGCATACGGGGAGAGGTTGAAGATCTCGTCAACCTCCTCGCCAAATCCCGTCGTTACCTGCTGCGGCGGGCCGTTCACCAGAATTGCTCCTTTTCGGATTACATCCCTATGGACCCGCTGACCAGTGGATGCGGCTTGATCACATCGCGGATGTCGGGGTCTTCAAAGTTGAGGGAGACTCCATCGGCCTCGTAGACGAACATGAAATTCTTGGCCGTGATCCCCTCGGGATAGAAGAGCTTCCCTTCCCGGCGCATGATCCGCGGAGAATCCCATACCAAGCCCGGACGCCCGAGATGATGAATCATCTCCTTCTTGGAGATCAGGGCAATCTCGGGACGAAGAATGAAGTTGATCTCCGCGGTGTGCGTGTCCAGCAGAGCGGTGAAGGTCAGTTCCTTCCATGGACCGGCCGGCCACTCCGCGAGCCCGATCTCCATGGTCTTTGCGTCCATCTCGAGTTTCTTTTCCATATCGGGTCCTTGGTACTTCAGTTCCTCGATACCCTCCGTCCGGACAAAATCTTCCTTCGGAGTAAGTCGGCTGAAGCGGATGCCAAGGAGCTTTTCCGCGTCGGCAACCGTATGCGGCTTGTTGCGGCGCATGAATTCGATCCAGCCGAAAAAGTCGTCCGCGGTCATGGGCGCTCCCTTGCCCGAAAAGATTTCCCGGACGCGTTCGGGAGAGATCATCTTCTTCCCCGGATGAGTTGCCGCAAACAGCGCCGCGAGGGCGGTCGCCAGAAGGCCCATCCCCCCAACAAGCCAGAGCCGCTTCCGGGACCAGACCATCGCCTAGAGAAGATCGGCCTCAGTCTAGGGAAGGGCTATTTACTGTCAAGAATCAGCCGATGCGCACGACCGTGCCGTTCTGGTAAAAGCCCCTCGGTGGGTTTCCCGCCGAGGGGCATAAATTTGGGTTCCCATCTGGGAGCCGATTTTCCAGGGATTAGCGTTTCCCCTGGCTCCTCAGGGCTCGGAACCGCTGAATTCTTTCTATCCGATCTCGGCCGAATTGGCAAGCCCTGGCCGCCGACCAGGGCTAAGGAGCGGATCCCGCGGTCAGATCGCCTCGGCGGTAGTTTCGCATGGCCACCTGTTGCCTGGCATGGTTGCCGCCAAACCACGTTCCGACCCGGTATTCGACCCATCCACTGACCGGAAGGACTCCTAGATCGGGAGAAGCGTTCGCCGCCTCGTAATAAACATCCAGCTGATCGACCGAGGCAAAGATCCAGGCAATCGGAACGGGATGGGTCAGGTTCGCCTCGACGTGAAGGATCGAGCAGTCCTTTTTCCGCACCCAAAGCTTCCCTTTCAGCGCATTGATCACCCGATCGGCTCGGGAGCGGCAGGGTGCGTCCGCCTTGGGCTCAAAGCCGAGGACGTACGCCCGCTGGCCATTCCAGACTCCTTCCCCTTCGAGATGGATCGCGTAACGGGGAACAAGGTTGCGCATGGCCAGGAAATCGCTCACCTGCTGCGCCGCCTGGGCTTCCCGAAGCTGCTGGCTGCTCAATTTTTGCACCGAGACCGTTCCCGCGGACGAATTCGGCACCAGCAGGAGGCCTTCCCCCGGTTTCACCACCATCCGGATCTCGTCCGTCTTCCTGGTATTTCCCTTGCCATCCAGTTGATCGGTGCGGATCTCTTGGCAATACTCCAGCCGGAGCAGGAGTTGCTTCGCCTCATCGTCCCGGGCGACGACCTCGCGAAGAATCTCATCTAGCCCGGGCTCGGCAAGGGCTCGGACCGCCAGGAAGGCTATCGAGCAGAGGAGAAGCCATTGCCTTTTGCGCATGTGGTCCCTATCCTCCCAGAATGATACCTCACGTAAAACTTTTTATCCCCGGTCCGGTCGAAGTCTCCCCAAAAACGCTCCAGGCGTTCGCGTCGCCGATGATCGGGCATCGAAGCAAGAGTTTTCAAGATCTCTATGCGGAGCTGCAGCCCAAATTGCAGGCGCTCTTCTACACCCAGGGCCCCGTTTATTTCAGCACTAGCTCCGCCTGGGGCGTCATGGAAGCGGCAGTCCGCAACCTCGTCAATAAGAAGGTGCTCTGCTGCGCCAACGGCGCCTTTTCCGATAAATGGTACGATGTCGCGCTCCGCAGCGGGAAAGCTGCCGAATCGCTCGCCTTCCCATGGGGCACTCCGGTCGACCCCGCAGCCGTCCGGCAGAAACTTTCCACTGGAGAGTTCGACGCCCTTACGCTGATCCACAACGAAACCTCAACCGGCCTCATGAATCCGCTGTGGGAAATCGCGGCGGTGATGCGGGACTTTCCCGAGGTCTCCTTTATCGTCGACACCGTCTCTTCCTTCAGCGTCTTAAAGATCCCCTTCGACGAGCTGGGGATCGACGTGATGCTCGCCAGCACCCAGAAGGCGCTGGCGCTGCCGCCCGGAGCAGCCCTCTTCTCGGTTTCCAGCCGGGCACTGGCCAAGGCGGAGACCGTAGCGGGGCGCGGCTATTATTTCGACTTCGTCGAGTTTCAAAAGAACCACGAGACGAACATGA
>JAQTUK010000091.1 GCA_028710285.1 Methylacidiphilaceae bacterium | reverse complement strand
GGTGTCCTCGAACGAGGTCGCCACTTCCTTCCCAAATCCATATGAGGTCTTCATCCCAGTTCTCCCGTTTTCGGCTCGCACCGCATCCTTCTCCCGAAGGGAAGCGACCGGTTGCACAGCCTGCTTGTCATGACATAATCCTCTTCCCTTTCGCGAAAGAGCGCAAGAAGGATCGTTGGAGCCGCGGCGCCGCCGGTTCTGTGCGACGATCGGCGCCGGAAGTCGAAAAACGGGATGAAAGAACCTCCGGTCCAGCGTAGAATGAAAAGGGCGCATAGGGACGGAGCAAGTCCGTTTCCCGGCGCCCAAACAGGAAGGAGCGACGGATGACCACCTACATCATTCTCAGCAGACTCTCCCCGGAATTCCTCAAGGAGCCGAAATCGATTCTCAAACTAGCAAAAACAGTCGGCGACAAGATCAAAGCCGAGTGCCCCAGCGTCAAGTGGAAGGCCAGTTATGCGACGCTCGGCCGCTACGATATCGTCGACATCGTCGAGGCCGCCGATCCGAAGGAGATCGAGAAGGTCGTGCTGATCTTGCGCTCTTATGCCCACGAGCGGACGGAGACGTCGCTCGCCACCCCGTGGGAGGAGTTCTTGAAAGCGGTCTAGGGACAACGCATCGGCGGCCGCGAAGCTGCGGGAATGGAGGTTGGCTTTGCCGAAGCGCTGCTTTACTATCTTACCAGCAAATGCACCGCCGCCCGTTTGACCGCAATCTCAGATGGATCATCGGCATCTGGCTCGCCTGCCTTTTCTGGAGCGCAGGCTTGCTTGCCGCTGAGAACCTCTTCCCGTACGGCGTGGCTTCCGGCGATCCGCAAACGAATGCGGTCCTTCTCTGGACGCGCGTGGAGAGCGTTCAGCCCGTCGTGCGAGTCCGCTACGAGGTGGCGAGCGACCCCGACTTCCGCCAGCCGGTCGCCTCGGGGGAGGCCGAAACCGGCCCCGCCCGCGATTACACCCTCAAGGCGGACGTCTCTGGCCTTTCCCCCGCTACGACCTATTACTATCGCTGGAGCCTTGAGGGGAACAAGAGCCCCGTCGGCCAAACCAAGACCCTTCCGGAGCGGACCAATCGCTTCCGGATCGCGGTGGTGAGTTGCCAGCACTACGGGGCGGGCTACTACACGGCCTACCGGTACATCGCCCAAGATGCCCCGGATCTCCTGGTCCATCTGGGCGACTGGATCTATGAAAATCCGACCTACGGCTCGGTCGTGGCCCGCCCCGACCCCGTGGGCGTCGCAGACGACCTGCCCTCCTACCGGGCCAAGCATCGGCTCTACCGGACCGATCCCGATTTCCAGCAGGCGCTCCGCTCCATCCCCGTGGCGGCCATTTGGGACGACCACGAGGTCCAAAACGACTACTCGGGCAAGGGGCTCCTCTTTTACAACCCGGCCCGTCTCCGGGCCGCCTACCAGGCCTACTTCGAGTATGTGCCGATCCGGGCACAGGGGGAGTTCCGGATCTTCCGCTCCCTGCGCATCGGCGATCTCTGCGAACTCTTCCTCACCGACGGGCGGCAGTACCGGGATGAAGACATCTGGCATCCCGCGTTCTTTCCACCCCGGGACGCCGCGGCGGAGGCCCTCGCTCCCGGCCGCTCGATGCTGGGGGCTGTCCAGCGAAAGTGGCTCCTGGAGGGCCTTGCCCGAAGTCGGGCTCTGTGGAAGCTCATCGGCAGCGGGGACATGATGATGGATCTGCGAATGAACGGCCTGCCGATCAGCGTCGATCAGTGGGACGGGTTTGCTTGGGAAAAGGAGCAGATCCTCGGCCACCTGGCCCGGGAGAAGATCGCCAACGTCCTCGTCCTGAGCGGCGACACGCACATCTTCTCCTTCGGCGAGTTGCGCTTCCAGGGCAAGCCCGTTGCCAAGGAAGCCGGAACGGCGGGAATCTCCTCTCCCTCGGCCCGGGTGGAACGGAGCAAGGAGATCCAGGAAGCCAACCCGCAGATCTTCTTCACCGAGCGGGATCACCGCGGATACGTTCTTCTCGATCTCTCCGAGGAGGCCATTGAGGTCTCCTTCTACGGCATCTCGACCGTCCTCGAGCCCAACGGGGAGCGAGTCTTGCTCAAGCGCGTGCGCATTCCGCGCTCGTAAGCGATCCGATCCTCCCCGCCTTTTTCCCCGCACGCACAGACTCAGCGGCTTGCACCGCGCCGTTCGGCACACGAATCCGTTGCAGCCGATTCGCCTTCCCTTTCCCGTCCTCACGGAACGCGGAACTCGGACATTCGACGCAACGCCGGTCGCGGCATCTTTCCCTAGAGGTGGCGGCCATTCCTCGATCAGGAAGAGACCTCAGGGCGATGAGCATACTTAATGGCCCTAAATCGCCCGACGTTCGCCGCTGGTCGTCACCCAACCGTCACAAAGTTGTCACAATTCCGTAACACAAACGTCACGCTTCCGTCACAGATCCGTCACGATGTCGTAACGCTTTAGTCACGATTCTGTCACGCCACTGTCACAGGATTGGCACCTTGGCGTCACAGAATCGTAACCTATTTGTAACATATTTTTGAATTGCTTAGAAGTCTTAAGCATAACTACTGTGCAGCCCCATCGAGGAACTCACTGACGGAACCATGGATGCAAGTAGGCAGCAATCAGGAGGAGTAGTGCTCTGTATGTCATATATTAATGCCGAATGGCGCCTGGATTTGATTCCCGCTTGGACACGGACGGCGTCCCGATTCATCCCCACTCTCTTCCTGGCTTTCCTGCTGAGCATGCAAGAGACGCAAGCCAACGGCCCGGGAATCGCGAAAGTGGACAGCCTCTCCGGACCGGGGCCGCAAGAAAACGCAGGAGAACCCACCTCCCTGCGCGGGGATCCGGAATCCTGGGATGCCGCCGCTCCCGCTGCCTCCACCGGTCCCTCCTCCGTTTACGGCTCCAGCGCTCCGGGATCCGATCTGGCCGACATTCAGCCTCTTCTCGCCGCCAACTCCCCACGCCCTCGCCCTTCCTCCGGAGAGGATGCCCCGACCTCCGCGTCGATCAGCCGGGACGGGGCCGTCCAGATGCCCACGACCAACGTCATGGGGGATCCCGACAACCCTCTTCTCGAGCCCCCGACCGACCTCGTGCCGGGAGCATCGCAAGCGCCGACCCAGGAACAGATCCTCCGGTCCGGGGCGACGACTCGCGTGATCGATAAGAATATGGCCGCCAGCGCCGGTCCGGTGGCCGGTGCGGCCCAGGTCCTCCAGTTTTCTCCGGGTGTGAACGTCAACGGCTACGGCAACACCGGTGCAACCAAGTACACCGTCTCCATCAATGGGATCGGGAACGGCTGGGGCGGTTTCGGCGGCTACACGGGCGGAGCCTCGATCATGATGACCCTCGACGGGGTGCCGATGAACAACGTTTCGACTGGCCTTTGGCAGTCACCGGCGGTCCCGATCATGGCGATGATCTCAAGCACGGCGGTGACCTACGGTCCCGCAAGCGCCGTCGGCCGCTGGTATGACAACGTGGGCGGCATGGTGGAATTCACCCCGATCCAGCCGACCGAGCATGCGGGCGCCGATGTCAACTTCACCTACGGAAGCTTCAACCAGAAGCTGATGACCGCCGACTACCGGACCGGGGACATCCACGGCTGGTCCACGGTGATCTCGGGCGGAGTCGGCAATGGAAACGATTTCCGGATGTCTCCGGACGGATTCCGAAGCCCGAGCTACCAGTACGCAATCTATGGAAAGACGATCAAGAACTTCAACCATGGCGACATCAGCTTCGGAGCCTGGTACGCCGACGCCGGGGGATACCGGCCCACCATTCTCCCCGTCGGAGCCAATCCCTATGTGACCGTCAACGGCCAGACTGCCGCAGGCTTGCCAATCGCCGGAACTCCTTACAGCCAGGCGACCAGCGGCTACTACAGCAACCTCTCCTACGACACCTGGCGCAAGCTCGACAGCCAGTCGACCCAGATCGCCTATGCCAAGCAGAACATCTACCTGGACGACGACAAGAAGACGACCCTGCACAACATGCTATTCTACAATGGCTCCAATCGCTTCCACAGCCGCTATTACAACTTCTATGAGAATAAAAAGAATGCCTACGAATACAACAACCCATCCGAATCGGCCTTCGGAGACCAGATCGGATTGACCAAGGTTCTCCCCTACAACACCGTCGACGTGGGCGGCTACTACATCTCCTCCACCTATAACAGCCGCAACGCATTCTATAATCCAAACTACTTCCTTCCCGGAACATCGATTCCGGGCGGAGAGCTCACGCCGAACAGCAAATACCGCAACGACTATTGGAATCAGACCGATGTCGCGGTCTATCTCCAGGACACGATCGAGCCGATCAAGGCTCTCCAGATCGTTCCGAGCATCCGCTACGACGTCTTCACGACCGCCTACTCGATGAACGCGCAAGAGCAGTTCCCGCTGGCCTTTCAATACAACCCGAAAAACAACCAGGGAACTTTGCCGAACGCCACGCGCCATCTCAGCGGTGTCGAGCCTTCGATTCTCCTCAACCTGGAGGTGACTCGTTGGCTGGCTCTCTACGGGAGCTACTCCGAAACCTACCAGACGGATGCGGTCGGCGGAGGCGGCGGCCTCTTCCAAGCCATTCCTGCCTCTTATTATGGGCTGTCGCTGGCGCAGTACGCGATCGCGGGCGCGAAGACCCATTTCGAAAAGCTACCCGGCCTCAACAACATGCTTTTCGGCGCAAACTACTTCTGGCTGCGTTACGCCAATCAGGCGATCAACATCACCAACTTCGCCGGCGACTCGATCACGGGCCTGGGGACTTCGATCTACCAGGGCGGCGACTTCTTCCTGGACGACAATCCCGTCGGCACCTTTCACCTCTTCATGAATGGTGCGGTGGAAAATGCCGTCTACAAGTCGTACGTGACCGGTACCCCCGGAACCCCGCAAGCGGTTTCTTATAACGGCCGCCATGTCCCCTATGTGCCCAGCGTCATGCTTTCGGGGGGCATCTACCAGGTCCAGCAGATCGGCAAGGTCTCTCTGCGCACCAGCCTCTGGTTTATCTTCAACGGCGAGCAATATGTCTTCAACAACAACATCGGGGCCCCCAGCAATCAGACGATGCCCCAGTACTACACCCTCAACGCCTCGATCAACGCGGCAGTCCCGATGCGCCTCTTCGAGCGGGAGAGGATCATCAACTTCAACCTGACCCTGCTGAACATCACCGATCTCAACTATAACGGCTACGAGTACATCACCAGCGGCGGTTACTATGGCACCGCCGGAAACGCCAATGTGCCCGCCGCCTACCAGGCAGGCTACCTGCTCGGCTATCCGGGAGCCCCGTTCACGATCTACGGGAGCATTGGTGCCAGCTTTTAAGCCGCTCGACCCCACGGAACCGGAAAACCCCATGATTTCCCGACTCGGCTCGCGGCCCTTCTCTCGCAGCTTGCCCATCCTCTATCTTGTCCTCCCGCTCTTCCTAGGAATGGCCGCCGGCGCCGTGCCATCGTCTCCCGCAGAGGCGCCTTTCGATCACATCATTCTCCTCTTTCAGGAAAACCATAGCTTCGACAACCTCCTGGGCGAGTTCCCCGGCGCCGAGGGGATCTCCCAGGCCGGAACGGCGGCGATCCAGGTCGATCCGTCGGGGATCCCCTATAAGGAGCTTCCCCCGGTACTGGACGACAAGGAGAAGCGTGCCGATCCGCGATTCCCGCAAAACCTGCCCAACCGGCCCTTTCCTCTCCTCTCCTACGTCTCGCTGCGCGAGCTGACCCCCGATCCGATCCATTCGTTCTACCACTGCCAGCTCCAGATCGCCGGAGGAGCGAACAACCGCTATGTCGCCTGGGGAACTGCCGGAGCTCTACCCATGGGTTATTACGAGACCAAGCGGCTTCCTCTTTTTCGCCTCGTCCAGGAATCCACCGTGCTCGACCACTTCTTCCAGAGCGCCTTCGGCTCCTCCTTCCTCAACCACATCTGGCTGGTATCCTGCCAGACGCCTCGGTGGCCCGGCAGCCCTCCCAGCGAATGGGTTGCCGAGCCCATCCTGGATGAAGCGGGCCGCCTGGTGGAGCTCCGCAGGGACGGCAGGATTACGCCCGACGGCTACGTGGTGGGATCGGTCCAAGGAGCCCAGGCTCCTCATGCCGCCAAGACCCCGCAAGATCAGCTGCTTCCCCCGCTCACCGCTCCGACCATCGGAGACCGGCTGAGCGAGGCGGGCGTATCCTGGGCCTGGTATTCCGGGGGCTGGCGGGACGCGGTCGCGGGCCACCCCGCACCCACGTTTCGCTTCCACCACCAGCCTTTTGCCTACTTCGCCCGATACCGTCCGGAAACCCCGGAAGGAACGCTTCACCTCAAGGACGAAGAGGATTTCCTCGCCGATCTAAAAGGCGGCCGGCTCCCATCGGTTTGTTTTGTGAAACTCCTGGGGAAAGACAACGAGCACCCGGGCTATTCGAACGTCGAAGAAGGCCAGCGCCACGTCCTTTCGCTCATTCGGGCGATCCAGGACTCCCGCTACTGGTCCCGATGCGTGATTCTTCTCACCTACGACGAGTATGGCGGCTTCTGGGACCATGTCGCTCCCCCGAAGGGGGACCGCTGGGGTCCGGGTCCCCGGGTCCCGGCGCTCCTGATTTCCCCATACGCTCGGAAGGGCGCGGTGGACCACCGCGCCTATGAAACCCTCTCCTTCCTCCGCTTGCTCGAGTGGCGTTTCGGGCTCAAGCCGCTCTGCGATCGGGATGCGAAGGCGGCCAACCTGGCCGAGTCTCTCGACTGGGAGAAGAGATAGCCACCGCCGCCCCAGCAAGGTGGGTTTCCTCTGGCGGTCAGCCTCTCGCTCGTGTCCGAGCGCTCACCCGCGTTCCCGGAATCGCTTACCGGATCTGCTTCTTCCGGTGCATGAGCTTCCAGATCATCGGGGTGAAGATCAGCTCCATCGCAAGCGGCATCTTCCCCCCGGGGCAGGCAATCGTGTTCGGCCGGGACATGAACGATCCGCTCAGCATCGCAAGGAGGTAGGAAAAGTCGATCTCCTTGGGGTTCCGGAAGCGGATCACCAGCATGCTCTCGTCCGGCGAGGGAATATCCCGCGCAATGAATGGATTGGAGGTATCGACCGTCGGCACCCGCTGGAAGTTGACGTGGGTGTGCGAAAACTGCGGGCAGATATAGTGGACGTAGTCCGGCATGCGGCGCAGGATCGTGTGGACGATCGCTTCCTGGGAGTAGCCCCTCTCCTTCTTGTCCCGATGGATCTTTTGGATCCACTCGAGGTTGATGATCGGCACGACGCCGATCAGGAGATCGGCGTAGCGCGCCACGTCGACCTTCTCCGTGACGACCGCTCCGTGGAGCCCCTCGTAAAAGAGGAGGTCCGTTCCTTCCGGAATATCCTCCCACGGCGTGAACGTACCGGCCTCTTGCTTGTAGGGTGCGGCTTCCTCCTCGTTATGCAGGTACTTGCGAACCTTTCCGGTTCCCGTTTCCCCGTAGCTCCGAAAGAGCTTTTCCACCTCTTCGAAAAGGTTGGCCTCCGGTCCGAAATGGCTGAAATGGCGGTTGCCCTTCTTTTCCATCTCTTCCATCCGGGCCTTCATTTCGACGCGATTGTACCGATGGAAAGCGTCCCCCTCGACGACCCAGGCGTTGATGCCTTCCCGTCGGAAGATGTGCTGGAAGGCGGTTTTGACGGTCGTGGTGCCGGCCCCCGACGAACCGGTGACGGCGACGACAGGATACTTGGCAGACATGCGATAAAATCCTCCGGCTAGCTTTGAAAGATCGACCGATTGCCGAACAGCGGGGATTTGAATGTCAACTCCTCCCCGCGGTCGTAGGCTTGATAATAGCTCACGAGACGCTCCACCTCTTTACGCGAACCCAGGATGACCGGAATCCGCTGATGCAGGGCGCTGGGCTTGACCTCGAGAATCCTCTCCCGGCCCGTCCAGGCCGCCCCACCCGCCGCCTCCACGATCATGCTCATCGGATTGGCCTCGTACAACAGGCGCAGCCGCCCTCCCTTGCTCGGATCCTTGGAGTCCCGAGGGTACATGAAGAGCCCCCCGCGAATCAGAATCCGGTAGACCTCGGCGACCATCGAGGCCACCCACCGCATGTTGAAATCCACCCCCCGCGGCCCGCTCTTCCCCAGCTTACACTCCTCCACGTAGTGGCGGACGGGAGCTTCCCAGAAGCGCTCGTTGGAGGCATTGATCGCAAACTCCCGCGTCTCTTCCGGAATGCGCAGGTCGGGATGCGTCAGGATGAAGGTTCCGATCTCCCGGTCCAGCGTAAACCCATGGACACCGCGTCCCAAGGTCAGGATCAACATCACGCTGGGTCCATACAGGGTAAAACCCGCGGCCACCTGGGAGGTTCCCGGCTGCAGGAAGTGCTCGGGCTTGGGCTCCCCGGCTCCTTCCGGGGCGCGCAACACCGAGAAGATCGTGCCGACAGTCAGGTTCAGGTCGAGATTGGAGGATCCGTCCAGAGGGTCGTAAACCAGCAGATAGCGGCCGCTACGCCGCTGCGGGATCGCATAAGGGCCCTCCATCTCTTCCGAGACCAGGCCGAGGAGCTGCTCCGTCGAGTCACAGGTCCGAAGGACCATTTCATTGGCGATCACATCGAGCGGCTTCTGCTCCTCACCCTGGACGTTGACCGCCGTGCTTACCTTCTCCTCGGCGAGCTTTCCGCGGGAGACCGCGGAGGCGATATATTTGCAGGCGACCTCCACGTCCTTGATCAACCCAGCCAACTCCGGATCGAAGTTGGGCGTTCGACGCCGCTCATCGATTAGGAACGAACTCAATGTAGCCCGGTGGTAGGGCATCTCTTCTCCTTCTTGCCTTGCCGCCCCCAGAGAGGGCGGTATTAAAACCCATTTCGCCATTCTCTTCGGAGAGGCTAACCCTACCGCCTCTGCCCTAGGAGAAAAGCACTAACAACCTAGTAAGCAGGTTTTTGCTTCTCTCGGCAATCCCGTTTCTCGACGAGGCACAAGATTCTCGCCCCGAAGCCTCTCGCCGCGAATCCGGATGGCTTGCTTCTCCGTCTTCCTCGGATTAGGAGTAGCGGCATCGTGGCCTGCGCGCAATCGACTTTCGGTTTTTCTTCCGTGGCGGCCTTTGCCGTGGAAACCCTCTGTCGCGCGACCGCCAAGCGGCCAACTTCCCTGGGGCCCGCCTTCTTCCCCGCAAGGCATCCCTGTCGTCCTGGCTTCTCCGGAAGCGTTGCCCGACTCCTGCGGTTCTCTTGGATTCTCCTCCCCATCTTTTGGCTCGCCGGGAACGATCTCCGCGCCCAAGAGGATGCCGAAGAAGCTGGATTGGCGCCGATCCCCGCGTTCACCAGCTATGTCGTCGACCAAGTGCGGCTGCTCTCGCGCCGCGAGCGGAGCTCGCTCGAAAGAGAGCTGGGCCGCTTTGCTCGACAAAAGGGGAGTCAGGTGGCCGTCCTCATCGTGGGGAGCACCCGGCCCGAGTCGGCGGAAAACTACGGCATCCGCGTCCTGGAAGAATGGAAGCTGGGCCGCAAGGGGATCGACGACGGAATTCTGCTCCTGATCGCGACGGAGGAGCGGACCGTTCGGATCGAGGTCGGTTACGGCCTGGAGGAGACGATTTCCGATGCCGAGGCCAAGCGCATCATCGAGGAGAGAATCCTTCCATTCTTTAAGACCGGGCAATTCTTCTCCGGAATTTCGATCGGAATCGAGGCGATTCTGGCAAAAATCTCGGGAGAACCGCTTCCCCCGCTCAAGAGGCATCCGGAGCCCAAGCCTGCCCACGCACCCCATCGGATCCTCTTCTCGGCGGCGCTCCTTGTTCTCACGCTCATCATCGGAAGCCTCTTCGGTCCCCTGCTCGGTCCACTCCTCGCCGCAGGAACCGGCGGGATCGCCGGCTGGGCACTTTGCGGGGGCTTCTGGGTGGGCCTCTTGTGCGC
>JAQTUK010000224.1 GCA_028710285.1 Methylacidiphilaceae bacterium | reverse complement strand
CAGGCCGACATACTGTTGCAGGGCAAGGAGATGGAGAGGCGGGACATAGAGCACCGCATAGAGGAGCTGAGGGCGAAGGGGCAGGACGTTTCGGCCCTGGAGCTTGCACTTGCGCGCGGAGCGCCCGAGGCACGCGTGGAGCTCCAGAAGATGGAGGAGGCTCTCAAGAAGCGCGACCTAGAGGACACGTGGAAGGCCATCCGGCCCAAGCTGCTGCAGGACAAATTGCCGGCAGGGCCTCAGGGGACACCGCCCGCAGATGGCGGAGAGGCGGCCAAGCCGGGCGGGAAGATAGTCAAGAAGAAGAAGATCAAGAAAGGATAGTCGGGGGAAATAGATGGTGGACTCGGAGGGATTGGGGCCCAAGGAAAGGGCGGAGCTCGCCAGGAAGCTCGACACCTGGAAGGCCGGAGGCCTGAAGGTCGAGCGGCTGGCGCCGCTTCTCGACGGCGAAGCGGAGGAAGCCTACCGCGCATTCGAGACCGCCGAGCGGGGTATAGAGCGGCTGAAGGGGCTCACGATAGAGCTCAAGGAGCTCGAGAACTCCGATAATTTCCCTCAGGTTGAAAAGATAAGGGTGATGCTTCGCGACCCGTGGCTTGCGCAGGAGGCAGAAAACGCAATCGTGGAGCTGCAGGTCCAGAACGAGAAGAGGAAGAAGGAGCTTCAGCGACGCCAGAAAGACGAGGAGAGACGCATTCGTGAGGTCGCCGCCAAACTGACAGCATTCAAGACCGAGGGCTACGAGGTCTCCTATCTCGAGGAGGCCGTCAAGCTCGGCGCGGACACCGCCGAGAGGGAGCTGGGCCGATTCCAGGAATTTGTGGCCAGGCTGCGGGATTCCGCCGAGGAGCTCAAGTCGCTGGACAGTTCGGCTTTTCCGGAGGAGCGCCGCAGAATTGAGGGCATGCTCAAGGACCCCGCGCGCATCCACGATATCGAGGAGTCGCTCCTGCAGCTGAGGGTGAAGATAGAGAGGGCGAAACGTGACGGTGCCCTGAAGCAGGAGCAGGGGAAGCGCGAGAGGGAGAAGCTCGAGGAGCGGATAAGGGTGTTGCGCTCGCAGGGCTATTCCATCTCCGAGCAGAGCTCCGCGGAGGGGGAGAGCGCCGAGAGGCTCACCCGGCGGCTGCAGGAGATAGAGCGCTCGGCCGCGAGGCTGAAGGAGCTAAGGGACGAACTGGAGCAGATAAAGGACCCTGAACTGGCCGCAGAGAGGGATGAGGCACGGGGGCATCTCAGGGACCTGGACAAGGTCCAGCGCGCCGAGGAGAGCGTGGTCAGGCTCCAGCTGAAGGCGGAGCGGCTGAAGAGGGAGAAGGCGAAGCGCAGCGAGGAGTCGGAGAAGCGCAAGAGCGAGGCCCGCGCCAAGATTTCCGAATGGAAATCCAAGGGATACGACACATCGAGGCTAGAGAGCGCCATTGAACGGGACGACGAGGGCCTGAAGAGGGAGCTCGTGATGTACCGCATCCAGCTCAGGCGGATACAGGAGGTGGAGGCCGAGCTGAGGGCGCTGCCGCCTGAGGGCATTGAGGACGAACTGGCGAGGCTCCTGGCCAAGACGAAGACTGTCAACATCGGCGTCATAACGGAGCTCGAGGACGGGCTCCATTCTCTCAGGAGCGGCCTCGAGGCCAGGAAGGAGGCGGAGCTCTCCAAGAAAGAGGACGAGAAAAAGGAGAAGCAGGAGCTGGTGGAGAAGCTCTCCAAATGGGTCACGGACGGCTACCGTGACGGCCTCGTGGAGCGGGTCGACAAGGTGATGACCCAGCCCATCACCGAGATAAGGGACGAGTTCACCAAGCTCGAGAGGGACATCCATAGGATGAACAAGCTGCAGCAGGAGCTGGAGTCGCTCGACACGACCGGATTCGAGGCGGAGGCCCGCCTGATAATGGCCAAGATAAGGGACATATCGAAGGGCGAGGAGGTGGAGACCCGCATAAGGGAGCTGCGCGAGAAGGTGGAACGCAAGCGCGAGGATGCGCTCCGCAAGGCGGAGGAGGAGAAGGCCAGGCGCGGGGAGTTCCAGTCAAAGCTGGCGGAGTGGAGGGACTCGGGCTACAATGTCGCATCGCTGGAGAGGATGCTCGACGGCGACATGGACGTGCTGAGAAGGGAGATGGCCATCATCAGGATGCGCATACAGAAGGCGCAGGAGCTCAGGGCGGAGCTCGATGCTCTGGAAACCCCGGATTCGAAGGCCGTTGCCGATGATATCCGGAAGGACCTGAAGGACCTCGACAGGATTCCCGACAACGAGGAGAGGATAGAGAACCTGCGGACCAGCAACGCGGCCCGTGAGGTCCAGAGGAAGAAGCTGGCCGAATTCCGAGACAAGATTGCCGAGTACCAGGCGGAGGGCTACGAAACGATGAGGCTGGAGAGGGCCCTGAGCCGCGACGTGGACTTCATTGCCAAGGAGTTCCTGGTCTTCAAGATAAAAGTGGCGAAACTGAAGGAGCTCGAGGACGAGCTCCGCACCCTGGACCGCACGGGAATAGAGAACGAAGCGCTGGAGTTGGAGAAGGACCTCAAGAACCCGGACAAGATAACCGAGATACGGGAGAGGCTCTCGGCGCTTCAG
>JAQTUK010000223.1 GCA_028710285.1 Methylacidiphilaceae bacterium | reverse complement strand
ATCCGGACACCGAGGAAGGGCTGATGACGGCCTGCACCATACTCGGCGCCCTCTACTGGGCGCTGGCGCATTTCCTTGGCGAGGCCGGAGCCCGCGAGAAGGTGCGCGCACCGGCCAGGAAATACCTGTCGGACCACGTTCCGCCCGGAACCGTGCTCGGCCTCAACAAGTACCTCGTGAAGCTCGCCCTCGAAGGCGGGCAGGACGGACCGCCGCCCGCACCGCCCGAGGGGGAAAAGCCCGGAGATGATGGCGCCGGCGAGACGAAGGATGGCGGCGAGAACGCCGCTGCACAGGCGGGTACCGAGACCAAGGGGCAGGGCGGCCGCCCCGAATACGGGCGGGAAGACAAGGAGCGGGACTGGATAACCGAGGCCGGAAAGGTGGGCGTCACCGCCGAATCCGAGGGAAAATGGGGTACCGGGGAGGATGAGGGGGGAACGGAGGCCGGGACGGAGGAGCCTGCCAAGGAGCCGGTCCCCGACATGGCCGCCCAGTTCTCCGGAACGGTGCCCTGGCTCGGGGACACGATTCCCCGCGGATGTTCGCTGCTCGTGGACGGGCCCGGCGATACGAAGGAGCGCTGCGCTCTCCAGTTCCTGAAGGACGGGCTCGCTGCCGGAGAGAACGGCATCGCTCTCATCTCATATTCGCCCGACGAGTTCCGCAGGAAGATGAAGGCCATTGGCTTCGACACCGCGGATGTGGAGGAGAGCGGGAAGCTCAGGATACTGGACTGGGCCACGTTCCGCGAAAGGACCGTGAACGACCTCGAGGACGAGGGCCCCGTGATGATTCTGCCGAAGGAGCTGCCGTTCGTGGGCTCCGCTGTGAACCTGGCGATGGGGGAGCTGGAGGACACGGGCAGCCCGAGGATGTTCATCAACATCCTGCCGATGGCCCTCAAGACCGTCGCCGTCGAGACTGTCTTCAACTTCGTCCAGGTGACGATACTCAAGCTGAAGAAGAAGAACCTCACGGGCCTCTACCTGTGGGAGAAGGAAACTGACCCGGAGAAGGCGTCCATGAGGGGCTCGTTCCATTCGACCGTCGAGATATCCCCGCTTGAGAAGGGCCGCATCCAGGTCAAGACAGGAGGGCCCCTGCTGCCTCCCAAACTGAGGCATGTGGTCGTGAAGGGAGACAGGTACTCCGTGGAAAAGGAGGAGGCGCTCACGCCCGCGGAAGATGAACCCGGCGCTGTCGCCGAGTACCGGAAGAAGATGGAGGAGTACCGCATCCAGGGCTACCGTGTCTCGAAGCTCGAGGCGGCGCTCGGGAACGGCGGTCAGGCAACGAAGAAGGCCTTCGAGGATTTCACGAAGGCAGTGGAGCGTATGAAGAGCGTGCGCGCCGAGCTCAAGATAATGGACCTCAGCGGGCCCGACATCCTGGCCACCGGCATACCCGACATGCTGAAGGACGTCGACCAGGTGGAGAAGGCCGAGAAGGCTCTCAAGACGGTGCAGGAGCAGGAGAGGAGAAAGCGCGAGGCGAAGCGCGCCGAGGAGGCGGGGAAGGCCGGGAAGGCCCCTGCCGAGACCGGGCTTCCCGAAGGGGGCGAGGGAGCGGTCCCCGAGAGCGAGCCCGTAGTCGTGGGCAAGGACGGGACCGTGAAGTTCCTCGGGCCTCCGAAGGGGATGGATGCCGGCCTGAAGGAGCCGGGAGGGGCGCTCGCCAGGGAGCCGGCCCCCGTCTCCGAGGAGGCCCGCAAGAAGGAATTCAAGGACGCTCTCGACAAGTGGCGCTCCGAAGGGTTCATCGTCGCTCACCTGGAGCAGGCGATGGCACTCGATGTGGACCGGCTGAGGCGGGAGTTCGTGCTCTTCCGCGTCCAGCTCGGCAGGCTGCGCGAGATGGAGGCGGAGCTGGGAGCGATGGAGGGGCCGGGACTCGCGGCCGGAAAGGCGCGCCTGACTTCGATGCTCAGGGACGTTTCCAGGATACCCGAGATAGAGAAGGGGATTGCGGAGCTGAGGCGCGATGCCAGCCGCCTAGCCGAGGAGGAGCGCATCCGCAAGGATGCGGAGAGAAAGCGCAAGGCCGAGCTTTCCTCGAAACTGGTATGGTGGGCCTCGCACGGCATCCACACCGAGACCCTCGAGAAGATCAAGGACGGGGAGCCGGACGCCGTGGACAGGGCGTTCTCCGAATTCGAGGCGGAGGCCCAGAGGCTCCTGAGGGTGAGGGAGGAACTGGCCGGCCTGGATGTGTCCTCCGTTCCCGATTCAGCCCGCAAGCTCGAATCTTTGCTGGGAGATGTCTCCCGCGCCGGACAGGCCGAACAGGCCCTGGCGTCGCTCCGTGAGGAGATATCGCGCAATTCGAGGGACGCCATCGCAAGACGCGCAATGCGCGAGAAGCTGGCGGACTGGAAGGTCCGCGGGTACCGTGTCACGGCGCTTGAGGGGCTCGTGGAGAAGGACCCGACAGCCGCAGCGGCGGAGGTGGAGCGGTTCGCCCTCGGCGTGATGGCGCTGGAGCAGATGGCCCAGACAGTTGCCGGGCTCGACGTCAGGGGGTTCGAGGAGAGGGCCCTCGAGGTCCGCTCGAGGCTCCGGGACCCGGCGGATGTCGAGCAGGCCGGGGACCTCCTGAAACGGCTCAGGCAC
>JAQTUK010000090.1 GCA_028710285.1 Methylacidiphilaceae bacterium | reverse complement strand
CGCGCTCGCTTCGAGAGAGCCTGCGTGGTCCACTTCCGCACGCCGATTAGCCAGTAACCAGAGAAGGCAGGGGTGCCGGAGGCAGGGCGAGACTGGCCGGATACGCGAATTCGAGGTAAGTCGGATGGCGTAGCCCGGCTTCGTAGAAGTCCAAGAGGCGCATGCCTTCGTTTGGCTTAAGCAGGTCCCCTTTGATGGCGGCATCGATCTGTGCCTTGAAGGCCCGCTGAAGAGCGTGGGTCTCGTACTGAACCGAGGCCAGGGCCTCCCCGATCGTGAGGGCCGGGATGGTTTCTTCGATGTAGAAGCCTTGTGGTTCGTCGGCGTCAAGGAAGACGTGCGCTTCGTTGACTCGTCC
Source organism: Methylacidiphilaceae bacterium (assembly GCA_028710285.1). Lineage (GTDB taxonomy): Bacteria > Verrucomicrobiota > Verrucomicrobiia > Methylacidiphilales > Methylacidiphilaceae > Methylacidimicrobium. Next base: position 9,834 of record JAQTUK010000090.1, on the reverse strand, counting down.
CAGCAGGTTGTGCAGATCGCCCATGATGTCTTGGTAGGCACCGATGAGGAAAATGCCGACCAGATAGGTCTTCCCCGTAAAATCATGAAGGGGCAGAGTGCTCTGGACAGCGTCGTCGCCGTCGATAAACGTCGAGATTTTGCCATCGGAATCGCAGGTAATATCGGCCAAAATGGCGCGACGGGTCGGCCGCCGGTGGAGTTCGTGGATCGGGACGATGGGGAAAACCTGCCCAAGTCCCCAATAGTCGATCAAGGATTGGAATACGGAAAAGTTACAAAGAAATTGATCGCAGAGCGAATTGCCGAGCTTGCGAATTTCTTCCGGAATCTGCTTTGTCCCTTCGTAGAGAGAGAGAACTTCCTTGCTGATCTCCCAGTAGAGAGTTTCCACGTGCGCCTTCGTGTGGAGATCGAGAAGGCCCAGGTCAAACATGGAAAGCGCGTCCTCCTTGATCTGGAGCGCGTCATGATAATGCTCCAGGCGATTCTTCCGGTTCGAAAGCTGCCTTTTGACATGGAGCAGCTCCCGGACGAGCTTGTGAGGCTCCGCCTGCTTCGGAGCAGCGGAGGGAGCGCTTTCCTTTTCGATGGATCCAAAGGCGTCGACGACGAGCACCGAATGGTGTGCGGCGACGGCGCGCCCACTCTCGGTAATCAGGCAGGGATGGGGGACCTTCTCCTCGTCGCAGATCTCCGCCACGTTGTAGACCACATCGCGCGCATACTCTTGCAGAGTGTAGTTGATGCTGGAGTCGGTCGAACGGCTCCCGTCGTAGTCGACCCCTAGGCCGCCACCGACATCGAGATAGGCGACCGGAAATCCCAATTGGATGAGGCGGGCGTAGTAGCGGGCGGCCTCGCGCACGGCGCGCTTGATGGTAATGATGTCGGGTATTTGAGAGCCGATATGGAAATGGACGAGTTGCAGACAGCGTTCCATCCCGCATTGGCGCAGGCGGTCGGTCACATCCAGCAGTTCCGGGGTCGACAGGCCGAACTTCGCGCTTTCCCCGCTGGAAAGAGCCCATCGCCCCCTGCCTTTCGCCGAAAGCCGGATTCGCACGCCGAGGAGGGGGTCCACCTCCAACTTGCGTGCGGCCTCGAGCGCAACGTCGAGTTCCGTGGGCTTTTCCATGACCAGAAAGATCTTTTTGTTCAACTTGCGGCCCACAAGCGCGGTTTCGACGAAGAGGCGATCCTTGAAGCCGTTGCAGATGATCAAGCCTTCCGGGTCCCGGTGGAGCGCGAGAGCCGCAAAGAGCTCCGGCTTGCTCCCGACCTCCAAGCCGTGATGATACGGAGAGCCCGCGTCGAGGATCTCTTCGACGACTTCTTGGAGCTGGTTGACCTTGATTGGAAAAACGCCGCGGAACCGCTCGCGGTAGCCCGCCTCCTCGATCGCTTCGGCAAAGGCCCGGTTCAAGCTTTCGACTCGATGGCGAAGGAGGTCCTGGAAGCGGAGAAGGAGCGGGAATTGCAGTTTGCGTTCTCGCGCCATTTCAATCACTTCGAGCAGGTCGATCTCCGGACCGCCGTCCTGCAGAGGGCGAACGGTCATATGACCCGCTTCATTGGCGGAGAAGTATCCCGCTCCCCACCTGGGAATTTGATAGGTCTGCAGGGCTTGATGGATATTCCACGGGATTTTCGCGCTCATCGGTCACCCTATATAAAAAGCGCTCTCGGTTCTTCGCAATCTCGGGAAAGGGGAAATTTTCCATTTAAGAGTCGGGAGATTCGCGGCAGCTTGCGCAGAGGCGGGATTATGGTACGAAGACAGTGTGAAGAATGATCTCGTTTCCGTCGAGGTCGTGGGCATCCTCCCCACCGGACCGCAGGGCTTTGCCGTTTTCCTTGGGAATGAGGAGAAGGTGTTCGTGATCAACGTGGATGGCTATGTAGGCCGGGCGATTATGATGGCGCTGCGCGGCGAACGCAACGAACGGCCGCTGACTCACGAGCTGGTCGGATTGATTTTCGAAGGGTTTGCGATCGCTATAGACAGGGTCATAATCAACGATTTGCGCAACAACACCTATTTTGCGCGGCTTCTTCTTCATGCGGAAAGCGAGGTGCATAAGAAGATGATCGAAATCGATGCCCGTCCAAGCGATTGCCTGACGCTCGCCTTGCAAGCCAAGCGCCCGATTCTAGTCTCCCGCGAAGTCTGGGACGAAGTAGAGGACATGAGTGAGTTGCTGGAAAAGATGCGCGAGGCTCAACGCAAGCAGCAAGAACCGCCCGACGAACCGTTGTTCGGCGGTGAGGCCAAATAGCACGCGGTCAGCCCCGGCTGCGCAAGCCCCTTTGCTTGGCGGATACGAGGAATGCGCCGATGAAGCAAGACGCGAAGAGCGCGACCGTGCCGAGCGTCGGGACGGAGAACCATGGCTTGAGACAGAGTTCTCCACCCATGAGCGTCAGGACCCATGGGATCGCTCGGTTCAGCCACTGCAGGTGATCCGCCGCATGCTGCACCAGCGGGTAGAGAGAGCGGAGTCCCATGACGGCGCAAAGATTGGCCGGAAACACCACGCTAGGATCCAGAGTGATGGCAAATGCCGCCGGAATGGAATCCAAGGCAAAAAGCAGATCAGCTAACTCAATGGACAGGAGGGCGAGCAAGCGAGAAGAGGGCAGGATCCGGCGACCCCGGCGAATGAGCCAGCGGCGTGTCTCCCCGTCGTCCTCGGGAGTGAGGGCGCCGAGCTGTCGTGCTCCCGGGACCACGGGCTCCGAGCCCCGGATTTGGGAAAGCCGTACGGCCGCGGCGAAGAGCAGAATCCCGAACAGGGGGAAGACTGCTTCGTGCTTCCCGAGCAGGCTCAAGCCCACCCAGATCAGCAGGGCTCGCAGCAGGATGGCCAGGATGACGCCCAAGGTCAGCAGCTGGGACTGGGCGGTCCCCCGGATGCGAAAGAGACGGAATGTACCGTAAAAGGCGAAGAGGTTGTCGATGCTCAGGAGATATTCGAGGCCATACACGGCTCCAAAGTCGAGCGCCGGGGAGAGCCCGCGTGCCTTCCAGAGGTAGGCGCCGTAGCCCATGGAAAACGTCAGCCAAAGAAGACTCAGGGCGATAGGCCGGCGGAGGGATCCGTTTCCCAAGTTCCTGGCCAAGCCCGCGTCCAGCAGCGCGAGCAGAACGAAGATGCCGAAGAAGGAAAAAAAGAAAGAACTCATGAGAGCCGGAAGGGCCGGCTTCTTTTGGAGCGAGGGCTCGATCGGCTCAAGGAAAAAGTGGTGCTGCTGGAAGAGGGGATAAGGATGCAGTGCATCGAAGATCCAGAAGAGATGCAGGCGGCTGGGCTCCATCTGCGGCAAAAGGGCGCTTCCCCCGCATTGGTGCCGACCATGGGAGCGCTCCACGCCGGTCACCTCTCCCTTATCCAAAGAGCGAGAGAAGAGGGAGCGCCCGTGATCGTCAGCGTCTATGTCAATCCCTTGCAGTTCGGCCCAGGAGAAGACCTTGCCGCGTATCCACGGACGGGGGAGGCGGACCGGCTGGCCTGCGAAGCGGCGGGCGTGGATGTTTTTTTTAGTCCCCGCGCTCTCTACGAGGCCGACCATTCGACCTATGTCACGGAAGAAGCTCTCTCCTCCGGCCGGTGCGGAAGAAGCCGGCCGGATCACTTTCGAGGAGTCGCGACCGTGGTGGCAAAGCTCTTGAACCTGACCCAGGCGGGAGCGGCAGTTTTCGGATGGAAGGATGCACAGCAACTTTCCGTGGTCCGTCGCGTGGTCCGCGATCTCGCCTTCCCTGTCCGGATCGTCCCGGTGGAAATTCAGCGAGACCAGGACGGGCTGGCGTGGAGCTCGAGGAACCGGTATCTTTCAACGGAGCAGCGGAAGCGGGCGGCCGCCTTTCCTCGCATTCTCGAGCAAGCGGCCCGGCGTCCGGATGGCTGCGGCTGGGCGGCGGCCGAGTTGAGCAGGATGCCGGGCTTTCGCGTCGATTACGTCGAAGAGGCGGACGGGCGCTTGTGCGGAGCGATTTGGATCGATGGAGTTCGGTTGATCGACAACTTTCCATGCGGAGCCTGATCCACGCCACGCTTCTTGCAGGAGCCGTCCTTCTGACGCTGGGTGTCGCGCAGGCGGAAGGCGACGAGGGATGGCATCTTGTGTCCATCGGTGCGCGAGAGTATGTGCCGATCGAAGATTTGTGCCGCTTTTATCGTCTCGTAGCCGCAGAGCCGTTGCTCGGAGAGATCCATCTGTCGGGGAGCGCGGGGACGGTGGAAGGGAAGCAGGGAAGCCCCTATGTCTTCATCGACGGCGTCCGACACGCGCTCTCCTTTCCTCTACTCGAACGGGATCGACAATGGTACGTCTCCCGCACCGACCTTTCCTGCCTGTTTGACCCCATTTTTCGTCCTTCGCGCGTTCCGGTTCGGCTTTCCTTCCGGGGAGTCGTGATCGATCCTGGGCATGGCGGCGAGGACAAGGGAGCGAGAAGTCGCAATGGCCGATACGAGAAGGATTACGCCTTGGACACGGCTCGTCGGCTCGGGACGATTCTCCGCTCCCACGGCCTGTCCATCGTCTTTACCCGAACCAGCGACGTCTTCGTTCCCCTGGAAGAGCGAGTCCGGATCGCGCGGGCCTACCCGGACTACGTCTTTGTGAGTCTCCATTACAACCAGTCGGAGCCGAGCGGGCATGGAGTCGAGACCTATTGCCTGGCGCCGCGTGGAGCCCCATCGAGCAACAATGGAACCTGGGTGCGACGGGTCGACTATCTGCCTCTCCCGGGAAACGGCAACGACCTGCTCAATACGCTCCTGGCTCACGAAATTCATTTGCAGCTTGTCCGCCTCCGCCCGGACGATCCGGAGATGGACCGTGGGTTTCGGCGCGCGCGGTTCGTGGTCCTTCGGGACAATCCGCTGCCGGGGGTCCTGGTGGAAGGAGGTTTTCTCTCCGACCCGGTTGATTCGTCCTGGATCGATCGGTCGGAGTATCGACAGCGACTGGCCGAGGCCGTCGCTCGCGGCCTCGGCCGCTTCTTCCAAGCGACCAATCTGCGGGCTTCCGCATCGCGCGCTTTCTCAACGAAGCGGGGAACGGATTTCCCGTAGAACCGCGAAGGGCTGCTTACTCCCTGGATGTGGGCTCGACCCGTGCTGGCTTCTCGACTAGATTTCCCACGAGCGGGGGAGATATGGCGCTGGGCATGAGCTTGCGGGATTCGTTCTTGAACAAGCTCCTTGGGCGGGTCGAACGGCTTGGTCCGACCGAGATCCAAAATTATCTTCGGCGACTGGCCCAGGAGAAGGGGTTTCTGGAGACGGTCTTTAATGCGCTCCAGGAAGGGATCTTGGTCGTGGATGTCCGGGGGAAGGTCTTGTACGGGAACCAGAGCGCAGAGCGCCTCCTGGGGATCGATTGGGAAGGGGCTCTGGGAAAATCGATCGGCCGCTATCTTCCCGACGTCGATTGGCCGTCCTTGCTCGCTTCCGGTCAAATCTTCAGCCGAGATCTGCAAATCACCTACCCGGAGGTGCGTTATCTGAACTGCTCGGCTGTCCCGCTCGAAAAAGGACCGGACGGCAGAGACGCTTTCGTCGTGATCGTCTACGACATGACCGCCAATCGAGAGAAAACCCTGGAGATGATCGAATCCGAAAAACTGAACGCCCTCACCCTGCTTGCGGCCGGCGTGGCGCACGAACTCGGGAATCCGCTCAACTCCCTCCAGATCCATACAGAGTTGCTCCAGAGAGAGCTTGCGGGCAGGAAAACGCGGCAGGCGGTCGCCGAATCCCTCACGGCGATGCGGTCCGAGCTGCATCGACTGGACGTGATCGTCAATCAGTTCCTTCGGGCGATCCGGCCTGCTCCGCCCAAACTGGCGTGGACTGTCTTGAACGAGGTTGTGCGAGACGCCGTCTCCTTCCTGGCACCGCAAATGGAAAATCACGATGTCCTGGTCGAGATGGAGCTAGCCAGGAACATGCCATTGGTCCGAGCCGATCGGGATCAACTGAGGCAGGCGTTTTTCAACGTGATGAAAAACTCGCTTGAGGCGATGGACCGGGGCGGAATCCTGGGAGTTCGGACGGATCTGTCGGACGGTCATTTCCTGGTCAGCTTCCAAGACAGCGGATCTGGGATGTCGGTGACGGAAATGGGTCGGGCCTTCGAGCCTTACTTTACGACCAAGCAATCGGGAACCGGGTTGGGTCTCTTGGTGGTGCGTCGCATCGTGCGGGAGCACGGCGGGGAGATCCAGCTGGAAAGCCGCGAAGGAAAAGGGACGACCGTGCGCATCCTTCTGCCACGAAGCGAGCGGCGAGTCCGCCTCTTGCCGATGGGATCCGAGCCGGGGGACGAGGGTACAAAGGGCGAGGAGCAGTCCTGACCAAATCGATGCACGATCTTCCTGGGTTGCTGATTGTCGACGATGAGCGCAACGCCCGCGAAGGCCTCCGACGCGCTTTCTCGGAGGAATTTGAAACCTACACGGCCGAGAGCGTAGCGGTTGCCAGGAGCGTCCTGGAGAACGAGACGATCGATGTCGTCTTGCTTGACCTTCGGCTGGGGAAAGAGTCGGGGTTGGATCTGCTGGATTTTAGCAAGAACCTGCCGACTTCCCCCGCATGCGTGATCATGACGGCCTACGGCTCGGTGGACAACGCCGTGGAGGCGATCAAGAGGGGGGCCTACGACTATGTCACCAAGCCGCTGGATTTGGGAAAGCTCGAAATCGTTCTGCGAAGAGCGGTCCGCTCCCGGCAGGTGGAGACGGAGAATCAAAATTTGCGGGAGCAGCTCGGATGGAAATTCGGCTTGGATCGGATCATTGCGAGATCCGAGGCGATGGTGCCTGTAGTCGAAAAGATCCGACAGGTTGCGGGAAGCCGCGCCACAGTGCTGTTGGAAGGCGAGAGCGGAACGGGGAAAGAACTCGCCGCCCATGCCCTTCACCTTTCGAGTCCGCGCCGAGCCTTCCCCTTCGTTGCCGTTCATTGCGCTGCCCTCTCGCCCCAACTGCTGGAGAGCGAGCTTTTTGGTCATGAGCGCGGCGCCTTCACCGGAGCCTTGGAGAAGAGAATCGGACGCTTCGAGGAAGCGCAGCGGGGCACCATTTTTCTCGATGAGATCGGAGAGATCGACGCGACGACGCAGATCAAGCTTTTGCGGGTACTCGGGGAGCGGATCGTTCAGCGGGTGGGGAGCAACAAGGCGATTCCCATCGACGTTCGAATCATCGCTGCGACCAATCGCAATCTGGAGCAGATGGCCGCGGAGGGGTCCTTTCGCGAAGATCTCTTCTTTCGTCTCAACGTGGTGCGCATCGTCTTGCCGCCGCTACGGGAACGAAAGGAGGATCTCCCCCTTCTCTTCGAGGCGTTCATCAGCGAGTTCGCGCGGGAAAACGGGAAGAGGGTCAGCGGCCTGACGAAAGAGGCCGAAAAGCTTCTCTACCATTATGACTGGCCAGGCAACGTGCGGGAACTACGCATGGCCCTGGAGCATGGGGTCGTCATGGCACAAGGGCCGCGGATCACGCCGGAGGATCTTCCGGAAAGAATTCGCATTCCTTCCATTCTTCGCCCTGCACGCGACACGGCTCCCACATCGATGACCCTGCGCGAGGCGGAAACACAGTGGATTCTTCAAGCGCTCCACTCCTGCGGAGGAAATCGCAGCGAAGCCGCTCGGAGGCTGGGCATCAGCCGAAAGACTCTCCTGCGCAAGATCGCCGAGGCCCAGCGGAAAGATCGCGTCCCTTGATGCCCGCAATCGCGGGCGGCACGGCAAAAAGCTAGCGGCGGACGCCGACAACGGCTTTGATCGGCTGTTGATGCGGGTAGACCGTATTTTGATTCCCGACCCCGTTCGCCCACGCGGTAGATTCGTCTATGCAGGCAGAGAGCGCATGGGCCGGCGGTTCCGGCGCGCAGGCTTCGTCTCCATTGGCTTTTCCTTGGTGCTGCTTGCCAGCGCGGCCTTGTCCCCCCTTTTCGGCTCCCCCAGCGATCGGAGCGATATCGATCTGACGGCCCCTCGGGGAACGAACGGAGAAGGAGAGAGGATGCGCCTCCAGCAGCTTTTGGAAGAGCAGGGAATGGCCGTGGGTTCGCCGTCGCCGGGAGTGCGGCTGGGAGGCTATGTCGATAGCGCCTTCGAGGCCAATTTTGTCAATGCCCCGTCCTTCAACCAGGTGCCGCGCTTCGTTGCTCCGACGCCGGGCGGAGGGAGTCGTCTGGCCCGGGGGTACCCGCTCCTTCCGATGCGCTTGCTGGACGACGGCATTCCAGGCGGTGGCTTCAACCTCAACCAGGTGAAGCTCTGGTCGGAAAAAGGGTTGACGGCGGAGAACCGGTGGGATGCCGGTTTTCGCATGGACCTCATGCTGGCCCAGGACGCCGCCTTGGGGGTGCCCGACTTCGTTTCTGGATCTGGCTCGTCCACGTCGACGGGCATGGGATTCAACACCAGCGAAGTCTTCCTGGAGCAAGCCTACGTCCAGTTCCAAATTCCGATCGGGGATCGGAAGCTCGAGGTTCACGTCGGAAAGTTTGCCGCCCCGATCGGTCTCGAGGTTTTGGAGAGGCCTGCGAACTTCAACATGAGCTACGGTCTTTTCTTCAACAACGTCGAGCCATTCGTGCTGGTGGGAACTCAGTTTCTCTTCCGCGTGGACGATCACTGGACGGTCCGAGGAGGAGTGACCGACGGAGGATTTAACACCGGCCGAGGTGGATACCCTTTTTTTGGGATGGTCAACAACTCGATTAGCGGCCTCTCGAACTTTCTTCTGACATTCAACGTCGACTACGCCTCGACCGACAAGAGCTTCGTCACGACCTATGGGATGCTCTATGGACCGCACGGAACGAATCCCCCCGGTTTCGGCACTTCGCCCGGAACGGTGGGCGGCGCCTTCTATCCCGGGGCTTACGCGGCCGGAGACATTGTCTCCGGACCCTACAACGCTCCCGGAACCTACATGGAGTTCAACGACTATGGAATCTGGACTCCCCCCTTCGTCTACCGGAGGCGCTTACAGCTTGCCTATGAGCTCATCGGAGGCTTTTACAACAATGCTGTCGCTCCGGCGGGAATCACGGGCTTGAGCCCCGCCACGCAAACCGCCCTGGGGATCTTCCCTCTCTTTCCCTATTCCTCCGGTTACGGAGGTCCGACCAACTGGATGGGCGTCGGGCTCTACCAGATTTATCGATTCAATCCCCTGGTCAGCTTAGCGGTTCGGGAGCAGTGGCTGCAGGCTTCTTGGAATAGCTACCTCGAGGGGATGATCGCTCCGACCAACCTTTACAGCGCAACGATGACCCTCCGCTTTGACCTGGCGGACAACTTCATGGTGCGGATGGAAGCCCGCATGGATTGGGGCAACAACATGATGAACTATTACGCTCCGGCCAACGGCATTCCTCCGGCCGACGTCGGCCTAGCCGGGAATGGGCTCGTCGGAACTTCCAGCGGTCCCTTCTTTTTCGCAGGGCTGGAGGCCGTTTACAGCTTTTAGCGCCAATCCGCCGCCCAAGAGAAAAATGGCACGAGTTCTGCTTTCTCCATCGGCGATTGGACCTGCCACACCCTGATGGAGCCGGTATCCGATCGGGCATCTGCGAGCAGAGGAGAAGGAGGAGGATGAAACGGACGAGGCGCGGGAAAGTCGTGGTTTTTGCGTTTGTCTGGCTTTTGGGGGCTGGGTTGGCCACTGCGGCGCTTGCCGCGGAAGCGTCCGCCGGGTCGGATTCTTCGGGTACGGCAGGCGGTTCGGGCCAGAATTCGCAGGTGGCGGAGTTGATCAAGCGGTTGGAGGACCAGGGGATTCCGGTGCAGGCGAACACCAAGG
>JAQTUK010000089.1 GCA_028710285.1 Methylacidiphilaceae bacterium | reverse complement strand
GGGGTGGTCTTCGGACCTCAGCCAAGGGATTTTTCGAAGAAGTTGCCCAAAAAGGTGAAGCGGCTCGCCCTGTTAAAGGCGCTCAGCGGGCGCATCGTCGAAGGGGCTGTTCTCCTCTCGGAGCCCATCGCGTTGGCGCAGCCCAAGACGAAGGAGCTCCTGCAAAAGCTCGACTCCTGGAACCGGAAGGAGACACTGCTGATCATCGTCGAGAAGAAGGAGTCGCCAGTGTGGCTCGCGGCGCGGAACCATCCCCTCATCGCCGTCGTGCCCGCGGCGGAGGTCAACGCCGAGGATCTGCTCTGGCCAGACCGGATCGTGCTGGAGCAGCCGGCTCTTTCTCTGCTCGACCAGCGCCTGGGTAACGGAGGCAAGCAGTCATGAGAGACCATCGGACGATTTTGCGGCATATCTGGATGACGGAGAAGGCCACCATCCTGGGGGAGGAGCACAACCAGTACCTTTTTGAAGTCGCCCGCGATGCGACCAAGCAAGAGATTCGGAAGGCAGTGGAGAAAGCCTTCTCGAAGAAGGTCGTGGCGGTGAATACCCTGCGCTCGCCAGGCAAGGTTCGGCGCGGGCGAGTGGGGAGAATCGGGAAGAGCTCGACGCGGAAAAAAGCGATCGTGACGCTGGCTCCCGGAGAAAAGCTGGATTTAACGGCATAGAGAAAGGAAACGGCGATGGCCCTCAAAGAGTTTCGTCCGCTGACGCCTACGCTGCGTTATACGCAGCTCGACTCGTTTGCGGATATCACCAAGGACGAACCCGAGCGCTCGCTTACGGTGCCGCTTCACAAGAAGGGCGGCCGAAACGGCTACGGGCGGGTAACGGCGCGCCATCGCGGCGGCGGCCACAAGCGGCGTTATCGGCTGATCGACTTCCGGCGGCAACGGCATGGGGTAAAGGCGATCGTAGAGAGCATCGAATACGATCCGAACCGGACGAGTCGAATCGCGCTTCTCCGGTACAGCGACGGAGAGAAGAGCTATATCATTGCTCCTCTGGAGCTCAAGGTAGGGGATCCGGTCGTGAGTGGCCCGGATGCCCCGGCCAAGCCCGGAAACGCCCTGCCTTTGGGAAAGATTCCGGCGGCAACTGCGATCTATAACATCGAGTTGACCCCCGGCCGGGGAGGGCAGCTGGTGCGCGCAGCCGGAGCGGGTGCGCGACTGATGGGAGTGGATCAGGGATACGCATTGGTTCGGCTTCCTTCCGGGGAGGTGCGACGAATCGTAGAGAGTTGCTACGCGACGATTGGCCAGGTGAGCAATGCCGACCATTTCAATGTCTCGCTCGGAAAAGCGGGACGCACCCGCTGGATGGGCAGGCGGCCGCACGTCCGCGGTGTCGCCATGAATCCCGTCGACCACCCGAACGGGGGGGGGCAGGGGAAGAGCAAGGGCGGTGGGGGAAGGCAGCAGCTCAAGTCCCCTTGGGGGAAGTTGGCCAAGGGGAAGAAGACCCGCCGACATAATAAGCAGTCCAATCGTTTCATTCTGGAGCGGCGCACCCGGAAGCGGAAGAAATAGAGGGAGAAGTTCATGGGTCGTAGTTTAAAAAAGGGGCCGTTTGTCGATGATCACCTTCTTCGGAAGGTGAGCGTGACCCTCAAATCCGCGTCGAAGAAGCCGATCAAAACCTGGTCGCGACGGTCGATGATCATCCCGGATTTTGTCGGCATCACCTTCCTGGTTCACAACGGCAAGACCTTTCATGCCGTTTACATCACCGAAAACATGGTGGGCCATCGGCTGGGAGAGTTTTCTCCTACCCGGATCTTCAAAAGACACGGAACGCATACGGAGAAGGCGACGGCCAAGTAGGGAGGGGCGCAGTCCGTTCACGAGGTTAGTTCTATGCAAGTAAAGGCCATCAACCGTTTCGTTCGCATGTCTGCCTTCAAGCTGCGTGACGTGGCCAGGAGCATCCAGGGCATGGCTGCCGAGGACGCCCTGGCGGCGCTGGCGCACTACCCGAAGGAGGGGGCGCGTCACATCCGGCGGACCCTGGCCTCCGCGGTGGCGAACGCGGAGAACAACCATAGCCTCCACCGAGGAGATCTCTTCGTGAAGGAAGCCCTGATCGGAGAGGCGGCGACGATCAAGCGTTTCCAGCCCAAGGCGAGGGGCAGCGCAGGTCCGATCCACAAGCGGACAAGCCACATCCGGATTGTCTTGGAACAGAAGGAAGAGAAATAGGCAACGATATGGGTCAAAAAGTTAATCCCCTCTGCTTTCGGCTTCCGGTGAACCGCCAGTGGCGGTCGATCTGGTATGCGGACAAGCGGTCTTTCCCGGAGTACATCGCGGAGGATTTTCATATTCGCCGCCTCATTAAGAGAAAGCTGGCGACCGCTGCGATTTCCAAGGTCGTCATCGAGCGGGCCGGCAACCGAGTGCGGGTCAACATCCACACGGGCCGTCCGGGGCTGGTGATCGGACGCAAGGCGGCGGAGCTCGACAAGCTGCGGGAGGAAATTCAGCGGCTGGTGCAGAAGGACCGCGAGGTGCTTGTCGATGTGAAGGAGGTGAAGCGTCCGGAGTTGGACGCCCAGCTCGTCGCCGAGAACATCGCTCTGCAGATCGAACGCCGCATTTCCCATCGGCGGGCGATGAAAAAGGCCATGCAGATGGCCAGGGAAGCGGGAGCCATGGGGATCCGCGTCCGTTGCGCCGGAAGGCTGGGAGGGTCGGAGATCGCCCGGGTCGATGGATATCGGGAAGGGAAAGTTCCTCTTCACACCCTCCGGGCGGATATCGACTATGGGTTTGCCGAAGCGCGGACGATCGCCGGCAAGATTGGAGTGAAGGTGTGGCTCTCCCGAAAAGAGGAAACGGTGGGAGGGGGATTTTAGGAGCAGCGGCAAATCATGGCTCTTTTACCTAAACGCGTAAAATATCGAAAGTGTCAGCGGGGAAGCCGCGCCGGCAACGCGAGCCGGGGAACGACAATCGCTTTCGGCGCTTACGCCCTCCAGACTATGGAGCGCGCATGGATCACCAACACGCAGATCGAGGCGGCCCGCGTGGCGATTACCCGGCATGCGAAGCGGAAGGGAAAGCTCTGGATCCGGATTTTTCCGGACAAGCCGGTCACGTCCCGCCCCCCGGAGACCCGGATGGGAAAGGGAAAGGGGCAGCCGGAGTTCTGGGTAGCCGTTGTACGTCCCGGCAATGTGCTCTTTGAGCTCGACGGCTTGACGGAGGAGACGGCCCGCGAGTCGTTCCGGCTCGCCGCCGCCAAGCTCCCGGTTTACACTCGTTTCATCAGTCGCGAAAGGACCTTGCGAGCATGAAGACGACTCAACTCCGTGCCTTATCCAGGGAAGAGCTGGCGGCCAAGGGAGCAGATGCCCGGGAGGAGCTTTTCCGTCTGCGCCTGCAGCAATCGGCGGGCTCGTTGGAAAAGCCGAGCCGCCTGCCAGAACTGCGGAAACTCGTCGCCCGCGTGGAAACTCTTTTCCGGGAAGCGGAACTTGGGATCGACACCATAGAGAAGCGGGAAAGCAAGAAGAAGGAGAAAGCGTGAAGACCCAAAGTCGCAAAAAGACTGCGTCCAAAAAGAACGCGTCCAAAAAGGGCAAGCCAGCCGCGCGAGCCGTCCAAAAGGCACCGCCGGTCGTTCCCGCGCAGCAGCCCAGGACGATTCCGCAGGCGGAGGGCTCACAAAAGGGAAGAATGCGCACGGGGCAAGTCGTCTCTGTGAATATGCAGAAGACGATTGCCGTGAGCGTGGAGCAGCGCGTGGCGCACCCTCTCTATCGGAAAATCGTCCGCAGGCACAAGAAGCTCTATGCGCACGATGAAGGGAGTGTCGCCAGGCCGGGAGACTGGGTGAGAATTCAAGAGGCGCGACCGTTAAGCCGGCTGAAGTGCTGGCGGCTGGTGGAAATCGTCCGGTCGGCTCGACAGGAAGGAGCGGTATGATCCAACTCCGTTCTTGGATCGAGGTGGCGGATAATACGGGGGCACGCCGGGCCACGATGATCGGCGTGATCGGGCGCAAATGCCTGACCGCCCGCGTGGGAGACCTCATCACGGCCACCGTGAAGGAGGCGGCGCCGGACGGGACCGTGAAAAAAAGCGAAGTCGTTCGCGCCGTCGTGGTGCGGACCAAGCATCCGATTCGCCGGCCCGACGGCTCCTACCTTCGATTTGATACGAATGCCGTGGTCATCGTGGACAAGGATCTGAATCCACGGGGAACGCGCGTCTTCGGGCCCGTCGCCCGTGAGCTGCGCGATAAGAACTTCATCAAGATCGTCTCCCTTGCTCCAGAGGTCGTATGAAGCCATTTGGTGGTAGAAAACAGCTCGCGCCGCAGTCCGTCTTTCACATCAAGCGGGGCGACGAGGTCGCAATCGTGAGCGGGACGCAAAGAGGAAAGACCGGCAAGGTGCTCCGGGTGCTGCGGAAGGAGAACCGTGTCGTGATTGAGGGAATCAATCTCACCAAGCGGGCGACCCGCCCGAGCCAGGAGAATCCACAGGGTGGATTTGTGGAGCGGGAGGCGCCGATCGCTCTTTCCAATGTCATGCTCCTGTCGAGGCACCAGGCGAGCGGGCGGCGTCGCGCAACGGCCGCTTCGGAGAAGGAGGGCGCGCACTCATGAGTGAACCGTCGGTTTTCGCGAAAACGTATCGGGAGCAGATCCTGCCGCAGATGCGGGAGGCAAGAGGTTACGCCAATGTCAATCAGGTGCCCCGGCTGGAGAAGATCGTCCTCAATTGCTGCGTGGGATCCTCCCCGGAGCTAAAGACGGCGCTAGAGGACGCGATCCACGCCCTGGAGGCGATCACGGGGCAGCGGCCCGTCAAGACGAAAGCCAAGAAGAGCATCTCCAACTTCAAGCTGCGTCAGGGTCAGGAGATCGGCTGCAAGGTCACGCTTCGCGGCAGAAGGATGTACGAGTTTGTCGAGCGGTTGATCTGGGCTTCCCTTCCGCGTGTTCGGGACTTCCGCGGGCTTTCCCCGCGAGGCTTCGACGGCGGCGGCAACTACACGTTCGGGATTCCGGATCACAGCGTTTTCCCGGAAATCGAGCTCGAAACGATCAAGCGCACGTTCGGATTTGATGTCACAATTGTGACGACCGCTCGCTCGAAGGAAGAAGCGCGCGATCTGCTGAGCCGAATCGGGCTGCCGTTCATTGGAGCGCGCAAGGAGCCTGTGACGGCGGCGGCAACGGCAGCGGCGACGGCTTAACGGGAGGAAGGATATGGCGACAAAGGCATGGGTGGCAAAGCAGAAGCGGACACCGAAGTTCCGCACCCGCCGATACAACCGCTGTCGGCTTTCGGGTCGCCGGCGCGCGTATCTGCGCAAGTTCGGAGTGAGTCGAATCATGTTTCGGGAACTCGCCTCCTGGGGGGAGATCCCTGGGGTAACCAAGGCCAGCTGGTAAAGGAATCGACGTGCAAACAGATCCGTTAGCCGATTTGTGCTCGGCACTGCAAAACGCCAAGAGAGCCAGCAAGCCGGAAGTTGTGCTTCCTCATTCAAAAATCAAAGAGGCGGTTGCGCGCGTGCTGGTGGAGGAAGGATACTTGGAGAAATTTGAGGTCGTTTCCGTCCGGAAGGGGGTGCGGAAGCTGCGTCTTCTTCTTCGCGAAGTGACGCCCTTCCGCAAGGCGCGTCGCATCAGCCGTCCGGGCTGTCGCCGCTATGTCGGAGCAAAGGAAGTGCCGCGCATCTTGGGCGGCCTTGGGCTCTGCATCCTTTCGACCCCGAAGGGAATCCTTGCCGGCCACCGGGCGAAGCGGGCCAATGTGGGAGGGGAGTTGCTGCTCGCCGTAGAGTAGCAGGATCCCCGCAAAGGAAGAAAGGAGAAGCCCGGATCATGTCACGAGTCGGAAGAAAGCCGATCCCGGTACCCGCTGGGGTCAAGATCGCCATAGAGGACAACGCGGTATCCGTCGAGGGGCCTAAGGGAAAGGCGTCGCACCGGCTCCCGGACTGCTTGGCGGCATCTCTGGCCGAGGGAACTCTCTCGGTGGAGAACCGCAGCGAAGAGAGGGCAAGCCGTGCCCTCCATGGATTGCACCGCACCCTCCTCTGCAACGCGGTGACGGGCGTTCACACTGGTTTTCAGAAGGCGCTGGAAATTCACGGAGTCGGATTCCGTGCCGCGGTGCAAGGGAAGGATCTTACGCTGAGCCTGGGTTTCTCGCACCCGGTCGTCTACCCCATTCCTGAGGGAATCCGCATCACGGCAAACGAGAACACCAAACTATTGATCGAAGGCATCGACAAGTGCCTGGTCGGTCAGGTGGCAGCCGAGATTCGCCGCTTCTATCCTCCCGAGCCATATAAAGGAAAAGGAGTCCGCTACGTGGGCGAGGAAATCCGGCGAAAAGCGGGGAAGACCGCCCAGGGTAAGTAGGGGAAGAGAATCAGTAGCGTAAGACAGGGACGGAGAAGAAGCTATGCGTCATGGACGAAGGGAGATGAGGGATCGGCGCCACCGGCGCACGCGTCGGAAGGTGGTTGGTTCGGGCGCAAGGCCGAGGCTATCGGTGCACTTCAGCGGGCAACACATCTACGCGCAGGTGATCGACGACCAAGAGGGCAAGACCCTGGCTTTCGTTTCGACGCGCCAGAAGGATCTTGCCGGGCTGCGAGCCAACGTGGCGGGGGCGTCGAAGATCGGCGCGCGCCTGGCCGAGGAGGCAAAGCAAAAGGGGATCCAAACCATCGTTTTCGATCGCGGCGGCTTCCTCTATCACGGAAAGGTCGAGGCTTTGGCGAAGGCCGCCCGAGAAGCAGGGTTGGCATTCTGAGGAATCAGTCTAATTATTGACCGGATCGGATCAAGAAAGCATGGAAACATCACAACCGCGGACGAGCGACCAGACAACGCAGGAGAGCGCGCCGCAGAATCAAGCCGGCGCGACGACGGCCGCCTCCGCCGTAGCCACGCCTCCGCCGACGGCTCGGGAATCGGAACGGGCAGCGGCAGCGACCCCTTCGGAGCGACCCGCGCCGCGCGGAAGGCGCCGGACGCGTCGCGGCGGTCCGGATGGCCAACGCCGGGAAGCGGTTGCCGGGGAGCTGATGGACCGCGTCGTCCACGTCAACCGGTGTGCCAAGGTCGTCAAAGGCGGACGGCGCTACAGTTTCGGGGCTCTGGTCGTGGTCGGCGACCGCCAGGGTAAAGTCGGCGTTGGCTTCGGCAAGGCGAATGAAGTCGCCGATGCGGTCAAAAAGGCGACCGAAAGCGCGCGCAAGCAGATGGACCCCGTCGTCCTGCGAGGACAGACGATTCCTCACGAATCCATCGGGGAATACGACGGGGGAAGGGTTCTTCTCAAGCCCGCCTCCCCGGGAACGGGCATCATTGCCGGGCTGACCGTTCGAGCGGTTCTCGAGGCGGCCGGAGTCAAGGATGTCCTGACGAAGTCCTTCGGTTCGAGCAACCCCAACAATGTCGCCAAGGCAACCTTATTCGCCCTGCGTCAACTCCGCTCGCCTGACGAGGTACTCCACCTGCGTGGGAAGAGTGTGTCCAAGAACGAGAGTGAAAAGGCGCAGGATCAAGCGGTAGGAACGAAAGCGTAGGAGTTCGCATGAGATTGCACGATTTACACCCCAGGCCAGGAGCCCGGCACAGAAGAAAACGGCTCGGTTGCGGAGAGAGCTCGGGTCATGGGAAGACGAGCGGAAAAGGGAATAAAGGACAGAAGGCCCGTTCCGGGGGAAGCATACGGATCGGATTCGAGGGGGGGCAGATGCCTCTCATCCGACGGGTTCCCCGCAGAGGCTTCAATAACGCCCGCTTCGCCACCACCTACGCCCCGGTCAATCTCCGTGATTTGGAGAAGGTGCCCGGCGACCGTATCGATCCGCAGGCGCTGCGTGCGGCGGGGCTCGTCAAGGGTCATTGGGACGGAGTGAAGCTGTTGGGCGACGGCGAGATCGCCCGCGCAATCACCCTCGTTGTCCACGCCGCGAGCGCCTCGGCGCGCGCGAAGGTAGAAGCGGCCGGAGGAAAGATCGAAATCCTCTCCTAGGCCCTCTTCCTTAAGGGGGCGAGGCATTCGATTGAAACGACGCCCGGCACTGGCATCTCCGAAAGCTCTCTAGTTTTCGGACGAGGCTGCGATAGAAAAGAACACGATGCTTTCGGCCTTTGTTAACTGCTTTAAGCTTCCCGAGCTGCGCCAAAGGATTCTTTTTACCCTGGCGGTGATCGTCGTCGTCCGCCTGGGCTCTGCCGTCCCCTGTCCCGGCGTGAATCCACACGTGCTCAGCGAATACTTTCGGACGGTCATCGACCAGCAAGCGCAGGGCTCGGTGGTCGGGATGCTCAACCTTTTCAGCGGAGGAGCGCTGGAGAATTGCGCTCTCTTCTCGCTGAGCGTCATGCCGTACATCAGCGCGAGCATCATGATTCAGCTGCTGACGACCGTCCTGCCAATCCTCGGAAAACTCGCTCGCGAGGAGGGCGGGAGGGAAAAGCTGACGCAGTACGCACGGGTACTCACCGGATTGCTCTGTGTTTTCCAGGGCTACTTGCTGGCGGTCGGCTTTGAAAATCCCGAAAGCATCCCGCTCCTTCACGGGATCACCGCGGTGATCGAACGGCTGGGTGTTCCTCTGGTTCCTGACCCTGGCTGGGCCTTCCGGCTGATGACCGTGCTGAGCTTGACTTCGGGGACGATGCTGCTGATGTGGCTGGGAGAGCAGATCACGGACAAGGGCATTGGCAACGGCGTCTCCCTGATCATCACGATCGGCATCCTGGCTCGCCTCCCGGCGGCGCTCTTGCAGGCATGGTCGAAGCTCGTTTCCCCTTCGAGCATTTCGGCCTCCAGCCCATTGCTCGTCGCTCTCCTCCTTGTCTTTCTCTTCGGAGTCGTCGCAGCCACCGTCGCCATGACCCAAGGGGTGCGCAAGATCGTGGTCCACTACGCAAAGCAGGTTCGGGGCAACAGGGTCTATGGAGGACAGAGCACCTTCCTGCCGCTCAAGGTCAATTACGCCGGCGTGATGCCGCTGATCTTCGCTCAGGCGCTTCTGCTCTTTCCTTCGACGATCATCGGCTTCCTCTTCCCGAATTCGCCTGCGGCCGCGCGCTTCGCGACCTCGCTCTCCGCGGGCGGCCTCTATTATGGCATTACCGTGCTCTTGATCTTCTTCTTCTCCTATTTCTGGGTGGCGACGCAATTCAACCCGGTTCAGATCGCCGACGACTTGAAGAAGCATGGCGGATTTGTTCCCGGGATTCGTCCAGGGCAGCCCACGGCGGAGTTCCTCGATTTCTCCATGACCCGGTTGACACTGGCTGGCGCGGCCTTCCTCTCGGCACTGGCGGTATTGCCGATGCTCGTCCAGAGCCTCTTGGGCATTCCGGCCATCACGGCGCAGTTTTTCGGTGGAACCAGTCTACTGATCGTCGTCGGCGTCATGCTCGATACGATGCGACAAACCGAGACCTATCTTCTCCAGCGCCGGTACGACGGCTTCTTGAAGCGGGGGAAGATCCGCGGGCGATCCAGCTTTGGCCCCACCGGGCGCACCGGCCCGGTCCAAGAGGGGACTCTCGTTTGGCTCTACGCCTTGATCGGACTTCTGGTGATCGCAGGGGTGACGATCTCGCTCGCCAAGCATTGAGCGCCGAACGAGCTCCCTGATTGTCGAAGGGAGACGTTCAGATTACCTGTTCTTCGGCATGATAGGAGCTGCGCACGAGCGGCCCCGATTCGACGAAACGAAAGCCGAGATGGAGAGCAAACTGCTTCCAGGAGGCAAACTCCTCGGGCGTTACCCAGCGATCGATCGGCAAATGGTGGACCGAAGGCCGCAGGTATTGACCGAGAGTGAGGATGTCGATGCCGAGGGCTGCGATCTGGCTCAAGGTCGAAGCGATCTCTTCCTCCCGCTCGCCGATCCCGAGCATTAAGCCGGTCTTCGCGGGAAAGCCCTCCTGTTTTGCCGTGCGAAGCACTTCCAAAGACCGTTCAAAGCGGGCTTGCGGACGCACCAGCCGGTGCAGGCGGGGGACGGTTTCCACATTGTGGTTGACGATGTCGGGCCTGGCCGCGAGGACCAGGAGGAGATCATCCCGCCTTCCGCGGAAATCGGGAATCAGGACCTCGATGCGCGTGTCGGGATTGCGCTCCCGAACCGCTCGAATCGTGGCGGCCCACACCGAGGCCCCGCCATCCGGAAGCTCGTCGCGCGCCACCGAGGTC
>JAQTUK010000222.1 GCA_028710285.1 Methylacidiphilaceae bacterium | reverse complement strand
GCCAGGAGTTGCTGAAGGTGGCGGTTGCGGACGGAGAAGCTGCCGGAGAGGGTTTTTTGGAGGAAGACGTTGGCGGCGATGGGTTCGATGCCGGGGCTGGAGTTGCCGGCAATGATGGAGATGGAGGCGGTGGGGGCGATTGCCATTTTATTGGAGAAGCGTTCCATGAGGCCGTAATCGGCCGCGTCGGGGCAGGGGCCGCGTTCCTTGGCGAGGGTTTTCGATGCGAGGTCGGCGCCGGTGCGGATGTGTTTGAAGATTTTGATGTTCCAGGCTTTTGCCATCGCGGATTCGAAGGGGATGTTGAGGGCCTGGAGGAAGGAGTGGAAGCCCATGACGCCGAGGCCGACCGAGCGTTCGCGCATGGCGGCGTATTTGGCGCGGGCCATGCTGTCCGGGGCGTGGGTGATGAAATCCTGCAGCACATTGTCGAGGAAGCGCATGACGTCCTCGATGAACTGGGGGTTTTCGTGCCATTCGAGCCAGGTTTCGAGGTTGATCGAGGACAGGCAGCAGACGGCGGTGCGTTGCTGGCCGTGCTGGTCGAGCCCGGTGGGGAGGGTGATTTCGGCGCAGAGATTGGAGGTTTTGACTTCGAGACCCGCGAGTTTGTGGTGTTCGGGGCGGGCGTTGTTCACGTGATCGGAGAAGATGATGTAGGGCTCGCCGGTTTCGATGCGGGCGGTGAGGATGCGGACCCAGAGGGCGCGGGCGGAGATGTGGCGGACGTGGGCGCCGTCCTTCGGGGAGGTGAGGGACCATTTGTCGTCGGCTTCGACGGCGCGCATGAACGCATCCGAGATCAGGATGCCATGATGGAGGTTGAGGGCTTTGCGGTTGGGATCGCCGCCGGTGGGGCGGCGGATTTCGATGAATTCCTCGATTTCCGGGTGGGAGATGGGCAGGTAGACCGCTGCCGAGCCGCGGCGGAGCGAACCCTGGCTGATGGCGAGGGTGAGGCTGTCCATCACGCGGATGAAGGGGACGACGCCGGAGGTTTTGCCGTTCTGGCCGACTTTTTCGCCGATCGAGCGGAGATTGCCCCAATAGGAGCCGATGCCGCCGCCCTTGGAGGCGAGCCAGACGTTTTCGTTCCAGAGATCGACGATGCCTTCCAGACTGTCCGACGCTTCGTTGAGGAAGCAGGAAATCGGCAGGCCGCGCGAGGTGCCGCCGTTGGACAGAACGGGGGTGGCGGGCATGAACCAGAGCTTGCTGATGTAATCGTAGAGGCGCTGGGCGTGGGCCTGATCGTCGCCATAATAGGAGGCGACGCGGGCGAACAGATCCTGATAGGATTCGCCGGGCATCAGATAACGATCGTCGAGCGTGGCGCGGCCGAAATCGGTCAGGAGAGCATCGCGCGAACGATCCACCTTGATCTGGTGGCCGCCTTGCAGCTGAATATCGGTTTCGAGCAGCGTGGGCTCAAGCAGAGCCTGGTCGGCACGGGACATGGCGTTCATTGCAGCGGAGACTCCAATCGGTTCGGCAGGGGGGCATAACAACATATTGGGAGGGCATCGCGCAATCGCTACCAGATCAAGTTTTGCGAGAAAAAATAACTTGCGTCGAGTCGGGGTTTATGGGCGGTTAATGTTCGTTGTTTGTTCTTGTAGGGGGAGTGGGGGCGGACGGCAAGGGTGGGTGTGGGCTGGGGAAGGCGAGGTAAGGGGAGGGAAAGCGAGGTAAGGGAAGGGGAGACTTCTTTTTTGGTAAAAAAGAAGCAAAAAACTTTTTTTAATCGGGGGTGGTGGTGGGGCTATGGGATTGATCCATCGACGGGAGGAGGGCGAAATGCTGGCGGTTCATTTGCTGTGCGGGCGGGACAATCAGGGGAGATCTCAAAAATTTTGGCTTCGGACATGGGGCGGGTTCTTTTGTTAAAAAAGAACGGCTTGCTTGACTTGTTTTGTTGGTGATTAGAGAGTGATGGGCTTCACAAGAGTTCTGCCCATCCTACAACTTGCTTTTTTTAATCGGGGGTGGTGTGGGGCAATAGGGTCGCCGGGCGGTCGGCGGGGTGCAATGCGTCTATTGGATTGAAGCGAAGCCGAAGCCCCAGTCCCAATTCGAAAAAATTTTTTGGTTCTTTTTTATAAAAAAGAACGGCTTGATTGACTTGTTTTATTGGTGATTAGAGAGTGGTGGGCTTCGCGAGGGCTCTGCCCATCCTACGACTGGAACGTGATGGGCTTCGCGAGGGCTCTGCCCATCCTACGACTTGCTTACTTCATATCCGAACAGAACTTCTGAATCCGCGTGCATGCCTCGCGCAGGGCTTCGGTGGAGGTGGCGTAGCTGACGCGGAAGTAGCCGGGGTAGATGAAGGCGGAGCCGTGGACGGTGGCGACGCCTTGTTCGTCGAGCAAGGCGGTGACGAAGGCTTCGTCGTCGGTGATTTTGGTGCCGGCGGCGGTGGTTTTGCCGAGGCAGCCGTGGATCGAGGGGAAGACGTAGAAGGCGCCTTCGGGGGTGGTGCAGGTGAGGCCGGGGGCGTCGTTCAGCATGGCGACGACGAGGTCGCGGCGTTCGCGGTAGGTGTTGCGCATGATTTCGATGTCGTCTTCCGGGCCGTTGAGGGCGGCGACGGCGGCGGCCTGGGAGATCGAGGAGGTGTTGG
>JAQTUK010000221.1 GCA_028710285.1 Methylacidiphilaceae bacterium | reverse complement strand
TAAATTCTTTTATCGAGGGGTCGTACTCTCGGATATACGGAAATATTACCGATAGTATAGGGGTTTAAATACCAGTCCAATCTCTCGTGTTCTATCTATAACCCCTGTTGGTGAGTGCGAGGGGCAGGATTTGAACCTGCGGATCCCTGCGGAGCGGGATCTTAAGTCCCGCGCCTTTTCCGGGCTCGGCAACCCTCGCATTGTTGTTGAGATGGCATCGAAAAGCCGACATAAGTTATTTTGGGACGCAGAGGCATCCCGCTTCGAAGGGGCGATGCGATGTCAACGAGGAAGGAGCTGGAGGCGCTGTTCAGGAAGAGGGGCTATGCCGACTTCAAATGGATAGACCCCGCGAAGATAGTCGTGGCGCAATGGGTGCGCATGAAATGCGTCTTCGGCTGCGGCAATTACGGGAAGTCGGGCTGCTGCCCCCCCGAGGTGCCGTCCGTCGAGGAATGCGAGCGCTTCTTCAGGGACTACGAGGAGGCCGTTGTGTTCCATTTCGCAAAGAAGGTCCGGAAACCGGAGGACAGGCACGAATGGAGCGCCGGCGTGAACCGGAAGCTGCGGGAGCTCGAGCGCGAGGTCTTTCTCGCCGGCAACAGGAAGGCCTTCCTGCTCCCGATGGATTCGTGCGGGCTCTGCAAGGAATGCACCGGGACGAGGAGGGACTGCCTCAACAAGAAGGGGGCAAGGCCCTCGGCGGACGCCATGGCCGTGGACGTGTTCGAGACCGTGAGGGCCATCGGATATCCAATCGAGGTACTGACGGACTACAGGCAGACGATGAACAGGTATGCGTTCCTCCTGGTACGCTAGGTATCAAAAACGGGCGCGGGCGCACCTTTATTGAGCCGAAAAAGGCCCATAATGGGGATTCCGGGGTCTTTTACCGATATAAAATGACAGTCGGCCAAAACTTAAATAATGCACTATGCAATAATGGGCCGAATAACCCTAGAAGGGAACCTGGTAATGCGGACATTCAACATAATCCTCGCATCGGGGTCGCTCTTCAAGAAGAAGATCGTCCAGCCCACGGCCTCCGATGAAAAGTCCAAGGAAGCGGTAAGGAAGAAGATAGACGACCTGCGGGAGAGGGAGGACGCCGTCCGCGAAAAGGAGGCGGCCCTGGCCGCGCGGGAGGAGAAGGTCGCCGCAAGGGAGGGCGAGATAGCCCGCCGCGTCCAGGAGATCGCAGTCAAGGAAAGCGAGCTCAAGGCCCAGATGAAGGGGCCCAAGGAGAAGGCTGCCGAGGCTGCCCCGAGGAAGGAAACGCTTCCCGGCGATTCCAACACCGTCGAGGGACAATCGCAGGTCGTGAAGGCCCTCGAGGAGAGGCTCGAGAAGGCCCGCGCCCATTATGGGGAGCTGGAGGCCATAGAGGCGAAGCGCAAGGAGTTCGCGACCAAGCTCGAGGAGTACCGCAGCCTCGGAATATCCGTTTCAAGGCTCGAGGCCGTCATGAAGATGGACCTCGGGGAGATCAAGTCGGTCTTCGATGTGTTCGAGACGGACCTGACCTCCCTGCAGACGCTCGTCGACAGGATAGACGCCGTGGACAGGGTGTTCGCCCAGCAGGCGGACGCCCTCAAGGCCCGCTGCACGGACCCGGACGCCATTGAGGAGATAGAGGCGGGGCTCAAGGAGCTCGAGAAGGCGGCGGCGGACAAGCGCAAGGAGCTGCTCAACAAGGTGGAGGGGTGGAAGAACGACGGATTCTCGACGGTGCGCTTCGACAAGCCGCCGGCCTCGCTCGGAGAGCTGGAGGAGGCCGTCACGCACTATTCGGAAGACCTAGAGGTCCTGCGCATGTTCAACGAGAAGCTGGACACGCTCGACAAGGCCTTCGAGACAGATATCGAGGAGGTCCGCAAGGGGCTCATGGACCCCGACAGGATTGCGGCCATAGAGCAGGAGATACTCTCGCTGGAGCAGAAGATAGGCTCCCAACGCGGGGAATTCGTCAAGATACTCGAAGGCTGGAAGGCCGACAGATACAACACAGCTTCCGTGGAGAAGGTCATGGATTCTGACCTGCAGACCATACAGGGCGCGTTCCTCAAGTTCGAGGAGGACCTGAGGAAGCTCAAGACGCTCTCCGAAAGGGTTGCGAAGCTTGACAGGACCTTTGCCCAGCAGATAGACACCATTTCCAACAACCTGCGGGACCCGGGGGTCATCCAGAAGCTGGAGATAGCGATTCAGGGGATAGAGGAGGAAACGATCCGGCGCAAGGCCGTTTTCAGGACCAAGATGGACCGCTACCAGGAGCAGGGATACGACGTTTCACGCCTCAACGATTCGATGGGAGGGGACCTTGAGACCATAGACAAGGCCTTCGGCATGTTCATGGAGGAGCTCCAGAAGCTCAACGCCCTCGTCCCGAGGATAGAGACGCTCGAGAAGGAGAACCGCTATCCCGAGGACCTCAAGGGCGCGAGGGCGATGCTGCTCGAGCCCGGCGCCCACATCCGCCTTGAAAGGAAGCTCCTCGAGCTCGAAGAGAAGCTGATGGCCGACAAGGAGGCCGAGGAGGAGGAGAAGCGCAAGGCGGCGAAGGAGGCCGCGGAGCGCGAGCGCAAGGAGCAGCTCGAAAGGGAGAGGGCGATAAAGGACAAGGTGGAGCGC
>JAQTUK010000220.1 GCA_028710285.1 Methylacidiphilaceae bacterium | reverse complement strand
AATTTACAAAACCAACGATGATAGTTGTGATGGGGGATTTCGATGGAGACGGGGATGTGGACTTCGTTGAAGGGCGTAAAAGAGACGACGGCTGGGGCGCCCCCAACCGCCATTTCACGTCGAACCAATCCCTCACCGACCCCAACGACCGGCCGTCCGCACCCTCGTCTGACTTCAACGTGACGCTGGGAACGACGGGGCACGGCAGCGGATCGGTGACGCTCACGTGGGGATCGGGGGCGGACACCGAGACGTCACTGAAGCTGCTCCAGTACCAACCCAGAGTGGGAACAGGGACGGCTGCGAACAACATCGTGTCGGGGGTGACGGCGAGCCCGAACTACGTCACGAGACTGATGCCGAACGGGCAGAGCAAGAGAATGGTCTTGAACCGCATCCCCTGCGACGATACGTACTACTGGAGCGTCGCTGCCGTCGACACGGGATTACGGCAGTCGGCGTGGAGCACGGAGCAGTCGTTCACGCTCGATGCCTCGTGCGTCCTCACGATCGATACGCCGGCGCCGCCGGCGGCACCCGCACCGGAAGGAGGAGGCGGCCTTCCCTGGAACATCCTCCATCAGAACGCCGTGCCGGAGGAGCCGCTCCCGCCACCGGAGGGAACCGTGACGGTGAGCGTGTTCCGGGACAGCAACGGAGACGGGAAGAAGAGCAGGAAGGAAGTCGTGACGGGCTTCGAGGGGCTCACGGTGACGGTCACCGGCAACGATGGAAGCGGCAGCGGAGAGATGGTTCGAAATGGAACGGTGGGGGCGGACGGCACGGTGAAGATCGGCGTGCCGCCATCGGGCACGGACGGGTACGCCGTGACGGCGGACGAGGGAAGTACGGCGCTTGCGGGACTGGAGTTGAGTACTCCTGCGGTGACGGGTGTGATGGTGGAATCGAAGAGCGATACGGCGGTGACGATGGGGTTCAGACCCAGGAAGCTCCTCGGACACCGGCCCTGCCTCACGATCGGCGAGGAAGAGGGCACGGGGGAGAGCGAGAGTGAGAAGCTGCTCTCACTCCTGGAGGATTCCTTCGGGAAGAAGGCGGCGGACGGCGTCGTCATGGACGGAGCACTGATGAGCAGGAGAGCGTTCCTGACCCTCCTCGCCAGGACGCAGTGCGTCCCGCTGCTCCAAACGCCGGCCGACCTGGTCGCGGCATTGGTGAAAGCGGGGAAGGGAGGGGTGACGCTCAAGGATCTCCCGCTTGTGCCGCTGAGCGCGGATGCGGTGACGGTGTACTCGCTCCTCGGAATCGGACTGCCGGTGACGCGGGAGACGTCGCTTGGATCGTACGCAGACCTCAAGTCCCCCATCACACGGGGGGAGGCGGTGCTGCTGGCGGGAGCTGCACTCGGAACGACGGAAACAGCATTGGAAAGCGGATCGGTGCTCCCCACGGATCTCCGGGAGAGCAGCCGGTACGCGCAGCCGTACCGGACGCTGATGAGGTTCACGGCACTTCCCCGGAGCTTCCGGGGGACATTCGGAGCAACGCTTGGCATGACGCAGGAGGAGGGAATGACGCTCTTGCTACGGACAGCGTTCTCGGCGGGGAAGATCGGGGTGGTGCCCGTTTCGTACGACACTGCGCCGGCAGAGGAGACGCAGGAGACGTTCATGACGCTCCTCCCGGAGATCCCGGCGAGATCGTGTCTGACCGAGGATACGAAGCGGGAGGCGGACGTGATGTTCGTGGATCTCTCCCCGGGATCGAGGCTCTTCGCCGATGCGACGCACCTGCTCAAGTTCGGAACGGTGAACGGGGACGGGAAGACCCTCTGGCTCCTCACGGGAACGGAGGGGACGACGGAATATGGAGTGAGGACGGGAGAGGCGAGGCTGGGACCGGAGAAACCCGTGACGATCGCGGAACTGCTCCGGACGCTGGAAGTGCTCCGGTGCCGGCCGCCGGCGACGGCGAAGGCGGTGGCGACGGAACTGCTCGCGGGGGAAACGAACCGGGGAGCCGGGAGCGGCGACCGGCGCGCCGCGCGGGATGCGCTCACGGGCATGACGCGCGGAGCGGGATTCTTGGAACGCATACTCTTCGCTTCGCAGGACAGGGAGACGCTCTACAACCTGTCTCTGCTCACCTATGCGCCGGAGATGCTCAAGGGAGAGACGCGGTCGCCGGGAGCGCAGGTCTCCGTGGAGGAGGGATCGGCGATCCTCGGATCGGCGCTCCTCACCATCGGACTGCAGGAGGGCGTGATCAATGCGCAGGAAGCGGAGAACCTGGCGACGAAGCTGAAAGCGGCGATTGCGGAGGAGATAGCGCCGGGGAGCACGGAAGCGACGAGGAAGCAGCCGCTCACGCGGAAGATGCTGGTGGAATTCCTCGCCACCGTGGTGACGGGGAGGGTGGAGAGCTCGGAGGAGACTCCCACGAGAGTCCCGATCGGGGAGATATGGTGGGAGAGGGTGAGGTAGGAATTGATAATGCCAAGTGGATCGTGGACAATGAGAGACAGAAGCTCAATCTCAGATGCATTCCAACACATCACCATCCTCCGCACCATCGGCCTCCTCCTGGCCGCCTTCGCGGCTCTCCACGGGGTGCTGTGGATCCTCCGCGTGCTCGCGGACCGCGCGCGGGAACGCCAGCTCGTCTTCCTGCAG
>JAQTUK010000219.1 GCA_028710285.1 Methylacidiphilaceae bacterium | reverse complement strand
CGGGAGCGCCGCTCGCGGAGCCCCTGGTGGTCCGTCCGACGTCGGAGACGATCATCGGCGCGGCTTTCGCGCGCTGGATTCAATCGTATCGGGATCTGCCCCTGCGGATCAACCAGTGGGCCAACGTGGTGCGTTGGGAGCTGCGGCCCAGGCTCTTTCTGCGGACCAGCGAGTTCCTGTGGCAGGAGGGGCACACGGCGCACCAGACGGCGGAGGAAGCCGAGGCCGAGGCGCTCCGCATGCTGCGGCTCTACGAAGGATTCCTTCGGGAGATGCTCGCGCTGCCGGCCGTCGCCGGGGAGAAGACGCCCCGCGAGCGATTTCCGGGGGCGGTGCGAACCTTGACTCTCGAAGTTCTGGTCCAGGATCGAAAAGCAATCCAAGCGGGAACCTCGCATTTTTTGGGGCAGAATTTCGCCCGCGCCAACGGGATCGCCTTTCTTTCCCCGGAGGACCGGCAAGAGCATGCCTGGACGACGAGCTGGGGAGTGAGCACTCGGCTGGTGGGCACCCTGATCATGGCCCACTCCGACGACAATGGACTGGCCCTACCCCCGCGCGTCGCACCCACGCAGATCGTCCTCCTTCCGCTGATTCGGCGAGAGGAGGAGAGGGCGGCGGTCGAGGAAGCCTGCTCGCGCCTGGCGGCGGAGCTCGCACAGAGAAACTATGCCGGGGAGCCTCTTCGCGTCGAGATCGACGCCCGCCCGCTCCCCGGGGGTTCCAAAAGCTGGGAATGGGTGAAAAAGGGGGTTCCGATCCGCATAGAGGTCGGCCCGCGGGAGGTCGCCGGGGGAACGGTTTCGGTCAGTCGGCGGGACCGGGCGCCTCGGGAACGACTTTCCTTGTCGGTGCAGCAGTTCGTGGAGGGGGCGGAGCAAACCTTGACCGAGATCCAGCACGGATTCTGGAAGCGGGCGGATGACTTTCGGAAGGCCCATACCCGCCGCATCGAATCCCGCGCGGAGTTTATCGAGTTCTTTACCCCGAGAGACCCGGAACAGCCCGAGATTCACGGGGGGTTCGCCGAAGTCCCGTGGGCGGGGGATGACGCGCTGGAAGAAAAGATCCACGAAGAGCAGAAGGTCACGATTCGTTGTATTCCCCTCGACCAGGATTCCGCGACAGGGATCTGTCCGTTCACCGGAAAGCCTGCGAGACATCGGGTGCTTTTTGGAAAGGCCTATTGAGGCTCCTGGAGCCTGGCTACAGTCGGCTTTTGCCGAGGCAGCTCGGCCGGAAAGCGGTTTCGCATGATGTTGCGCGAAGGTTTCTTCGTGAAAGTTCGCCCCGCACTGCTCTCGATCGCTTGTGTCACGGGCAGCCTGAGCTCAATCAAAGCCGCTGCCGCACTGCCTCCCCCTAGGGAGTCTGCGGAGCTCGCCGCCCAGTATGACGCGGTGAGCACGCCGCAATGGATTCAAGGGCGCAAGCTCATCTCGCTTCTCTCGATCCAGCCCGGCGATTCCGTCTTGGATCTGGGTTGCGGGACCGGGAGGCTCGCGCAGTATGTGGCAAAGCTCGTGGGTCCACAGGGGACGGTGCTCGGCATCGATCCTTCCGTTCACCGGATCGCAATCGCGAAGCGAAGAGAAACGGCCGGCCTTTCCTTCCAGGTAGCCGGCTCCGACAACCTCGCCTCTTTCGCAAGCGCTTCCTTCGACCGGGTCTACCTGAACTACGTTTTCCACTGGATCGACAACAAGGAGGAAACCCTCCGGCAGATCCATCGGATCCTGAAGCCCGGGGGGAGGATCGGGATCAGCACCGGCTACAGGAATCAGCCGTCCCGGGTGCGTGAGCGGATCCGAGAGTCGATTCGAGAAGTGCTGGGGGAAGTACCTCCCGATCTCTTTCTATCGCCTTTTCGCATGACTCGGAAGGAACTCCGGGCTCTTGCCGAGCAGGCTGGGTTCCGGATCGTCGATCTCCAGATTCTCCCGTTTTCGGATTATGCGAAGGACCCGGAGGAAGTGATCGCGTTTCTGTCGGCCAGCAGTTCGGGAAGATTCCTTTCCGGAGTGGACGAGCCGAGTCGGGAACGAATCCTTTCGGTCCTCAAACGAAAGCTTCGCAAGCTCCAGACGAATCGAGGGATCCAGATGGAGCACCCGGCGATGCTGCTGGTCGGAGAGAAACCGAGGTAGCGAGGTTGGCGCTTGCGCCGCTTGGCGGAAGAAACGGGGAGGTCCTTCGGGCACCCGGCCGAGAACCGGGCGCCCGGCAGACGAAGGAATCAGCCCAGATCGGCCAGGCACTCGTCGAGCCACCCGAGGAGCTGGCGAACCGTCTGTGGCGTCTCGTCCCCCATGTGGGAGATGCGGAAGGTCTGGCCCTTGAGCTTGCCATAACCGCCATCGATCACGCACTGAAAGCGGTTCCGCAGGATCTGGATCCATTTCGCTACATCGATTTTTCGCGTGTTCGAGGCGCAGGTGAGAGACAGAGAGGCAAAGCCTTCCTTGGGGAAGAGCGCAAACCCACGTTCCTTGACCCAAGAGCGAACGATCTCGGCATTCTCCCGGTGGCGGGCGTAGCGGTTCTCGAGTCCCTCCGCAGCCATTTCCTCAAGCTTCTGCCGCAGGGCATACATATGGCCGATCGCGGGGGTGCTCGTCGTCATGTTCTTCTCGTGGTTCTTTTGAAACTCG
>JAQTUK010000088.1 GCA_028710285.1 Methylacidiphilaceae bacterium | reverse complement strand
CTTCTCCCGAAGCTCTTTGATTCGCTCAAGCCCGATCGGTTCTTTCATGTTTCCGCCACCCATTTCCGGCCATCGGCGCCAGGGACACCCTTTCTTGTCGCAGCACTTACGTCAACGCGGCGTCCACGAATGGCACATGGGATGTCGCCTGCGAAGCCTGTTCTTGACCGACGACCCCATCGCCAGAGGCGGCAGGAGTCCACCCCAGTCTCGTCTTTCCCTCGATGATCGACTCGTTGAGCTCCCGGAGAATCAGACGGACCGAGCGGATCGCGTCGTCATTGGCCGGAATCGGGAAATCAATCCCCTCCGGGTCGGCGTTCGTATCCACGATCGCAACGATGGGAATTCGCAACTTCTTGGCTTCCGAGACCGCGATTGCCTCCCGAACGACAGCCACAACAATCAACGCCTCGGGAATTCTCTCCATTCCCCGGATGCCCCAAAGATGCCGGCGGAGCTTCCCATACTCCCGACGGAGAACGGCGACCTCCTTTTTGGGCATTCGGTCCATGAGGCCCTTTTCCTCGAGATGGTCGATCCACCGCATCCGCTCCACCGATTTCCGGATCGTAACGAGGTTGGTGAGCGTGCCGCCAAGCCAGCGGTGGCTGACGTAAAAGGATTCGCTCGCCGCCGCGCACTCCTCGATGATCGGCTGCGCTTGTCTCTTGCAGCCCACAAACAGAACCTTGCCGCCGTCTTCTGACAGCTTCTCCAGGTAGCGCGATGCGTCTTCCAGCTGCTGCCTCGTCTTCTCCGGATCGATCCAGTGGATCCCGCCTCGCGATCCGGCGAGATACCGCTTCATCCGAGGATGCCACTTGTCGGTTCGATGTCCGAAGTGCACTCCGGCCTCGACCAATGCCTTTACGTCCACCATCTCCTATCCTTGCTTTGCTGTTCGGATCTTTCCGTTAAACTCATCTTCCCCAATGCGTAGGCGCCCCGAGCCGCCTGCCAGCCATTCGCCACAGAGGAGGCGGGACCCCTTCCCGGACGGTGCCACCCCTCAATCCGTTCACGCTTCGCGTCTTTCTTCGGCGTTTCCTCTCTGTTCTCCGTGCGAAATGTCTATACTACGCGATGGGCTCGATCGACGCCAAGCCAAATCGCAATCCTGCGCCTTTTCCCCTGCTAAGGCCGGCCAGCCTTCTTCCGTATCGCGGAATGAAATTGACAGACGACACCGGGAACGCTAGCAGAAACTGAACTTCCTATGAAGAAAGCGACCTTGCCGGCCTCCAGGCGCACCCGGCTCCTATTCTGGTCATTGGCCGCTGGTCTCCTCCTGTCGTTCTGCCCTGGCTCCCGAGTGGAAGCTGCTTCGGAAAAAGCACCCTACCCTTGGCACAAGAGCATCGTCACGACCGTGTTCTGGATTGGCCAAGGAAGGACTCCCATTAGCGCAGCCACGAACATCGCGAGCGCCTGGGACGTTCACTGGACCCGCAATTACGGCGGGCTCGACGATCCGAGCCGGCGCGTCGGCTTCCTGCCGCGGCGCTTCGCCGTTACCCTGAATCCCTTCTACGTGGCTTTGCCTTTCAACGATGTCGCCTATCCGGATCTCGCCCGGCGATGGGTGCCTTGGTACCACGAGCCCTCCCGTGGCAATCGCTATGTCTCTCAGTGCAAAGGTCGCTGGGTACAAATCCGGCACAAAGGGAAAGTCGCCTATGCGCAGTGGGAAGACGTCGGGCCGTTGCGCTCCGACTTCCCTTCCTACGTATTCGGCTCCGATCGGCCCCAGATGTACAATGGAGCGGGACTCGATGTCTCGCCCGCGGTGCGGGATCTTCTGGGCTTGCATGGCTTGGACCTTACCGATTGGCGCTTTGTCTCCGAGGAGGAAGTTCCACCCGGCCCATGGATGAAGTATGGAGAGCAGGCGATTCTCCTCCGCGCAATCTTGAATGAGGAGCGAAAGGCGGCAGCACAATCTTCGCGGCTCTTCGCTCCCGCGCTCTTCCCCGCGGAACGATGATCCGGCCGGCCCCGGCCCGCGCGTCCGTTGGCAGTCCTGCCGGGTTGCGGATCGCAACGGAGCTGGTGTGACGAACTCCGGGGGCGTGAAAACGCTGCACGACTACGGGCGCCGGAGGAGTAAGCTGCGGAGGGCCGGGAAGTCTCGATTTACCCTACAGGGAGCGATGCACGAGCGATGAGGAACCTCGTCTACTTTGACCTGGAGACCCAGAAGAGCGCAAACGAAGTGGGAGGATGGCGCAACAAGAGCGCCATGCGCATGTCCCTGGGTGTGACCTACGGAACGGCTCAGCAGAGTTACCGGATCTATTCGGAACGGGAAGTCGAAGCTCTTCTCCAGGAGCTGCGGAGCGCGGACCTGATCGTCGGCTTTAACATCCTTGGTTTCGATTTCCCAGTCTTGGAAGCCTATACGGTATTCGATCTCCGAGACTTGCCCGCGCTGGATCTTCTCCGGGACGTAGAAGTCCAGACGGGAAGACGCATCAGCCTGGAAAGTCTCGCCCGCGCCACCCTAGGCGTTGGGAAGACGGCGGAAGGGGTACAGGCTCTTCGCTGGTGGAAGGAGGGCAAGCTCGCCCAGATTGCCGAATACTGTTGCTATGATGTCAAGGTGACTCGCTTGCTCCACGAGCACGGAGTCCGGCGTGGGGAAATCTACTATTTCAACGAACAAACGCAGCGGAAGGAATCCATTCCCGTCCCCTGGAAGCCTTCCTGAGGCGACAAAGACTCCGCATGGAAAGGATCACGCAACAGAAACTTGCGATTGCTGCGGTGCTCGAAGCCGCCGAAAGCCCGCTCACCCCGCCGGAAATTCTCTCACGGGCAGCAAAGGTGGTACCGCGCCTCGGCGTGGCCACCGTCTACCGGGCTCTGCGCGCTCTGCGCAAAGAGAGAAAGATCGTCGTCGTCGAAATCCCCGGTGAACCGCCCCGGTACGAAACGGCAACCCGAGGCCACCACCATCATTTCTTCTGCAACGGCTGCCGCAAGGTGTTCGAGGTTCCAGACTGCGCCGCAAAATTGGCCGAGCTCGCTCCACCCCATTTTCAAGTCCTCGACCACGAGATTATCCTCTATGGAAAGTGCCCCAATTGCCAAACGGCGCGGAGATCCTCCTCGCTGGAATGAGAGCAGTCGCCTACTCCCGGGGTGTTTGCGGAACGGCGAGCCTCCGCAAATCCGCTGAGCGCAAGCCGAGCGACTCGGCGGCCTGCCGCTCATCAACCCCCTGCTTGGTCGCAATCCTCTGAACAAGACGGCCCAGCAGCTTGTGGATCAAATCGGTCACGCCCTTTTGCAAAACGAGGTCGCTCAAAATCTGCACCACCTCCTCCAGCGCGCGTTCTTCTCCTGAGAGCGGACCCTCGGAATGTCTGGACAGCTCCTCCTGAATCTCCTCCGGGAGATTGCTCATCTCGATGGTACTGCTGGCCGCCAAGACCATGGCGCGCTGAATGACGTTCTCGAGCTCCCGGATGTTGCCTGGCCAAGAGTAGGACTGCAGCGCTTGCATTGCGTCCGGTGCAATTCGCGCCGCGGCTTGGGGAAGATAGCGTCGATGCTTCTGGAGGAAATGCGCCGCAAGAGCGGGAATGTCCTCGGCTCGGTCTCTCAGCGGAGGCAACGCAACCCGAACGACGTTGAGGCGGTAAAAGAGGTCGGGGCGAAACTCCCGGCGCTGCACCGCCTCGGCCAGATCCTTGTTGGTTGCCGCGATGACGCGGACGTCCGTTCGGATCGACTCGTTGCTCCCCAGCCGAGAAACCTCGCCTTCCTGGAGAACCCGCAAGATCTTGCTCTGCGTCGCCAGCGGCATCTCGCCAATTTCGTCCAAGAAAATCGTCCCGCCGTCGCCCTGTTCGAACTTTCCAATGCGTTGC
Organism: Methylacidiphilaceae bacterium; assembly: GCA_028710285.1. Classification (GTDB taxonomy): domain Bacteria; phylum Verrucomicrobiota; class Verrucomicrobiia; order Methylacidiphilales; family Methylacidiphilaceae; genus Methylacidimicrobium. The sequence goes on along the minus strand of JAQTUK010000088.1, from coordinate 6,491 downwards.
GCCATGGCCCCGGTAAAGGAGCCTCGTTCGTGTCCGAACAACTCGCTTTCCAGGAGATTCTCCGGAATGGCGGCGCAATTGATCGCAATGAAGGGCTTATTGGCTCGCAGGCTATGCTGGTAGATCGCCCGGGCGATCAGCTCCTTCCCGGTACCGCTCTCTCCGGTGATCAGCACGGTGGCGCTGGTCTTCGCCACCTGTCCGACCAACTTGTAGACCTTCTGCATCCGGACGCAGTCCCCGACGAGCGCCAGCCCCTGACGATCAGCCGTGCCCGTCATCGCCTGGGCCTCTTCCTGAGCAAGGCATGCGGCCTCCAGCGAGCGCTCGATGAGGTGCCGAAGCTCGGGAATGTCGAACGGCTTCAGAATATAATCGTAAGCACCCAGCTTCATCGCTTCGATGGCGGTGTGGGACGTGCCATAGGCGGTCATCATCAGGACGACGAGCTTCGGCGCAATGCGCTTCATCTCTCGGAGCGTCTCCAAGCCATTCTTGCCCCCCATCCGGATGTCCATGATGACGACTTCGGCAGGCTCCTTCCGGAGCAGCTCGATGGCCGCCTCGCCCGATTGGGCGGCTCGCACCTCGATCGGCAGATCTTCCAGCAACCTCTGGAACGAGTAGTGAACGTCTTGCTCATCGTCCACGACGAGAATGGAGCGCCGGCGGACGGGTTTTTGCTCCTCCTTGGCCGGCTTATGCGTCTGTTTGGCTATGGTCACGTTGCAGAAAAATGGTGCGCTTTGCCCTCGGAGCCAAGAGCAAAATCCGCTTTCGGCCTCTCACTCCCGGGACGACCGTCGAGAATCGCCTGCGCATTTGCCAAAGATCGGGGCGGTATGTATTCTCAAGCTCATGGATCTTGCACGCGCCGCTTGGTGGCTTCGAGGTGGGCGATTGGCCCTGGTCCTCGGTTGGATGCTTCCCTTCTTTGTTGCCTCAGGGGCCTTCGCCGAATCTGCCAGTTGGATGACGGATTATCCCAAGGTGCTCAAGGAGGCCAAAGCCCAAAAGAAGCTGGTGCTGGCCAACTTTACCGGTTCCGACTGGTGCCCGTGGTGCCAAAAGTTACAGCGCGAAGTTTTTTCCACTCCCGAATTTCAACAGTACGCCAAGCAGCACCTAGTCCTACTCGAGGTCGATTTCCCGCAACGCAAACCGCAAACAGAGGCTTTGAAGCAACAAAACAAGGATCTGGCGGATCGATACCACGTCGATGCCTTCCCGACCCTCCTGCTCCTGGATCCCGAGGGACAGGAAGTCGCCTCCTGGGGTTACACGCCAGGCGGAGCCAAGCCGTTCTTGGACAGGATCGAGCAGCTTCGTCAGAAAGCGACTTCCGGAGGTTGAAAGAGCCTTTCTCCGGGCGACCAAAAGGATTCCAGCGCTCTCAGACGCGAATCACCCCTTTCACGAAACCGAAAGAAACATCTTCCCTGACATCGCTTCGGACTCTAACATCCACACGCGACTCCTTCCTCAATCAAACGAATATGAAACAAACATGGTCCACAGGCGCGAAGGCGCTATCGGTGAGTGCAATGGCTCTTTTTCTCTCCTCCCCATTGCATGCTCAGGATTCTTCGACTCCATCCCCGGAAGCGCAATCTCAGACTGCCGCGCCGGAGAACCATGGGCCCCACCATCGCTGGCACCGGCAAGCACGCGAAAATCATGAGAAGATGCGCCATCTCATGGATCGCCAAGACGCCGAGTTGCGGCAGTTGACCGATGAGATGAACCAGGCGCCGCCCGACAAGAAACTCGCTCGGGCCTGCGCCGTGATCAATAAGCTCGTGGAGCAGCGTAGGGAAATGCATGCCGCGATGGAAGGCATGCACCAAAAGATGATGCACCAGATGGGTGAAGGACGATAAGTTGCTTGCCGGAACCCCGATTCCAAGACGGAGTTGGCTTGCTATACGTCGAGCCGCATTGTCGGGGGTGGAGCGGATTTTCTTGCCCACCGGGTCTGCACGTGCCGTAAGCTCGCTCCCCGTTCGGATGGGCGATGGCGTTCGGCCGGCTCGCATCGAACAGCCTTGACTGCCTCGTTTCTTGGCATGAGCGCCTTTCACCAGCGACGAGTCTTCCGCATGTCCTCTTCTGTCTGGGGCCGATTCGCCGTCCGACTCGGCCTTGCCGGTGCCTTCTTCGGCACGCTGTTTGCTCAGTTGCCCTCGGCAGCGGGGCAACCCGTTGCCCCGCCAGGTCTTGCTCGGCCTACCCTCGCTCAACAGCGCCAGATTCAACAGATGCAGGAACGCTTGAGGAAGATGTCTCGCGAGCAGGACGACGAGTTGGAGCGACTCCTCGCCGAATTGAACGGGGCTTCCCGCGACAAGAAGATCGATCTTTTGTCCCGCATCGTGACCCGCCTGATCGAACAGAGGAAGGCCTTTCATCAGGAGAGTGAAGCCGTTCGCCTAAGGATTCTCGACATGCAAAATCCTCCAGCCCCTCTGCCGCGAGCCACGGCTCCCCTTCCCCCCCCTGCTCCCGCGGTCGAGAAGCCCGCCTCCCCGGAACCTGCGGAAAACCCGCCGGCCGCTTCCGAGCAAGGGTATCTGCCCCAGCAGCAGTAACACCCGGGTCCTCGCTTCCAGACCTAGCCCGAGGCGACAAGTCCAATGGACGCACCCGCTTGTCAGCGCCAACCGCCCTCGATCTCGGCGTCCACTTCCTTGACCACATTCTGGTTGAGAAACTCCGCATAGGCTGGCGGCGGGGTTTTCTCCCGCTTCCGCAGGCGATAGCCCGCCCAGACAAAAGCTCCCACGACACCGACGGTAAGGATCAGCAGGAACAATGCCGCCACCAACCCGGCGCGTTCGGCTTGGGCCCCGACGGAGGCAGACATCCCTTGGTGAGTGGGGAGCGTGTTCAGCACAAGCTTGCTCTCGCTTTCCAATGCGTCGCTTCTCCCGGGCCGGGCGAACCTGCGACCGATCCAGTCGCCTCGCCCCGGCCTTGTCTGCCCTCCAGCGGACCCGTTGCCGCTGGACTAGACGTGCGCTCGTTCGGCTGGCGCCTTCTCCTCCGCCGTGGGCTCCCATTGGGGGATGAAATCCCGCTCGGCTCCGGGAACGCTATACTCGTAGGGACCACGATAAACACGAGGAGCAACGGCAAAGTTCCCATGCCCGAGGGGCGGAGTGGGGGTCGCCCACTCGAGCGTGGTTGCTTGCCACGGATTATCGGACTTCACCTTCTCTCCGTGTTTCGCACTCCAGAAAAAGTTGATGATAAAAGGAATTTGTGCGATCGCCAGCAGCCAGGCCGAGATCGACATCACATGGTTGAGCCAAAGGACGTTCTGCGCAAACTGCCACCCGGCTCCTCCGTCGTACCAACGCCGGTGCATCCCATTCATGCCCTGGATCAGCATCGGGAAGAAGACGCCATTGAAAAGAACGAGAGTCGGCCAGAAATGAAGCTTCCCAAGGAAGTCGTTCATCATGCGGCCGGTCACCTTCGGATACCAGTAGTAGATCCCGGCAAAGAGAGCCATCAGCGAGGTCGGCGCCATCATGTAGTGGAAATGGCCGACCACGTAATAGGTGTCGTGCAGGACGAGGTCCGATGAACTCCAGCCGTTGGGGAGCCCGGTCAAGCCGCCGATGGCGAAGAGAGGAAGCCAAGCCAAGGCGAAGAGCATGGGAAGGTTGATGCGGATCGATCCCCCCCAAAGGGAAAGGAGGAAAACCGTTCCGATGAGAACCGAAGGGATCGAGATAATCGTGGTGAAGATCTGAAAGAAGGTCGTCACGCCTTGGCCCATACCCGTCATGTACATGTGGTGGGCCCAGACGATCATCCCGACAAATCCGATGGCGATCTCGGAGTAGACGATCACCCGGTAGCTCCAGAGAGGCCTGCGGGTGTTGTTCGTCCAAATCTCCGCGATGACGCCCATGGTCGGGAGGATCTGGACGTAGACCTCAGGGTGCCCGAGAAACCAGAAGAGATGCTGCCAAAGCAACGGAGCACCGCCGCCACTGACCGCCACCCTCTGGCCTCCGACGATCAGGCCGTCGGGGGAAAAGAAGCTCGTTCCGGCGAGCCGATCCATCAGCTGCATGACGGCGGCAGCCTCCAACGGCGGAAAGGCCAAGAGCATGAGGAAGGCGGTGACGAGTTCGGACCAGATGAAGACCGGGAGGCGCATCCAGCTCAGCCCCGGCGCCCGAAGCTGGAAAATCGTCGTGATCATGTTGATGGTCCCCAGCAGCGAGCCGGTGATGTTGAAGGCCATCCCGAGGAGCCAGAGGGTCTGACCATTGAGGACCGGGTGAAACCCCGGACCGGAGTCGGCAAGATTGGCCAGCGGGGGATAGGAGGTCCATCCCGACTTTGCCGCACCTCCCGGCACAAAAAAGCTCGCAACCATGATGACCACGCCCACGAAGAAGCACCAGAAGCTCGCCATGTTGAGCCTAGGGAAGGCCATGTCGGGAGCACCCAGCTTGAGGGGAACAATGTAGTTACCGAAACCAGCGAAGAGGGCGGGCACGAGCGCCATGAAGATCATGATGGTCCCGTGGATCGCCCCGAATGAGTTGTAGAGCTGGGGGGTCATGACTCCGCCCGGAGCCATGTTCGATCCGAAGAGCTGCTGCATCAGGTGCGCAAAAAAGGGCACGGGCTTCCCGGGATAGGAGAGCTGCCAGCGCATCAAGATCATGAGGCCGAACCCGAAGAGACCCATCAGCAGCGAGGTCACCATGTATTGGATGCCGATCACCTTGTGATCGGTCGAGAAGACCCACTGTTTCCACCAGGGCAAGGGCTTCCCATGCCCATGCTGCCCCGGATGCACCGGCTTTTCCGTCATGTGACTGTCCATCCCTCTTCCTCCTCCGCTTCCTTAAGGTTCGTTGCGCCGGCTCGAGCGCAGCCCGCGGGCGCACGGCGGACTGCTCCCTCTTTTCCTGAATCACGCTAATCGCTAGGCGCTGCCGGGGCTATTCTGGTGCTCTCCTCTCCGTTCACCCGGAAGAGGCCCGGGTGGATGGCCAGGGAAGACCTGGAGAGATACCCGTTTCTCGCTCATGGAACGGGAAAAGGGAGGCATTGGGCGATGCCCAAACCGGGAAGCCAGGAGGGGGGCCCGCCGCAAGCCTCTGCCGATGGCTTCTACCCGCGAGCGAGCGTCCTGGGAGAGCTTTCTGTGCCCGTCAACGGTGGCTGCTTGCCGAACTCGAGCTCGTAGAGCTTCGCATAGCGAACGAAGGTCGCTACCGCCGTGACCGTTGCGATGTAAAGACCGGGGAATCCATCCAAAAAGCCTAACCGGAAGACATACCCACGCACAAAGCGCCACAGAGGCCGAAGGAGAAGATCCTTCCACTGAAATCCAAGGCCCTTCCTCTGCCGCTCCTCGGCAAATGCTGCCGCGAAGGCCGTAATCTTTCGCACATTGTCTTCGACCGTGGGGAAGGAATAGTGGAGCAGCTCTGCTCGCATTCTTTTCATCCGGCCGTCCAGGAGCAGCTTGTCATGTTCACGATTGCCCCCCCAACGCCCACGGCCACGTCGAAAGAGCCGGAGATTGTAATCAGGATACCAATCTCCGTGAGTGATCCACCGGTTGAGAAACCAGGTCTTGCGTCGGAAGGATGCGCCATCAAACTTTTGGTCGGCTCCGGAAAAGAACTCTTGGATCGCCTTGCGCATCTCCAGGGAGACTTCCTCATCCGCATCCAGCCCCAGAACCCAGGGCTGAGTGGCGAGCGCGAGCGCCACGTTCTTCTGATCCCGGCGGCAGGTCCAGGAGTGCTCCTCTACGCGAGCTCCGAACTCCCGCGCAATCTGAGGCGTTCGGTCGATGCAATCGTTGACCACAACGATGATCTCTTCCACCCATCCGGCGACGCTTCCGAGGCTCCGTGGCAGGTTCCGCGCCTCGTTGCAGGCGATCATCGTCACGGAGATCGGCAACTTCCGTGTCCGCTCGGTTTGCATGCGTTCCCTCGCGCTTCGGAATTAGCCCGGCATGAGGCCGAAGAGGGTTCTCAGCGTGCGGGGGGGGCGGCACGCCATGATCCGCCGGAGGAGAAAAGGATCGACCTCCGCCCCGTTGATGCCGCGCTCCACGGTACACGCGGTCCGATAGCCCGCCTCAGCCACGAGATCTCGAATCTGAGGATTCCAATCTCCAAAAGGATAGGAAAAATGGTCTATGGAACACCCGAAGAGATCCTCGAGCTTCTTCTTGCCGTCCACGATTTCCTGGCGCGCTTCGGAAAGCGTCAACCGAACCAGCGACGGATGTCTCAGCGTATGGCCGCCGATTGCCTGACCGGCTTGCATCCACTCTTGGATCTGGACCCGGTCCATCAGAGCCGCCGGCTTTTCCCCGATCGCGGTATCCCACTCATTGGAGCCACCGATTCGATCGGCGACCAGGAAGACGATTGCTCGAAACCCTTGCTCGCGCAAGAGCGGGAGCGCTTCTTGATGAAGACTGGCGTACCCATCGTCGAACG
>JAQTUK010000087.1 GCA_028710285.1 Methylacidiphilaceae bacterium | reverse complement strand
GACATCCTGCGGATGTTCTCGTTGAGCTTCGGAGCCTGGGCGGATCCCTTGGTCGATCTCTATCCGCTCCCCATTCGGAAAGAGATCGACGAACTCAACGCCTGGCTCCACGAGCGGATCAATGACGGGGTCTACCGCGCGGGCTTCGCCACGAGCCAGAAGGTCTACGAAGAGAACGTCCGCCTCCTCTTCGAGGCGCTTGGCGAGCTCGAGAAGCGGCTCGGGACGACCCGTTACCTCTTCGGCAAGGAGCCCGTCGAGAGCGACTGGAGGCTCTTTGTCACCCTCATCCGCTTCGACGTGGTCTACCACGGCCACTTCAAGTGCAACCTCCGACGCATCGTCGATTATCCCAACCTCTCGGGCTACCTGCGGGATCTCTATCAGCGGGAAGGGATCGCCGAGACCGTCAACTTCGACCACATCAAGCGCCACTACTACATCACCCACGATGACATCAACCCGACCCGGATCGTTCCGCTCGGACCCATCCAGGATCTGACCGCGCCTCACGGTCGAGAAGCTCTCCGCTAGTCGGCCGGGCGGCGCGGAAAGGCATCCAGCCGCTGCTTGCGCACCCGCCAGTCGGGCAGGAAGCGGTCGAGCAGCGCCAGGAACCGGTCGTCGTGCAGGCGGACCAGGAGGTGCGTCATCTCGTGCACCACGACATATTCGAAGCAGTCGGCAGGCTTCTTCGCGAGTTCGCTGTTGAGCCGGATACGTCTCCTGCGGACGTGGCAGCTCCCCCAGAGCGTCTTCATCCGCTGGACGGCCAGTCCCTCGACCCGGACGCCCATGCGCGGCTCCCACAGCGCGATCGCCGAAAGGGCGGCCTCTCGAACCCGGCTTCGATACCAGGCATTGAGGAGGCTGCCCCTTTTTTCCTGCGGCGTCCCCGAGGGAATCCGGAGGAGGATCTCGCCAGAACAGAGCTCCACGCGGGCGGGACCCGCGTTTTCGATCACCCGGAGCGGATAGCTCTCCCCCCACAGGTAGTGGCCTTCGCCGTCGCCGTAGGAAAAGGGGACCGCCGGTGGCCGGCCGCGAACCTCCGTCTGCTTCCTGCGGATCCAGTCGAGCTTGGAAGCCGCGAACGCCCGAACGGCCTCTAGCGGCATCCGATAGGGGGCCGAGAGGCTCGCTCGTCCGTCCGGCGGAGAGACCCGGAGATGGAGGTTCCGAATCCGCTTGCGCAGGAGCCGTAGCTCGACCTCCCCGATCCGGAGCAGCGTCGGCGGGCCGCATGCGGCATCGGGTCCACCGGAACGCTTCCCCCTCCCCTTCTCTTTGTCGCAAACCATCGGGAACGGCCCTCCTCGCCAAGCCAATAGCTGTCCTGCTCGGCATCGCGCAGGCGCGGCGGAGTCCCGAGTCTGCTCTCTGCCCTTCGCAAGAGCAAGCCGGTCGGAAAGCCAGGGTCACCTGCCGCTTGTCCGCTTCGAGGCCGCGTAAACAGCGGCTTCGAAGTCGAGATAGCCGCCGGAGGCGCCCAGATCGCCAAAGGGCAACACCTGGGTCGCCCAATAGCCGCCGAGCCCGCTCTTGCGATCGATCCAGAAGAAGGTATTGGCCAAGCCTGCCCAACTGAGCGAACCCGCCGGACGGCCGGTCGACAGATCCTCCTCGTTGATCAGAAAGCCTAAGCTCCACGATTGGGAGGGCCCCGGGAGGAACTCCGCCAGGCGGGCATGGCGTGAGGCCACGCCAGGAAAGGGGCTGACCCTCCTCGTGCCGATCTGGTTCTGTTCCGCCATCCGGATCGTTTCCGGCTGAAGCACCCGACCGTGCTCACCCATGCCATCGTTGAGCCACAGGCGGATCAACTTCATGTAATCACCCACTATCCCATAGAGTCCGTGGCCGCCCATATGCACCTCGGGGTTGGCGGGCAACTCGTAATCGATCGGCTGGAGTGATCCGTTGGCCTTCCGTTGATGGAGAGCCGCGAGCCGCGCCCGCATCGGCTCGGTCAATTCAAAGGCGGTGCTCTCGATCCCGAGCGGCGCAAAGAGCCTCTCGGCGAGGACCTCTCCCAGCCGCTGGCCGGCGATACCCTCGATCACCTGCCCACACCAGTCCATGTTCGTGCCATACTCCCATCTCTCTCCGGGCTCAAAGAGGAGCGGGGTCACCAGGCTCGCCCTGGTCCCGGTGACGCTCGCAGGCTGGCCTTTGGTCCGGTGCAGCCGCAGGTAGGTCGGATGGAAGAACTCGTATCCGAATCCGGCCGTATGCGTGAGCAGCATCCGGGTGGTGATGGCCCGCTTCGGAGGACGAAGGATCGGCTCCCCATAGGGATCGAAGCCTTCGATCAGCGGCAGCTTCCCGATCTCGGGCGCGTACCGCGCAGCGGGAGCATCGAGGTCGAGCAGACCCTCCTCCACGAGCTGCAAGGCGGCCGTCGCCGTGTACGCCTTCGTGGTCGAATACAGAGCAAAGACGGTATCCGCCGTCATCTCCGCCTCGCGATCCTGCCGGCGCTTGCCCGCCGTCCCTTCATAGAGGTTGCCGCGGCGGTCGGTGACCATCGCGACGACCCCGGGAACGCCGGGGCTCGCGGTGACCGTCCTCTCCAGGATCGGATCGATGTCGGATCGGAGATCGAGGCTCATGGGATCCAGCCGCACCTTTTTCTAACCGATAGAGCCAGGCGGCGATCGCCCTTCTCTCTAAAACTCGAGGCAGATCTTGCCGACGTGCTTCCCTGACTCCTGATAGCGGAAGGCATCGGCGATCTCGGCCAACGGGAAGGAGCGGTCGATCACCGGACGGAGGCCGGTCGCCTCCATCGCGCGCACCATATCGATCTGATGCCGGCGGCTTCCGACGACAAGCCCTTGAAGGCGGATCTGCCGCTGCATCAGCAAGGCGGTCCCAACCTCTCCGCTGGTTCCGGTCAGGACGCCGATCAGGGAGATGTGGCCGCCGATCCGGCAGGCCCGAATCGACTGGTCCAGGGTGCCCGGACCTCCCACCTCGACCACGTGATCGACCCCTCGCCCCTCGGTCCAACGCAGGACCTGCCTGGACCAGTGGGGCTCCTGGCGATAGTGGATCGCGTAATCGGCTCCGAGGGAGAGGAGCCTCTCGATCTTGGCATCCGAGGAGGAAGTGGCGATCACGCGCGCACCCATCGCTTTGGCGATCTGGAGGGCGAAGATCGAAACCCCGCCGGTACCCAGAACGAGGACCGTGTCGCCGGCCTTGAGCTTGCCGTCGACCACCAGGGCACGCCACGCAGTGAGGCCCGCCGTCGTCAGGGTGGCCGCCTCCGCAAGGCTCCACCCGGCGGGGGCGCGGGTAAACCAGGAGCCCGGAGCCACCACCGCTTCCCGAGCGTAGCCGTCGATGCCGTCTCCGGGCACCTGGCCGAAGTCGCCTGCAGTCGGACCGCCTTCCTGCCAACACGGAAAGAAACAGGAGACGACCGAGTCGCCCGTGGAGACCGCCGAAACCCCTTCCCCGATCTCCTCGACCAGCCCCGCTCCATCCGACATCGGGATCCGCCCCTCTTCCGTAGGCAGCCTGCCCGTGGCCACCAGGTAGTCGTGAAAGTTGAGGGAGCTGGCACGGAGCCGGATCCGGATCTCCCCCGGCCCGGGAGATGCAGGATCTTCTCGGTTCACCAGCCTGAGCTTGTCCAAACCACCGGGTCGTTCCAGTATGACGGCTCTCATTTGCGGGATTCCCTCCCTGCCCATGCACTACTCTTTGGCGCACCGCAAGCCGAATGAGAAGATCGTGGTTCTCCCGCCGCAAGGCTCGGAGGGAGAGCGTTCTCTCTGGTGCTGCCGAATTTCTTCCGCATCGCGCTCTCTTGGCGCTAATGTTTGCCAGGGTCGACGACGCGGCATTGACCAAGGAAGGCTTCCTGGTAGTCTGCGCTGAGACTCTGCACTCTTGGGGAGGAATGACTCAGATTTCGACGCAAGAAAATCCCCTTCCCAAACCGGCGGCCCGGCCCAGCTTCGGAGGAGGAAAGCGGGCTTTCGTTCCGCTCGGCCTCGTCGTCCTGACCGGCGGCGCCTACACGGCGGTCCACTTCTTCCGGGATCTGGCTGGTGCTCAACCTCTGGCCCTTCTGCCCTTCCTCCTGCTCGCGGTAGCCCTCTTTACCGCCTTGTCCTTCGAGTTCGTGAACGGCTTTCACGACACGGCCAATGCCGTGGCGACGGTCATCTACACGCGCACCCTCCACCCCGGTGCCGCCGTCCTCTGGTCGGGTTTTTGGAACTTCCTGGGCGTGCTCGCTTCTTCCGGAGTGGTCGCCTTCAACATCATCGCCCTCCTGCCGCCCGATCTTGTCCTCCATGTCAGCAGCCAAGCAGGGTTCGCCATGATCTTTGCGCTTCTGTCCTCGGCCATCCTTTGGAATCTCGGAACCTGGTACCTGGGGCTCCCCTCTTCGAGTTCGCATACGTTGATCGGCTCGGTGATCGGCGTCGGCTTGGCCAGCCGGCTTTTTTCCGGCCGAGGGGACTTTTCCGGGATTGACTGGTCGCAGGCGGTCAACGTAGGGAAAGCACTCCTCCTCTCGCCGGTGATCGGCTTCGCCGTCGCCTGGCTTCTTCTCCTGGTAGCCAAGGCTCTCGTCCGCGACCCCCGGCTCTATCGCCCTCCGGTCGGAGAAAAGCCTCCCCCGCTCTGGATTCGCTCGCTCTTGCTCTTGACCTGCACGGGGGTGAGCTTCGCCCATGGATCCAACGACGGGCAAAAGGGGATGGGGCTGATCATGCTTATCCTGATCGGCGTCGTGCCGACCGTCTACGCCCTCAACCATGCCATCCCGGAACGGGAGACCCGAGAGATGCTCGCCGAAACCAACGCCTGTATCCGCGTCCTGGATCGCTATGCCCCGCCCGGAGCGATTTCCGAAAGCAACCCCAGCGCGCGGGTGACAGCCTTTGTCCAAAGCCGGAAGCTCCAGCCGGACACTGTTCCAGCGATCCGGCAGCTCCTCGAGGAAGTCGCCGTCCAGCTCCGCTCCTGCAAATCGTTTGCGGAGGTCCCGGCCACCCAGGTCGCCAATATCCGGAACAAGCTCTTCGTCTTGAATCAGTCGTTGCGCGCACTCATCCGGTCGCCCCAGATCGCCATGAGCGCCAGCGACCGGGAAGCTCTGACCGCCTACCGCCGCCAGATGGATCGCGCGATCCAGTTCATCCCCTTATGGGTCAAGGTCGCCGTCGCCCTGGCCCTGGGCTTGGGCACGATGGTCGGCTGGAAACGGATCGTCGTGACGGTAGGGGAGAAGATCGGAAAGGAGCATCTGACCTACGCGCAGGGAGCGGCGGCCGAGATCACCGCGATGACGACGATCGGCTTCGCCGACTTGTTCGGCCTCCCCGTCAGCACCACTCACGTCCTCTCCTCGGGAGTGGCCGGCGCGATGACCGCCAACGGGGCCGGTCTTCAGTGGAAAACCGTCCTAAACTTGGCCGCCGCCTGGGTTCTCACGCTGCCCGCCTCGATCCTGCTCTCCGGCCTCCTCTTCACCCTCTTCCGCTGGTGGAGTTGACCTCGAGGGAAATCCTCCCGGATTGGGAAGATCCCCCTCGGGTCACCCACTTGCGTTTCTGAGAAAGCGCCGCCTTACAGGCCCATGTCTTTTTCCGCCTTCTTCCAGGCGTTCTTCTCCTTCTTACCCTTGTGGTGGAGATTCTTCTTGGTCTTTTTCTCGTCCTTCTTGAGGCCCTTTTCCGCTTTCTTCTCTTCCTGCTTCCCTTCGTTCCCTACCTTCTTCTCCTCGTTCTGGGCTCCGCTCTCTGCTTTCTTTTCTTCGTTCTTTGCCGGCTGCTCCGTCCCGGACACCGAGGGGACTTCCTGGGCGATGAGACGTCCAGAGATTCCGCAACCGAGGCCCAGCAGGGCACTACAGATCACAAACCGCGACAGAACTTTCGTTTTCATACTCCTCCTACAGAGCCGTCCCGGAAGGCTTCGCTTTCGGCTCCCTCACCCGAGGCATCCGGTCTTTCGCGATCTCCATCGCTGGTGGCGTGCTTCCGCGAAACGGCTTGCCCTTCGTATGACCTCCGGTCCAATCGTTGTCAAACCTCATCCCGGCTAGGACGCGGCAGGCGATTTTCCGGACGTGGCCGAGCCGGCGGGATTTTTTCTTTTGGTGCTGCGGCGGATCGGGTAGGTCCCGACGCGACTGCTGCGCTGCCGACTGCTTTTCTCTCTTCTTCTGATCGTCGCCCTGCCTGGCGCCAAGGCGCAGCCGCCCCCTCCCCGGCCCGCGCTTGCCGCGGCCACGCAGGGAAGCCGAGGGGCTTCGACGAAGCAGCTTGTCCTTCAGGAGATTCGCCGCCTGGCGGCTCTCCGCACTGGATACGGCTCCCGCTGGCTCCCGGAAGGAAGTTCCCGCCCTTGGGTGATGGACCGCTCCCACACCGTCCGCTCCCTCTTCCTAAGCTTGGCGGGAGAGGACCTCGGGCGCATGGCCTCCGACCAGTTCTGCCGCCTACGGGAAAAGGGGCTTCTCTGGTCGATTCTCTCCGATTCCCGCGGCCAGCCGGATCCCCTCTGCCTTCGGACTCATCTTCGTCCGGGCGACCTTCTTTTTTGATGCTAGGTGAGCGCGCCTCGCCCGGCTACCCCGCATCGGGCAGCTGCCCGGCAAACACCGCTGGGTAGGCAGGATATGGGGTGATCCAATCCATCGAACCGTCAAACAACAACAGTCGGGCATTACCGGCAGCGGCATCGGCGTGGCCACGATTGCGGGGGGCGACGGCATCCCAGGCAATCCAGTCGGCTCTGGGACCGGGCAAACCGCGGCCACGCTCGGAGAGGTCGCAGCGGGTGCTTATCTTGGCCATCAACTGGGAAACAACCAGCAGGGTTCAGGCGACATCTATCAATTCCCTGGGCGCATGGACAACGGCTCCTATCAGACGTTGACACAAAGCACTGGGGGCAACTTTCAAGTGGACGAGCGGGTGCGCGTGCAAAATGGCGCGCTCATGCGCCCTTGACTTCCTTCGGGACGGTGGCAGCTGGCAACAGCGCCATGGGCGTGGGCCTCTTGTGTCGCGGGCTAGCGTTTGTTGCCTCCGACGAGCAGGAGGACCCCGCCGGCCACGATCGCTCCAATGCCCGCCCAGATCGGAATGTTGAACGTTTGCTTTTCCGAGACCGACAGTTCGAGGGGTCCCAGCTTGGCCTCGGGTGTCTGCTTGGTGTAACTAAAGCCTCCGTACGCCAAGGCCAAGACTCCCGCGAGGATCAGGACAAGTGCTGCAATGCGAAGCGGATTAATGACGTCTCCTGTTATTCAAATACCGACCGGACCTTGCACGGGGAATCGCTAGAATGTCTTTTGTCGCTCATTGACGACGACCCGACCGTGGCCGCACCGCCGAATGGAAAAACCGTTCCCCATCCTGTTTGATGTGGTCAAGAACGCCGGCTTTGAATGAAATTGATCAGAATCACCACGACCGCAATGACCAACAGTACGTGGATGAGCCCCCCCATCGTGTACGACGTGACTAGGCCAAGAAGCCAAAGCACAATCAAAATAGCCGCGATAGTCCAGAGCATTTCTCTTCTCCTTCCAAAGGCGATCTATCGATACAATCGCCTACCCTTTTTTAAACCATGAATCACTCGCCTTGCGTTGCCACTCGGCAATTTGTTCTTCGGCTTGCTCCTTGGCAACGCCGTAGCGCTCCTGGATCTTTCCGGCGAGTTGCTCGCGACGACCTGCCACGACATCAAGATCGTCGTCGGTCAATTTCCCCCACTGCTCCTTGGCTTTCCCGGTTATTTGTTTCCAGTTGCCTTGAATTTGATTCCAGTTCATTTCAGATTCCTCTCATGGCTGCAGTGGAACGCGCGCCCAGGTTGGAAGTCGAAACTGGCGCCCACTATTTGTAAGATTAGCGCCAATTCAGGCGCATTGCAAGAAATCATTGCGCCGAAGTGTCATCACAATCTCATGGCAGCGGGCAGCCGGGTCGATCAAATGCTGCCCATCGAACGGCTCCTCGAGAATCCAAATGATTCCACCCAACGACGATTCATCCGCGCATTTAGAGAGCGATGGGCTTCGACTCCTTTTGGTCGTCATAAATCCGGTTTGGGAAAATCCCTATCGCCCGGAACGCGACCCTCCGATCACTCACGTGATGATCTTCCTGGAAAGAACGACCCGCGGTCGATGGCTCATGGTCGGTTCGGAGCCCAATCGAAGCCTCTACAACCGCCAAGGAAGAGCGGCCCGGATGTGCGCTTCTTCGACCCCGCTTGCTCGATGGGAGGATACCATCGGGGCTTCTCCTATGTGTTGGCTCGGCTCGTTGCTCATGGTCGCCTCTTGGGAGAGAGCCGGCCGCCCCGATTGATCGTTCTCCGGCTTCCTCCCCTCCTTTCTTGACGTGCTCAAGGGAAAGCGCTTTTCTTGTTTTCTATCTTTTCGTCGCGGCCGGTCTTCTTTCGAGAAGCGGCCGGGCGAAACGGGCCGGCGTGGCGGAATGGCAGACGCGCCAGACTCAAAATCTGGTCTTGGCAACAGGGTGTGGGTTCGAGTCCCTCCGCCGGCAGCCAGAGAAGGCTTCTTCCCAGCTCCTGGGATGATTTTGCCACGCAGGCCGGCTCGCGTCCCCTTTCCTCCTGCTCTCTAGGACGCCGGGACGAACTCAAGAAAGTATTGGTAGGGGAGAAAGTCGTGCTCGTTCAGGAGACGGTAGCCGGCCGCCTTGAATTCCTCCTTGGCTTCTTCTTCCGGAACCCGATGCGCGGGTGGAGGTCCGACGGGGGAATTCGGCTTGAAGTCAATCAGGGCGATCCTCCCCCCAGGCCGGAGGCACCCCGAGAGCTTCCGGAGATATTCGATCCGGTTGTCCATGTGGTGGAGAACCACGCAGAGGAAGATCAGGTCGACCGACTGAGGATCAAGATCCGGATTGCCCGGCTTGACCAGCCTGACCGTAATGTTCTTGAGGTTCTTCTCTTGCACCTCTTTTTTCAAGTAGTCGGCCATGGCCGGCTCGGAATCGATCGCGTAGATCTTCCCTTCCGCCCCGACTGCCTGGGAAAACCTCCGGCTAAAATAGCCGGTTCCGGCACCGACATCGGCAACGGAGGAGCCCGGCTTGAGATCGAGCACTTCCACGACCCGCTCCGGCTGTTGCCACTGGTCCCTCTCCTTCGACTCGAAGAGCTTCGCGTACTTCCCCACGTCATGAAAGCTGTGGTGATAGCCGTGCATCGCTCTCTGCTCGCTTGCGGCCGCCTGCGGCTCCTGGCCGAGAAGCGCGGGGCTGCTCCCCAAAAGGAGCAGAGTGGCCAATCCGAAGACGGGCTTGAGCAGAGATTCAGAGGAATTGGCCATAGGGAGGGATCCTGAGCAGGGTTTTCGGAGGGGACAGGTCGAACGTGCGCATACGCAAGCGGCGGCGAAGGCGCCTACGCTGTAATAACAAGCTTCGCCTCTCGCCTCGGCTCTGTCGAGGGTTTTTTCGCTCCGCCGGGGGCGAGCAATCGGAGAGGAGCGTGCCACTCCCACACCGCCGTCGACGACGTCATCTCACGCAGCAAGGGATCATTCACTCTCCCTCGATCGCCGCCCATAGATCGTCCCAGCTCTTGATCGGGATGCTCGCGTAATACTTCTTCGGTGCCAGGTCGCGCAGCGGCGAACATCAAAATTCGTCCAGATCCTGGATCTTCTCGGGGGGCGGGAGTGGCGTGCCGAGCTCGCGATCCAGCCTCGCCACGCGCTTGAAGGTCTCCTCGGCGCCTAGTTGCCGAGCCTGCTGAGCTACCTGCTCGCACTCTTCCTGCACCTCGGGAGCAACCTCAATGCCCGCTTCCACGAACTTCCGGGCCCGCTCCGCGAGCTGCTTCGCCGCAATGACGTGTTTCTCGATGATTCACCAATCCTTCATGCTCTCCTTTCTCGGTGTTACCGTTTTAGCGCTTACCCGGCGAGCAAGCGATTCGTAGAGAGAGGTCTTGCCGCCCATAACGCGCGCAGCCGCCTCGCGCACGGTCAATCCCTTGTCGATCAACGCGCGCGCCCGCGCCAGCTTCTTGGGCGTCATCACCGGCCGCCGCCCGCACTTCCGTCCTCGCGCCATGGCCACGGCAAGGCCTGCGCGGGTGCGCTCGCGGATCAGATCCCGCTCGAAGTCAGCGAGCGCGGCAAAAAGGGGGAAGACGAAGCGCCCATTGGTCGCTGGCTTGGTGCCTGAATCTCGCATGCGCGTGTCCGCCGTCCGACATTCTGGTTGTCCGCTTTCTCAGGATCAAGCGCGGTTTCCGGACAGTTGCGGCTTGGAACGGCAAAGGATCGTTTATCGGACAGAGCTCAGTTGAGCTACGCGCTCTGGGCTACAAGAACAGTTCGGAGTGAGTCCCGCTACGCACGAACACCACCATGCCGCTCTTGCCGGAGTCGTCGAGGGTGTAGATCAGCAGGAAGTCGCCGCCGATG
>JAQTUK010000218.1 GCA_028710285.1 Methylacidiphilaceae bacterium | reverse complement strand
CTCTGATTCGATCCAGGCGGCAAATGACTCCATGCCCTCGAAGTTCGAGAGATTCTGCAGGCCAAGGCGGTTGGGGTCTTTCGTCTCCCCGATCTCCACCTCCCACAGCTCAAAGCCGTTCTGCGGATGATGTGAGGGGGCGATGCGGTTGTCCAGCCCCCGGTACATCCACAGGGCAGCTGCGTCGAGACGGGAGAAGTAAAACAGTCCGTAGCCGACTTCCCAGGCCGCCTTCAGGGCATAGGTCGGCTCGCCGCCCTGGGCGTACTCCTGGCCCGCGTAGCGGTTCCAGGCCGAGAGCAGAGCCCCGCTTTCCCCGTCTCGGTAGAGCACCTTGTAGGCCCTCTTTTGGGGAGCCTTTTCGGGTTCATTCACAGTGTGTGCCTCCTCGCGATAAAAAGTTTTTCGCACCCTGCGAGAGAAGCAGCCCCCCCCTCCCTCCCTCACGAAAGAGAGCCGCTTCTCCTTTCAAGCCCATCGACTACGAGCCCAGCTGGGGCTTTTGGTACAGCCAGCGCAGCAGCACAATCCGGCAGACCTGGTCCACGGGGAGATTCAAGCCCTCGGCGATCCGCTCCAGGCCCTGAGCCTCCGAGTCGGTGAGCCCCACGATCACCGCCACGATCTCGGCGGGCTTTCCGTTGATCGCCGCCTCTTTGCGCAGGGCCTCGGAAGAGGACTCCTCTACGGGGACGCTGTTGTCGCCTCGGAGAGTCTCGCTTTGAGCGGGAGTAGCGGAGGCGCGGGAGAAGCCCAAGGGCAGCAGTCCTTGAGCCTGCAGCAGGTAGCGCTCTCCGTTCCACCCCAGGCAGTCCCCGAGGCTCATCGAGACTCGCCCGATGAGTCTTTTCAACCCGGCTTTTTGCTCATCGCTTAAAACGTCTTCTTGCATGAGGGAGAACGCTTGCCGGGGCGAGTCGGCGGTGAGCTCTCGGACCGCCTGGTAGCGGCGGTGGAACTCGGCTTTCGAGATCCCCGCCTCGGCCGGCTCGAATCCGCGTCTGAGATACCATACTCGGTACACCATAGGCGTTCGGTAGAAACCTCCTTGCATGATAGGTTTTCTCTTTAACATTCGTTAAAGATTTTATGAGAGACTTGAGCGGATGAGACTCAAGTCTCTCCGGGAGAGGCGCCTTCACTTCAGGATCTGCACCTCTTTACCGTCGGTCACATACAGCCGCCTTGAGGGAAGTACGTCATCGATGTTTTCAAACACCAGCACGGCCACCGCCTCATCGAGCGAGCCGAGGTAAAGCTTGTAGAACTTCCGCACCGCCTCGACGCGGCTTCGGGCCTCGATGAGATCGGTAACGGCGACTCGGTACAATTTCGGCTCGCTCACTTCAGCCTCTCTTTCTCGTCGCGCAGCAGCGCGACCGAGCAGCCGTAGAGCCCCGCCGGCAGGGCGGCCAGGGCTCCGGCGTTTCCACGTACCAGGGTGCCGAAGCCCACCTTCAGCAGCGCCCCGTGTTGGCCCCGGGGGTCGGTGACGACCCCCAGAGCCTCGGCTCCGGCCGGCAGCGGCCCCGAGCCCCAGTAGGTCTTCCACAGATACGCCGAGGGGGAGTCGGCGCCGCTCATGCTTTGAGCTCCGCGGGTGTTTTGCCCATCGCCAGGCGGGCGATGTTTTTGTAGCCGATCATGCGGTGTCGGGTGAGAATCTCCACCATCCGGGCGTAGCCTTCCGGGTTCGCCCCGGCGAAGTCTTCCAGCTCGGCTTTCGCCTCCTGGAGCGCTTCAAGGGTAGCGATCGCTGGCATAGCAGTAACCTCCTTGCTCTTTTTTTTGTAGGCGAGTCTTTCTTTCTTTCGCCTCTCTTTTTTTCTCTCTTCAGGCGCCGAGGATACGGGTGCACAGGCCGGAGAGCTCCAGCGCCATGAGTTGGTCCCAGAACTTCCCGAGGTAGACCATCCGGCGCTCGCCTTCGGAGTTGATAACATCGACGTGCAGGTAGTAGCCTTCGTTGCCCCCGGTGACGACGTAGCAGGCGATCCAGCGGTAGGGGGGAAACGGCTCGGAGGGCGAGAGGTCATGGGCTACCACCCAGTACTCTTCGTGGAGGACCGGCTCGACGTAGCCCCACTCTTCGGCCGAGAGACCGCTTTCCGGAGTGACCCACCGACCCTGATAGGCCATCGGGATGTGGCGGCTCAGTTCGCGGTTAAGCTCTGCAAGCACCTGCCGGACGGTCTTCGTCTGGGGCGGGAGCAGATAGCCGGGCCGCTCGGGGTCGGGAGCCCACACGGCCGTTTCGACTCTTTGAACCTCTTTCGATTTGCTCATGAGAAAACCTCCTTGGAAATAAAGGAAATCTGGCGCCCGACCTCCGGGGAAAAAGAAGGAGCTCGGGCGCCGGCCCAGAACCTGGTGCTTTCGCTTTCTCTCTCTCTCTCGCTACCTTACCACGAGGCGAGGTAGCGCAGAGCGTCGGCGAAGGTGTAAAACCGGCGCACCTCGAGGTCCGGATCTCCGGCCTGCAGGTAGTGAATCGAGGTCTGCCACTTCTGGTAGTCGGCATCGAAGACGAGGGTGGCTTCCAGGATGCGGCGGGGTGCGGTGCGGGACCTGCGCGGCGGGGCAGAGGGGAGCTCAGAGCGTTTCATGGTGATTTCCCTCCGTCGCCTCGGTCGGCCGGGTCACCGGGGTGAAGACTTTTGACAGCGGCCGGCGCATCGCTCGGGCCGCTTTCT
>JAQTUK010000217.1 GCA_028710285.1 Methylacidiphilaceae bacterium | reverse complement strand
GGTGATCCGCCTGCCGACCACCAGGGCATAGGCCTTCTCCGGAGGATCGGGTAAGACCGAGCGGAAAGCTTCCGGATCCAGCGCGACCGCCGCTCGACCCGCTTTCAGGAAGAGCCGGGAGCGACGTGCGGCCCGGTCCACGTCATGCTTGTCCAGAGTCCTCGAAACCTCGACCGCGACACAGGTGATTTTCCCGGTCTCCTTGTCCTTTCCGGCAACCAGAGCGTCGGCCTCTCCCAGATCCTCTCCCTCCTTTTCGGTCAGGTGCCCCGAGTCCAAGGCCGTGTCGATGAGGGCGTTCGCCGTGTTTTCGTCCAGGCCGCGCAGCCTCCGGACCCGATCCCGCAGGTAATTGCCCAGCTTCCTCCTCGCGTCCGCCTCCATGCTTTTTCCGACAAAATGATCCAACTCCAGCTCGATCCCCCGCAACCTCCTCTCCGTGGCCTGCTTGAACTCCTCCATCGAGGTCCGGAACTCCTCCATGGACCTCCGGAACTCCTCCATGGAGCGCTGGAACGCTTGGGTCGATTCGATGAAGGACTTGAGGGTCGCATCGGTGCGCTCCTGGCTTGCGGTCAAGCCCCGGATCGCCTCCCATGCCTTCTTCTGTTCTTCCTTGCGCTCGGCCTCGGCTTGCTGAAAACGGGCCGGAAGCTCCAGCAACTCCTCGGTGAAGATCTCCCGGCGGATGGCGTCCCTCCATTCCGGATGCTCCCGGAGTGCGGCAAGCAGTTCGTCGCTCGACCGGATGGGAACGCTCATCGCTCCTCCCAGTCATAGCCTCCCGCCTCCTGGGCGAAGACAACGCCTTTTCGCTCCGCCTCCCTGCGAGCCGGCTCCGAAATCGTTCTGCCCACGACCACGGCAAAGGACTTGGCCGGAGGAACGGGAAAGAGGTCCCGGAACAGGCTGGGCGCGGCCTCTACTGCGGCCCGCATGGCCTGGAGAAGTAGCTTGGCTCGCCGGTCGGCCCGCTCCACGTCATGAGTGTGGACGGTCTTGGATACCTCAAGGACCGCGCATGCCGGTTCTCTCCCCTGCGCGTCGATTCCAGCCGCCAGGGCATCGGCAGCGCCAACCTCCCGCCTCTGGCTTGCGGTAATGGCGCCAGCATCGACGGCGATATGGGCGGCGACGCTCCAGAGCCGATTCTCGATGGGTTCCGACGTCGCCATGATCTCGCAGAGGTAACGGTCGAGATAGCGCCCGACCTTGATTTCCAGCAGATCGCCCGAACTCCTGTTGACCTCGATCCCTATTGCGTCCAGCCGCTTCTCGACCTCGGCAAACCGCCTCTCGGTCGATTCGATGAAGGACTTGAGGGTCGCATCGGTGCGCTCCTGGCTTGCGGTCAAGCCCCGGATCGCCTCCCATGCCTTCTTCTGTTCTTCCTTGCGCTCGGCCTCGGCTCGCTGAAAACGGGCCGGAAGCTCCAGCAACTCCTCGGTGAAGATCTCCCGGCGGATGGCGTCCCTCCATTCCGGATGCTCCCGGAGTGCGGCAAGCAGTTCGTCGCTCGACCGGATCGGAACGCTCATGATCGGACTATAGCTTCGCGAATCCGGCGGAGCAACGCGCTTGCCGGACCGGGAGAGCGGGGACGGAAATCGACCTCTTCCCGCCCGAAACAAAAGAAGGACTTGTTTTCCGACCCAGCTTGACGTTTTAGCTTGCGAGGACAAAGCACCACTCTTGCACCCCTTCTCCCCTCCTTTCCTTCGCCTATGGGCGATCTTTCGGAGCCATCCGATGCCGGATCACGCGTCGCTTCGGCAACGAAACCGGTGGAGAAGCTGCGCGGGAGCACTCTGCCCGCTCGTCTCGGCACTGCTCTTGTCGGCAATGCCAGCCCAAGCCCAGGAAGCGCCGCAGGCTGCCGGCGGCGAGCAGCGTCCTGCCGGCATGGCGCCCGACGCGTCGCTGCAGCCGGAGGAGCTGATCGACTTCGACCGGCAGCCAGCGCCGGTCCAGGAACTGATTCGCCGGGCGCTTCTCTTGACGACCAAGGACCTCACCTACCGCTACGGCTCCGCCGATCCGGCGACCGGAGGGATCGACTGCTCCGGCTTCGTCTACTTCGTGCTGCGCGAGTGCGGCATCCGGGACGTGCCGAGAAGCTCGAGCGGCCAATATGTCTGGGTTCGGAGAGCGGGGCTCTTCCGGGCGGTCTTGAGCCGGAATCCCGAGAGCTTCGAGCTCGAGGAGCTTCGTCCCGGAGATCTCCTCTTTTGGGAGGGAACCTATGCGACGACGAACGATCCGCCGGTCTCCCACTCGATGATCTACCTCGGCCGGGAAAGGGCGACCGGCGAGCGGGTGATGGCCGGCGCGAGCGACGGGCGGACCTACCATGGCAAGCAGCGGTGGGGGGCAAGCGTCTTCGACTTCTGGCCGAAGTTCCCCGGAAAGAGCGCAAGCCCGGGGAGCAGCCGCTTCGTCGGCTACGGGAGGATTCCGGGACTGGGGGGCGCGGAGAGTCCGGCCCGCTCTCCAAAGAGGTGAGCCACGAGCCGCGATGGGGGTGCGGCTGGTAGCCGACCGCTTTCGGGGAAGCGGTCTCGCCGGTTCCAGTGTCGAAGACATGTCAAACTGACCGCTTTGAGAACAAATGATCTGACCGTTTCGGTTGTTGGCTTGTTGTTTCTTTTGGGGTTCTTGCCCTTGCCCCGGGGCAAGGGCAAAAAGTTCTCGTCGC
>JAQTUK010000086.1 GCA_028710285.1 Methylacidiphilaceae bacterium | reverse complement strand
CGGATAAAATTGGTCATCCCAGGCGAGGTAAAGGGAGTTCGTCAGGTAGATCCGCTTCCCATTCCGGCTCACTTCCACCATCTGGCAACCGCCGTTCCGGGGTTTCTGCGGCGCTCGAGGGTGAGCGCTCCTTCGCGTGATCCTACCCAGGCGAAGACTGCTGACGCGCCTCGGGTGGAAGGGATCGGTTACGTCGTACTGGAGGATCTCTCCCGTTCCCCAGCACGACAGGTAGAGAAAACGGTCATCCAGGGACAAGTCGATATCGGTGAGGACAGGCGGCACGGCCCGGAAGCCTTTCAGAAGCGGTGGGAGATCCTCTTCCTTCGCTGGCTCCGCCGGAATCTCGATCACCTTCGAGATCGCCCAATGGTCGCCATCCCGGTGCCATAACCATACCGAACTCGACAGATCCTCCAGAGAGATCACGACGCCGGTAAAGCCATAGGACTTTCTCGGGTCGTGGGCGGGACGGACCTCCAAGACCATCTGCTGCCTTTCCCCCACGTCGAGCTTTTGAATATGCCGGCGCTTCCGGAGATCCCAAACATGGAGGGCGCGCCCGTAGGCGCCCTTCTTCAGTTGCTCGGGCAAGAGACCGTTTTCCAGCATCCAGGGAGCTCCCCATTCGCTGCTGATCAGGATGTCCTGATTGATATGCCACCAGAAGTCATAGGCGAAAAGCTGCGGTCCCCGATCCATTTCCCAGCGGCCGAGCGGCTCGAACGAGAAATGGTCCAGGAGAAAGATGCCGCCGGGTCCTTCCCCTTTTTCGTTTCCCAAGGCGCTGACATAGATGCCATCCGGTCCGCAATGAACCGTATGGGGCCGAGTATATCCCGTTTTCCGGATGAGTTCTTCGGGCTCGATCTGCTTGACGATTTCGGGCCGGCGCGGATTCGCCTTCGTGTCGACAATGTAGATCCGGGACGAACGGATCCCTGGAATGACCAGGTAACGCCGCTCTAAGTGGGGGTGGGGAGCATAGGGACAGAGAGCGGAGCTGCAGGCATTCCAGCCGAAATGGTGAAATTCGTCACCGACCGT
Organism: Methylacidiphilaceae bacterium; assembly: GCA_028710285.1. Taxonomy (GTDB): domain Bacteria; phylum Verrucomicrobiota; class Verrucomicrobiia; order Methylacidiphilales; family Methylacidiphilaceae; genus Methylacidimicrobium. Next base: position 9,491 of record JAQTUK010000086.1, on the reverse strand, counting down.
GGGGGCCGAGAGCCAGTGAATGATCCTTCCGTATTCCAGCGATTCCGGATTGAGATCGATCACCGCGACCGCATCGGGATTTCCGCCTGCGGCACCCCCGTCGGCCGCAAGCGCGACGACGTAACCCAACTCTTCCCGCGGACCCTCCATCGCAAGGCGGGCGGAAGGATAGAACGTCGGGTCGGGCGCGGTAAATTTCATGCTTTCCTCTTTTAGTCCACTTTACACCCATTGCCCAACAAGCCCAAGGATCACCTCGATCCTCCGGTGCAACGGATTTCACTCGATTCGCCCAAGACGGGTCGGCTCTCTTGGCACCAGCTTCCTGGGCGAACGGGAGGCATAGGTCACAGTCCGGCGGCACGTCAGGCGCGTCCGCAAACCGCTTCTCTCTCCTTTCGCGGAAGGCGCGGGCCTGCCGGCGATCTTGCGATCTTCTATGGCTGCTTGCCGGCCGGCGGCTTCGGCGTCGAGGGAGGCAGAGGAGTCCCGCCGGGCAACTCGGCCTCCTCCTGTTTCTTTCCCTTTGCTGCCGGAGGAGGAACGATGAGTTCTTGGCCGATCTGCAGCCGATCGTTTTTCAACCCGTTGGCCTTGCGAAGCGCCTCAACCGAAATTTTGAACTTCCGGCTGATCTTCCAGAGGGAATCACCTTGTTTCACGGTGTACTTGGTTGAGCCCGGGGGAGGCGGCTCCGCCGGAGCTTCGACGGACGAGGGCGTGGGCGGAGCGGAGGATTCTGCGGCATTGGCGGAAGAGAGCGTTCCACCGCAAGACAGAGCGATCCATCCCGTGAAGGAAAAGAGGCAAAAAAGCTTCGTGCGCATGAGGCCATCATAAGTTGCTTTTGGGACAAGAGAAGACGGAACCTTTCCGATTGGCCGAAAAAGTGGCAGAATGCGCGCCCGCATGCTCGCCCGTATTTTTTCCGCCACTCTTTGGGGAGTAGAGGCCTTGCGCGTCGAAGTGGAGGTCGACAATTCCCCGGGGGCTTTCCTGACACGGGTCGTCGGACTGCCCGACGCGGCGGTGCGGGAAAGTCTCCATCGGGTATCTACGGCCCTGCAAAATGCGGGCTTTCGTGCTCCGACCGGCCGCACCACGATCAACCTGGCCCCGGCAGACCTCAGGAAGGAGGGGCCCAGCTTCGACCTTCCCATCGCCCTGGCGGTCCTCGGCGCCACCGATCAACTGGGGAGTCCTCACACGGAGGAATTCTGGGCGCTTGGCGAGCTCGCCCTTTCTGGCGAGCTGCGACCCGTCCGAGGGGTCTTGCCGGCGGTGATGGAAGCCAAGCGGCTGCGGGCTAAGCATATGTTGCTTCCCACAGCCAACGCCGCCGAAGCGGTCGTGGTCGGCGGGATCCGGATTCACCCGGCCCGCTCTCTAGCGGAAGCCGCCGCCTTTCTCCGGGATCCGGAAGCTTCCCCCCAGCCGGATGGCTCGAACGATCCCTCGGTCATCGACCATCCTCCCGAGCTCGACTTCGCCGATGTCAAAGGCCAGCTCGCGGCCAAGCGGGCCCTGGAGATTGCCGCCGCTGGAGGGCACAACGTCCTGCTCATCGGTCCGCCAGGGAGTGGAAAGTCGATGCTCGCCCAGCGAATTCCAACCATCTTCCCGTCCATGACCTTGGATGAATCGATCGAAGCGACTCGCATCCACAGCGTCGCCGGCCTGCTTCCCAACGGTGTGGGTCTGCTCCGCCAGCGGCCGTTCCGGGCGCCTCATCACTCCACATCGGATGCCGGCCTGGTCGGTGGGGGACCCCGTCTCATGCCCGGTGAGATCAGTCTGGCTCACCATGGCGTGCTCTTCCTGGACGAGCTTCCCGAGTTCGGCAGGAATGCCCTAGAGGCTCTCCGACAGCCGTTGGAGGACGGGAGGCTCACCCTTTCGCGCGCTGCGGGCACCGTTACGTTCCCCGCCAGCTTCATGCTCGTGGCGGCCATGAATCCCTCGCCGACCGGCGGTTTCGATGACGCCGCCCGCGGAAAATGCACGCCTGCGGCCATGCGCCGCTATCTCAACCGGATCTCGGGTCCGCTCTTGGACCGAATCGACCTTCACGTAGAGGTGCCCGCCGTCGACCGGCAGCTTCTCCTTCGGCCCGAACCGGCGGAGAGCTCGGAAGGGATTCGGGGCCGGGTCGAACGAGCGCGTGCGAGCCAGGCCCAAAGGCTCTCCGGGCGACGCAAGATTCACAGCAACGCGCGAATGGGACCTCGGGAGATCGCGCGCTTCTGCGTCCTTTCCCCTGCTTGCGGGAACTTCCTCTCCACCGCCATTTCGGAGCTCGGCCTTTCCGCGCGAGCCTTTCATCGCATCCTCAAAGTGGCCCGGACCATCGCCGATCTGGCCGGACGAGAGGAGCTGCGGGAAGAGGATCTGGCCGAGGCGATCGGCTTTCGGTCGCTCGACCGGCGAATCTGGGGTGAATGAGCAAGCACAGGAGCCTACCGATTCTGCCAGCCATTTCGAGCGCGTGCGGCCCATCCGGTTCGATCGATCCATTTGCTTTCTTTTTGGAAACGGAGGAAACCCGGGTTACAGGTAATTGTGCGCACGAAAGAAATCATGGTCCGGACTGAGAGGCGATCCCGCTGTTTTCGTTCCCTGGTCCAAATTGGATTCTTTCTCGCGAGCGTTCTCTGCTGGATGCCCGGATTCAGCCGCTCGGCTTTCGCCACGCCGGATCCCGGCAAGCCTTGTCCACCTCTTGAGTTTCTGCAAGGCCGCTTTTGGAAGAATTTCCGTCTCCAAGATTTCGCGCTGCACGGGGTGATCGAGTCGGAACGAGAAAGTTATCCCATCCAGCTCATTCTCCATGACCGTAAAATGATCTACGACTTCGAGAATCCGCCCTTTCAAATTCGGGTCGAGATCCAACCGGAGCGGAGCTTGGTCGACCGCCGCAGGCAGAAGAGGGAACCCTGGCAGCCTGTTTCCGGTCGCGCCCGGTTGAGTCCGATCCTGGACACCGACATCACCTATGAGGACCTCTGTCTTGACTTCATGAGATGGGACCATGTCCAACCCCTGGGGACCGACCACGTGAAGACCTTGACGGCCTGGGCATTCGACGCCGTTCCGCCGCGAGGAACCAGCGCCTATGCCCGGGTGCGCTTCTGGATCGCTGCCGAGTATTACGCTCTTTTGCGCGCCGATGGATACAATGGAGCCGGAGAACTGATCAAGCGGCTGGAAGTCAACGGGGTCCAACGCATCGGGGAGGCTTACGTCATTAAGGAAATGCAGATTTCCTCCTTCGATCCGAAGAAGGAAGGCTCATCCCGCACCTTCATCAACATCCGCCGTGGGGAGCCGCTTCCTCCCGAAACGGGCGCCAACTCATCGGGAAACCGATCTTCGTCCCGGTTGCCGACCGTGGCCCACGGGCTTCCTCGCTAGGAGAGCAAAATCTCCTCGCGCCGGAGCGCGGCGAGCAGCCGCTCCTCCCACTTCTCCAAGACCTCCGGATCAGGCCCCTCGAGCAGCAGGCGGATCTTCGGCTCGGTTCCCGAATAGCGCAAAAGGACTCGTCCCTCTCCCCCCAAGACGCGTTCGGCTTCGGCGACTGCCTCTCCCACTTTCGGCATCTCCTCCAGCGGCTTCTTCTGCCGAACGGCCAAGTTGAGTTGCCGCTGGGGATATTTCTGCAAGCACCGGCGGAGTTCCGCAAGGGGGCTGCCGGTCGTAGAGACAATGCGGAGGATTTCCAGCCCGGCGCGCAAGCCGTCGGCGCTCGCCGCCCGATCCAAGAGCAAGAGATGCCCCGATTGCTCTCCGCCGAGATTGAGGCCGTGGGCGCGCATTGCGGCCGCGACATGCCGGTCGCCTACGGGCGTTCGCAGAACCCGCACCCCGGCCTGTTCCAACATCCGGTCGAGACCAAGATTGCTCATGATCGTGGCCGCCACCGCCTGGTGGGAAAGCACCTCGCGACGATGGTAATCCAAAGTCAGGATGGCCAGAAGATCGTCGCCATCCAGCACCTCGGCCCGATGGTCGCAGCAGAGCAGTCGATCCCCGTCTCCGTCGAGGGCCAAGCCGACGTCGGCGTTCGCCAGCCGGACGAGTTCGGCAAGCCGCTCCGGATGCATGCTGCCGCAATCGAGATTGATATTGATTCCGTTGGGGCTCGCCGAAAAAATAAAGGGCTCGGCCCCGAGGGAGGCGAAAAGGGGACCGACCAGGTCCGATACCGCTCCGTTGGCCGCATCCACGACGATCCGGAGCCGGGAGAGGTCGATTCCTTCCGGCCATTGCCTTCGCAATGCGTCCAGATAAAGCTCCCGAGCCTGAGAAAGGGGTTGAAGCCGACCTACCAGCGAACCGACCGGACCTTCGGAGGAGAGCCACGGATAAGCGGGTAGACGGCTCGCGATCTTTTCTTCGGTCTCCTCCGAAAGCTTGGCGCCATCAGGGCCAAACAGCTTGATTCCGTTATCCGGAAAAGGGTTGTGCGAGGCACTGACCATCACCCCGCCCGCGGCTCCGAGCTGCCTTGCCAGTTCGCCGACCGCCGGGGTCGGCAGCACCCCCAGGCGCACCACGTCCACACCGGCGGAAAGAATGCCCGCGATGAGCGCCGATTCGAGCAACTCACTCGAAATGCGCGGATCCCGTCCGACGATGATCTTCCTCTTTTCTCCACTCGCCAGGGTGGAGGCGGCGATCGCCCCCACGGCAACAGCGACGGTTGGGGTCAGCGGATGCCGATTCGCCGTACCTCGAATGCCATCGGTTCCAAACAGTCGCTCCGTTGGTTCTCTCAAATCATGCTCCACAGCTACTTCTCTAGCCCAAGCGAAGAAAGGATCTGGTCGATCGACCCCGGCTCGATCGACTCCCGAAGGATCGCCCAGACGGCGATCGCAAGGATCAGGGAAATGAGCTTCTGTTTCCAGTTATCCAGCAGTAAACCCATGGCCGCTTCCCGATTTTCGAGCGCATTGTCTGGCTAAACAAGGATCTCCGTCAATCGTGCGCGCAGCCGATCCGGATCGAAGTGACGCTCCAGCTTGCCCTCCAAGGCAATGGAGATGACGCCGGTCTCCTCGGAAACCACGACGACGACGGCGTCGGTCATCTCGCTTAAGCCCAACGCCGCTCGATGGCGCAACCCGAGCGGTCGCTCAAGCCGCTCGGTTTCGCTCAAGGGGAAAACCGCAGCCGCCACAACGAGGCGATTATCCCGAATGACGACCCCGCCGTCGTGCAAGGGGGTGCGCGGATAAAAGGTAGTCACCAGGAGATCCGCGCTTAACTTGGCATCCAGGAGAGTCCCCGTGTCCCGGGCGGGTCGGTAGATGTCTTCCCGCTCCATGGAGATGAGAGCTCCGAAACGCTCTCGCTGGCAAATTTCGGCAGCGTTGACGATATGCTCGATCACCTCCGCCTGCTGCTGCCGGCCTGAACTGGTGACGCTTCGGCGTCCCACTTCCGCAAGCACCTGGCGTAATTCCGGTTGAAACAGGACGACCAGCGCAACGAAAAAGGACGGAGAAAAGAGTCGGATCAGCTCGGTGATCACCCGCAAGTGAAGAACGGCGGAAAAGAGGGTGAGAACGACAAGGACGATCAAGAGTCCGGTCAGCACCTGCACGCCGCGCGTCCCCTGCAGAAGCTTCCAGACCTGATAAATGACCACGGCGATGATCAGGATCTCGACCGTCCAGGAGAGAGGAAGCCCAAAAACCTTCACGACAGCCCTCCCTGCAGAGCAACAAACGCCTTCCGAGCCGCGACCGCCCCGTCCACGTCATGCACTCTCCAGACCGCCGCACCCCGGATCGAGGCCAGGATTTCCACGGCCAAGCTCGCCGCATCCTGGTCTCTGGTGCCTGCCAATTCTCGGAGGAAGCTCTTCCGAGAAACTCCCACCAGGAGCGGCCGTCCCATTTGCGCGAAGGTGAGGAGATCCCGCAGCAGCGCCCAGTTCTGATCCCCTGTCTTGGCGAAGCCAAAGCCCACGTCGCAAAGGATTCTCTCGCCGGGAATGCCAGCCTCCAGGCATTGGCGCAAGCGGATTCTCATCTCTTCCCCGACTTCCCGCACGACGTCCCGATAGACGGCATCCTCCTGCATGGTTTTGGGCCGCCCGCGGGAGTGGACCAGAACATACCCCGCCCCGGCATCCCTCACGGCCTCCCACAGACCCGTGTCCCACTTGCCCCCGGAAACGTCGTTCACGATCTCCGCTCCCTCTGCAAGAGCAATTCGAGCCACGCTACTCTTGTAGGTGTCGACAGAGATCGGGACCGTGAGCCTTCCGACGACCGCCCGTAATACGGGAAGAAGCCTGCGCAGCTCCTCCTTTTCCGAGACAGGGTCCGCTCCGGGCCGCGTCGACTCCGCGCCGAAATCCACCAGGTCGACCCCGATCTCCTCCATGCGCTGCGCTTCTTCCGCCGCCTCCCTCGCCGAGAGCAGTCGGCCTCCGTCCGAAAAAGAGTCGGGAGTCAGGTTGAGGATCCCCATGATGAGCGGCCTTTGCGGCGAAAGCCCCAGGGAGCGAGCCGAAGTCACCCATCGCGCATGGGCAAGTCCCTCTGCGCCGACCCCGTGACGAGCCGGTTCCTGTCCTCGCAGCGACGAATCGACGGCAGGGGACTCCTCCGGTCGGTCCGATTGCTGTCCTGCTTCGACGTGCTTTCCCGGGAGGGAAGGAGACGTTTTCCTGGAAGCGAAGATCTCCACTCCGTCAGCCGCCGCCTTCCCGCTTATTCCCTAACGCTCTTTCTACGAGCTTGAGCGGGAGTGTATTTATCACGTCTTCCCGGCGAAGCCAACCCTTCCTCGCGATGTTCACACCGATTCGCAGGAACGCAAGTTCCCGGACATGATGCGCATCGGGATTGATGACGCATCGGACTCCCTTATCCCTCGCCGCGTGCCACCACCGCCAGTCGAGATCGAGCCGCAGGGGCTGCGCGTTGAGCTCGATCCAAGTCCCCGTCTCGGCCGCGCAGTCGATGACCTTCTCCAGATTGACGGGATAGGGTTTCCGCATCAACAGGAGCCGTCCGGTCGGATGACCGAGCATGGTTACGTAGGGATTTTCCATCGCGCGGAGGATCCGGCGAGTCATCTCCTCCTCGCTTGCGGAAAATCCGGCATGGACGGAAGCCACCACGTAATCGAAACTGGCAAGCAGCGAGTCGGAAAAATCGAGTCGGCCATCGCGCAGAATGTCGCACTCTGTCCCGGAAAGAAGCCGAAAACCTTGAAAGGTTCCGTTGAGCTTTCGAATCTCTGCCTGCTGGCAGGCCACTCTCTCCTCATCCAAGCCGTTGGCCTGAAAAGAGGACTTCGAATGATCGGCGATTCCCAGATATTCCAGTCCCAGGGACTGAGCCGCTGCGGCCATCGCTTCGAGCGTGCTGTGCCCATCGCTCGCCGTCGTATGACAATGAAAGGTGCCACGCAGGTCGGTCCACTCGACCAGCCTGGGAATCCGGCTGCTCTCCGCCGCTTGGATCTCGCCCAAATTCTCCCGAAGTTCCGGCGGAATATAGGTCAGCCCGAGTTTTTCGTAAATCTCGGCTTCGTCCCGACACCGGATTCGTTCTCCGGTTGCCTCCTCCTCGGCCGCGGCATCCTCAGTTCCCGTGGAAAAGTCGACCCGGGTTTCCCGAAAAAGTCCCCACTCGGAGAGTTTTTTTCCTTGGGCGATCGCGCGCTGGCGTAAGGCGATATTGTGCTCCTTGCTTCCCGTGAAATGGAGGAGCGCATAGGGATAGTCCTCATCGGGCACCACCCGCAGATCGCAGGCGAGACCGGCTTCCAAGATCACGCTCGACTTCGTCTCCCCGTGGTTGATCACGCGCTGCACCCCGGCGGAAGAGACAAACGCCTCCATCACCGACGCCGGCTCCGGCGAAGAACAGACCAGATCGAGATCCCGAACGATCTCCTTTCCGCGCCGGAAGCTGCCTCCCATGCTCACGCGAACCACGTCGGGATGGGCGCGAAGCCTCTCGACCAGTTGCTCGGCCAGCCCGATCAGATCGCCGTACCGATGGTAGGCCGCATAGGCGCGTCGCTGTTCGATGCCGGCGAGGATGTTCTCTTCGGTCTTCGGACCGAAGCCGGGAATCCCACCCACCCGATGGCTTCGGCATGCCGCTTCGAGATCGGCCAGGTCCCGAATCCCCAGTTTCTCCCAGAGAATCTTCGCCTTCTTGGGTCCGAGCCCAGGAATGTCCAAGAGCGCCACCACTCCCTCCGGGAACGATTCCTTGAGTTCTTCCAGATAGGCCAAGCGGCCGGTGGCGACGAGCTCCTGAAGCTTTGCCCGGATCCCCTCTCCAATGCCCTTGACCTGGTCCAGCTTCCCCTCCCGAACGAAGGGCTCGAAATCTTCGGAGAGCGAGTCGAGCGCCCGAGCCGCCGTGCGGTATGCCCGGGACTTAAAGGGATTCTCGCCCCGCAGATCGAGCAGGGTCGCGATCTCCTCGAGCTTGCCAATCGCCTCTTCCTTCGTCATGGCGCCTCCCCAAACCAGCATATCTCCTTACCAGCTTTTCGCCAAGCAGGGGCGAGCCCCCCGAAGCAGCCTTGCGCGATTCGACCGGCCGATCATCGTCCCGTTGCGCGGGGACCCCGGGTCCAGTAGACTCTCCTCACGGTGGATGATCGTTCCTCGGCAAGTCTCTGGAAAGAGGCGAAGGAACTTTTCCCTGGAGGGGTCAATTCCCCGGTGCGGTCGTTTCGCGCCGTGGGAGGGGCGCCATTCTTCGCCCGGCGGGCGGAAGGGGCAACGATCTGGGACACCGACGACCGGCCCTACATCGATTACGTCTGCTCCTGGGGAGCGCTTCCGCTTGGTCACGCGCATCCCGCCATCGAGGCCGCCTTGCGCGAGGCGATCGCCGAAGGAACCAGCTTTGGCCTTCCCAACCCTCGCGAGGTCCGACTGGCAAGAGCCATCCGCTCCTCCGTCCCGTCGATCGAAAAGCTGCGAATGACCTCGAGCGGGACCGAGTCCTGCATGACCGCAGTCCGCTTGGCGCGCGGCTTTACCGGCCGGGACAAGATCGTCAAGTTTGCCGGCTGCTATCACGGTCACAGCGACTCTCTCCTGGTGAAAGCTGGCTCCGGAGCTCTTACCCATGGAGAGCCCGACAGTGCCGGAGTGCCCATGGCCCTGGCGGAGCTCACGGTCGTTCTGCCATGGAACGATCCGGCCGCCGCAAGAGATCTCTTTGCCCGGGAAGGGAAACAGATCGCCGCAGTCATCCTGGAACCCGTGCCCGCCAATGCAGGGCTTCTTCCTCCCCTGCCCGGGTTTCTCGACCAGATCCGCGAGTTGTGCGATCAGCACGCGACCCTGCTCATTTTCGACGAGGTGATCACCGGCTTCCGCTTGAGCATGGGGGGAGCGCAGGAGCGCTTTGCCATCCGGCCCGACCTCACGATACTCGGTAAGATCGTCGGCGGCGTCCTGCCCGCGGCCGCTCTAGGCGGCCGGGCGGACATCCTCGAGC
>JAQTUK010000085.1 GCA_028710285.1 Methylacidiphilaceae bacterium | reverse complement strand
GACCGACTGCGTCAGCAAGCGGAGCTCATAATTCGCTCCGACCTGGAGAGGGTCTGGTCCGAGCCAAAAAATCTTGGCAGGAAATTCTCGGTCTACGATCGGCGTCCGTTCGAGGGAACTGCCCAGCATTCCTCGTTCGACGAAGATCTCCTCTTCCAGGATCAGCGCCGTCGATCGACCGGCGGAAGCTTCTGTAGGCGTCGTTTCCGGCGGCCATTCCACAAGGGCACGGAGACGGGCTCGCTTGCGGCCGGGCCAGAAAATCAGGTCATCCCCGACCCGCAGCGTGCCCGTTTCCACCCGTCCTGCTACCAGGCGTTCGGTGCCGCGGCGATAGACATCCTGCACGGCGAAGCGAAGAGGCAATGCATCGAGACCAGGGGGAGAGGGAACCGAATCGAGCGCCTCGAGAAGAGGCCCTCCGGTGTGCCAGGGCATGGGCAGGCTCGGTTTGACGATATTCTCTCCGCTTCGAGCGGAAAGCGGGAGAGAGACGGGCTCCGGCAGGCCGAGCTCCTGAAAGAGAGCCGCAAGAGAGTCGGCGATTTCCCGATAGCGGGCTTCGGAAAAGCCCACCAAGTCCATCTTGTTGACCGCCACGATGATGTGCCGAATCCCCAGAATCGGCAGGAGCATCGCATGCCGGCGCGTTTGTTCCCGAACCCCTTCCTGGGCATCGACGACCAGCACGGCCGCGTGGGCTCTCGCTGCACCCGAGAGCATGTTCTTGAGGAACTCCTTGTGGCCGGGAGCGTCGATGATCGCATACCGCCTTTTCGTCGTTCGGAACCGGATCTCCGTAGTGTCGATCGTCACGTTCTGAGCCTGTTCTTCGAGGAGGGAGTCGAGCAGGAAGGCGTGTTCGAATGGCATCCCCTCGGCAGCGGCGGCCCGGGCGAGCTCTTCGGCCTTCCCCTCCGGAACGGAGCCCGTATCGAAGAGCAGACGACCGATCAGGGTCGATTTTCCGTGATCGACATGGCCGATCACGACGATCGGCAGGACTTCCTCTGAGGTGGAAAAATGCATGGCAGATCGGCCCTTTCTTATAGGAAGCCCTTCGCACGAAGCTTTTGCATCGCGTTTCGCTCGTGATGGTCTTGCGCTCGTCCGGCACGCTCGGGGGTGCGCGTGGCGTAGAGCTCGGCGATGATCTCGTCCACGGTCGACGCCGTGCTCGGCACCGGGTGGGTGATCGGTTGGCACCCGATCGAGCGGAAGCGCTTGCCGTTCCGCGCAAAATAGAGGGGAGGAATCGGAATCTTTTCCCGGCGGATATAGAGCCAGATATCGTATTCGGTCCAGTCGAGCAGGGGTTGGACTCGAACGTGGCCGCCCGCCCCTTTGGGGGGAAGAGCGAACTGATTCCAGAATTCCGGCGGCTGGTCCTTGTAGTTCCATTCCCCTTCGGAAGAGCGCGGGGAAAAGTAGCGTTCCTTGGCCCGCGTCGGATCCTCGTCTCGGCGAATGCCGGTGATCAGAGCGTCCCATCCATATTCGGCCAGGGCTTGCCGGAGGGCGACGGTCTTGAGCTCGTGGGTCACGGTGATGGGGTCGTGTGTTTCGTAGCCGACGCCGCGGGCAATCGCCTCTTCGTTGATCTTCACGATGAGCTGGAGTCCGTAATGCGTCTGTGCCCATGCGCGGAACTCCATCATTTCCGGAAATTCGTACGTGGTATCGATGTGGAGGACCGGGAAGGGGATTCGGCCGCAGAATGCCTTTTGCGCAAGCCAGAGAAGCACGTTCGAGTCTTTCCCCATCGACCAAGGCATTCCGACGCGTTGGAACGTCCGGTAGGCCTCCCTCAAGAGAAAGACACTCTGCGATTCAAGCTTGCTCAAATGGCTCATGAGTCTATAGAGTAAAGAGAGATATGGAAAAGCCAAGCATTTTTGAATTCCATGGTTTTGCTTCCTCTCCTTCCCATCTGGAGGGCATTCAAGCAGAGGAGGGAACCGGGAACGAGTGCAAAGCGGGCGAAACCCGGGAAAGAGCGGAAACAGACGCAGTCCTGGAAGGGATGAGCGCCGTGGAGCGTCTTCGGTGGGCATTCGAACGGTTCGGCGACCAGGTCGTAGTCAGCTCGAGCTTCGGCATCCAGGCGGCCGTCCTCCTCCACCTGGCAACGCGACTGCGGCCGGAAATTCCGGTCATTCTCGTCGACACGGGGTACCTGTTCCCCGAAACCTACCGATACGCGGACCTGCTGACCGAGCGACTCGGGCTACGGCTCCATGTGGCGCAAGCTCCCCTTTCCCCCGCGTGGTTCGAGGCCCGGCACGGACGACTCTGGGAAGACGGACTAGAGGGGCTGAATCGATACAATGAGCTGCGCAAGATCGAGCCGATGCGCCGGGCCTTGGAAGAGCTGCGCGCGCGGTGCTGGCTGGCGGGACCGCGCCGCACGCAGGCGAAGGCGCGGGCAGAGCTACCGGTTCTTCAATGGCAGGGTGGCCTGGCGAAGGTGCATCCGATCGTGGATTGGAGCGACACGCAGGTCGAAGCCTATCTCGACCAGTGGTCGATTCCCCGGCATCCGCTCGCTGCCCAAGGGTATGTATCGGTGGGGGATGTTCCGACGAGCCGCCCATGGGAAGAGGGGATGCTGCCGGAGGAGACCCGCTTTTTCGGGTGGAAGCGCGAGTGCGGTCTCCATCAGCACCATCCGCACCCTTCGCCCCGCGAGGCTTCGTGAGAGGCCGCTTGGCTTTTTCCTTCAGTTTCCTCGGGACCCTTGGGTATCCTGAGCCCTAGCTCTCGTCGCGGGAGAGCCAGACAAGCAGGTCAACCCATGGAGTACGGAGGTTTTGCTGATTTTGCCCGTCGCTTGGAGCGGGAAGGGGAGTTGGTCCGGATCTCGGAGCCCGTGAGCACCGAGCTCGAGATCACCGCGCTGGCCGACCGAGAGATGAAGTCGTCGGGAGGGGGTGATGCGCTCCTCGTGGAAAAGCCTCTCCTTCCGAACGGATCGATTTCGCCGTTTCCGGTGCTGATCAACGCCTTTGGCTCCGAGCGGCGGATCGAGCTCGTTCTGGGAATGCCGGTGGAAGCGCTCGTCGAGGAGATCCGATCGCTCCTGCGCGCGGAGCCGCCTCGCTCGTTCCGGGAAGGTTGGGAGCTCTTTCGCAAGGGGCTGGGGCTCGTGCAGAGCCGGCCTCATCGGGTCGAGGCCGGGCCCTGCCGGGACCGGGTCGCAAGGATGGAGGCTTCGACGGAGATCGATTTGACCCTCCTTCCGGTTCTCCGATGCTGGCCGAAGGACGGGGGAGCCTTCATCACGCTGCCGCAGGTCTTTACGAAAGATCCCGAGACAGGAAAACGCAATGTCGGCATGTATCGGATGCAGGTCTACGACAGGACCACGACCGGCATGCACTGGCAGATCCACAAGGTGGGAGCTCGCCACGGGAAGGAGTATTGGGAGAAAGGGGCGCGCATGCCGGTCGCCGTCTGCCTGGGCGGCGATCCGGTCCTGACCTTTGCGGCCACCGCACCCCTCCCGGACGGCGTCGACGAGCTGCTCTTCGCCGGATTTCTGCGAAAGAAGGGCATTCCCCTGGTCCGCTGCGAAACGGTCGACCTCGAGGTTCCGGCGAGCTCCGATTTCGTGCTCGAGGGGTATGTGGAACCGCCGGAGCTTCGCACCGAGGGACCGTTTGGGGATCACACCGGGTTCTACACGCCCGTGGAGCCTTATCCGGTCTTTCACCTGACCGGCATCACCCACCGGAAGGACGCCGTCTACCCGGCGACCATCGTCGGCAAGCCTCCGATGGAGGACTTCTACCTGGGGTCCGCCAGCGTCCGCCTTCTCTTTCCGATCCTTCAGGCGAACTTTCCGGAGATCGTGGATTTGGCGCTCCCTCCCGAAGGGGTCTTCCACAACCTGGTCTTCGTGAGCATCCGCAAGCAGTATCCCTATCAGGCCTACAAGGTGATGCACGGGCTCTGGGGTATGGGGCAGATGATGTTTACGAAGATCCTGGTGGTCGTGGATGCCGAAGTGAACGTCCACGACACGGCGGACGTCCTCTTCCATCTCTGTGCAAATGTCGATCCGGAGCGGGACTTTCTCTTCACTCGCGGACCCTGCGACAGCTTGGACCACGCCCCGACGGTCCCGAACGTCGGAAGTCATGTGGGGATCGACGCCACTCGAAAGCTACCGGCCGAGGGCTATCCCCGCCCCTGGCCGGAGGAGGTTTCTCTTCCGAGCGATCTCTCTAGGGAGCTTTTTGCGCGATTCCCGAGAAGAAAGGAAGGGAAAGGGATGCTCAGGCCATGAAGATTTTGATCACCGGCTGCGCGGGGTTCCTCGGGTTTTCGCTCGCTCGAAGGCTCCTCGAACAGGGCGTTGCGGTCGTCGGCATCGACAATCTGAACGCCTATTATTCCATCGCCCTCAAGGAGGCACGGCTGCGCCTCCTTCAGGACTCCCCTTCGTTCCGGTTCGAAAGACTGGATCTGCGCAGTCCGAAACCGATCGACGATCTGCTGACGCGGGAGCAGCCGGAGGCGATCGTCCACTTCGCGGCCCAAGCGGGAGTCCGTTATAGCCTTCGGGAGCCGGCCGCCTACGTGGAAGACAACGTCCTTGGGACGGTTCATCTGCTCGAAGCCGCTCGACGTTCCGCAGTCCTGCCCCACCTGCTCTACGCGAGTTCCAGCTCGGTCTACGGCTTGAATGCCTCCCTTCCGTTTTCGGTGCGAGGGGACACGGGCCATCCGGCCAGCGTCTACGCCGCCACCAAGCGGGCGAGCGAGCTGCTCGCCCATGCCTATAGCCACCTCTATCGGCTGCCCACAACCGGGTTGCGCTTTTTTACCGTCTACGGACCCTGGGGGAGGCCCGACATGGCCTACTTTTCCTTTACGCGCGCGATTCTGCGGGGCGAGCCGATCGAGATCTACGGCAAAGGGGAGCTGCGGCGGGACTTTACCTACGTGGACGACGTGATCGAGGCGGTGGCGCGGCTGATTCCTCGGCCGGCCGCCTCCGATCCCCGCTGGGATCCGGTCCATCCGGACCCCTCGACCAGCTCGGCTCCCTACCGGATTTTCAACGTCGGCAACCGCACCCCGCTTTCCGTTCAAGAGCTTGTGGAGGCGATCGAGAAAGCTGCCGGCAAAAAGGCGATTCTCCATTTTTCCCCGACACCTCCCGGCGACGTGACGGCGACGGCCGCGGACACGAGCGAACTGGAGGAGGAGGCGGGATTTGCCCCGAACACACCGCTTGCGGCAGGAATCGAACGGTTCGTCGCCTGGTATCGGGAGGTTGGCGTGAATCTCGTGGAGCCGTAAGAGGGGAGCGCCTCCGCGCAGCGAGACAATGCCTGTCCTGGTCGGAACGGCTTCCTGGACGGATCCCACCCTGTTGAGCTCCGGCTGGTATCCCGCGGAAGCCCGTGATCCCGAGTCGCGCCTTCGCTACTACGCCGCCCATTTCCCGCTGGTCGAAATCGATGCGACCTATTACGCGCTTCCTCGGCGGGAAAACGCGGTGCGGTGGGCGGAGCGGACTTCGGCCGGATTCGTTTTCGACTGCAAGGCCTTCCGCCTCTTTACCCAGCATCCCGCCTCTCCTGCCGCGCTTCCGCCCGATTTGAGGCCGCCGGCCGGCCGGGAAGGTCGAGAAACGATCTACTATCGGGATCTGGCGGAAGAGGTTCGCCAGGAGCTTTGGCAGCGATTTCGCGACGGCCTCTCTCCTCTGAGGGAATCCGGGAAGCTGGGCGTCGTTCTCTTCCAATTCCCGCCCTGGTTTTCCTATGGGCGGGAAAACAAGGAGCATCTGCTGCATTGCGCAGAGATGCTCGAGACCGATCGGATCGCCGTCGAGTTTCGTAACGCGACATGGTTTTCCAGCGGGCGGACCGAAGAGATGCTCCGGTGGGAGGGGGAGCAGGGGTTGATTCCCGTGATCGTCGACGAGCCGCAGGGGACCCGGGCGAGCGTTCCCGCCGTCTGGACGATTCCGTCGTCCGAGATTGCCGTGGTGCGTCTACATGGAAGGAACCGAGAAACCTGGATGGCCCGGAATCTCTCCTCCGCCGCCGATCGATTCCGGTACCTGTACGATGACGCGGAGCTTCGCGAGCTCGCCGCCAGGGTCCGGTCCCTTCGTGCCACGCAGATCCATGTCCTCTTCAATAACTGCTACCGGGACTACGGGGTGCGTAATGCCGCTCGTTTTCGAGAGATCATCGCGGGAATCGGGCCATCGCCGGCCTAGGCGGCCTCTCTCCCCGATTCGCGCGCGCGGGCGGAGCGCCGGCTAGTCCGGCTGTCCCGGGAGAGCGTCGTTCGCGGTCGACGCTTCGTCCTCGATGCGCTCGATCCGGACCGAGACCGAAAGCCGTTGGTCCCGCGCACCCGTGCAAATGCCGCGGAGCGGTGCGACGTCGGCGTAGTCGCGACCGACCGCGGCTTGGACATGCTGCTCGGTTTCCCAGGAAAGGTTCGTCGGATCGAGTCCTACCCAACTGCCGTCCGGGCAGCGGATCTCCACCCAGGCGTGGCTCGCCACTGCCATGGCGGCCGATCGAGCGGCGGCTTCCGGGTTGTCCCGCCAGTCGCGTGGAGGGATAGGCTCGATATAGCCGCTGACGTAGCGAGCCGGGATACCGCCCGAACGGAGGAGGGCCAAGGCGAGGTGGGCGAAGTCCTGGCACACGCCCTGGCGACGGGCGAGAGCGGTCAGGACGGGCGTCCCCGCATCGGTCGAGCCGGGCACGTAGCGGAGAAGCTCGTGCACTCTCCTGCCTACCGAGAAGATGCTTTCGCCGAAAGGAGCGTCGGGCGGTAGGAGCTCGGCGGCCATCTCGTGGATTTCCCTCGAAAAGGAGACAAAGCGGGAAGGGGCCAGGAAATCAAAGAGTTGAGCTCGTGCCGCGGCGAAGGAGCCCCGCGCCCCTTCGATGGTGATGGCGGAATCGGCGGGAGGATCGGGCTCCTTTCGGGTTCGCACTTGGCTATGGGCGGTGACGACGAGGCGACTATGCCGAAAAGGGATCGAAAAGAACTCGACCAGGTTGCCGTAACAATCGGTAAAGCCGTGCAGCGGCATTCCCGGCTCCACGTCCGTGCGATGAAAGAGAACGTCCTGCCGGGCACTGCTGCGGGGACGTATGCGAAGCTCGCTGTAGGAGTGCAGCGCGGGCTGCGAGTATTCATATTCGGTGGAGTGAACGATGGAAAACTTCATAAACGAAGTCTTGGGCCGCAGCCCTGGCGGCGCTCTCCGGCGCCTCCCTCCCCTCTCGGGAAGGCGAGAAGGCCAAGCGGCTCGAGCCAATGCCCGCGAGACCATTGCGGCGGAGAAAGCGGAACGCAAGCAGAAAAGCCGAAACAAAGGATCCGCAGCGGGGTTAGATCCTAGTGCATGGACGAGCAAGATCCGCTCTGGGAGCTCCTGAAGCAGGCGCCGCCCTCTCCACTCGATGGTTCTCTGGCGTCGAGGACGCTGGCGCGCCTTGCGGTCGAGAAGGGCCGGCGCAGGCGATGGGAGAAGCTGCAGCGGAGCTTCGCCCTCTTCCTCCTCCTTGTCTTTGGTGGAGGGAGCTATGCGGCCTGGGTAGTTGAGCGGAGAAGCGGGCAGGAGGCGGGCTTGACCCATGCGGCCTTCTCCTCGATCGACTCCAATCGAGAGGCCGAGGATGTCGGATGGCTCCAAGGGCAGCTTCTGCCGGAGTCGACGAACAAAGGAGAAACAGAAAAAGGAGAAACCATTCTATGGGAAGAAGAAAACTCGTTTTAGCTGCTTGGCTTGCTGCGGGCGTGCTGGCCGGAGGAGTGATCTCGCGGGCGGAGGATCATCCCAGTTCCGATGCGCAAGAACCCGAGCACCAGAGATGGGTGGTGAAGCAGAAGATCGTCGGACTCCTGGAGCTTCCGGATGATCGCCTCCTGGCGGAGTTGGAAAAGTGGCCGCGCTTCCAGAAGATGAATCTCGAACAAAAAGGGAGATTTCTGGAGCGAATCGCACGGATGCGGGTGGAGCGCCGCCGAGCCGCTGATCGGGAGGCGGAGAAATTGGGATTGACCCTCTCCGAGGACCAGCGCGCAGCCTTCCGGCGCCAATATTGGCAGCGTCGTGAGGAGATGGCTCGTCAGCTCTGGAAGGAGACAGAGGGACAGCGGAAGTCCCTGCGAGAGCAGTTGGAAAAGGAGTTGAAAGCGCAATTCGCCTCCAAGGAGGGCCGAGGAGACTCGCAGAATGGCGCGGGAACCCGTCCGTAATGGGTGCCTGGATCCGGTTCTTCCGGAAAATCATGCTCGGCGCCCGTGCCGGGGAGGGAGGGGGGCTTGCTTCTCGAAGCAGCCCTCCCTATGGTGAGGGGCCGTGGTTCAGGAGCCCGTTCTCTGTCCGGCGATCTTGCTCTCCGATCTGGTGGTTCGGGAGAAAGGCACCGAGAAGCTCTCTCTGGTCAACTCCTTTGGTCAGCTACGGCTGCCCAGGTTTCCTTTCCCTACCCCATCCTTTTTTATCACTGTTTGGCTCACGCATCTGCGGGGACGAGTCCCGAGGCTGGACATCGCGACCCGCGTCGAGGAACCTCAATCGGGTCACGTTTTGGCCAGCGCCTCGGGGCAGATCCAATTTCCGCCCGATGCGCCGCCCTTCGAGGAGCAGACGGTTCTCGATCTTCCCATTCCGATGCCGCCCTTCCTGGTGCCGCAGCCGGCGGTCTACTGGATTGTCATTCTGGTGAATAACGAAAAGGTGGGTCAACGGCCGCTGCCGATCCTTCCGGTGAATGCCGAACCGAGCGGATCGTCTTGATTCCGGCTGGACCGCTTCTCACTCGGGAATCGCGTCGATCTCCAAAGCACCCATGCCTTCCAAGATCTGAGGAAGGTCGGCGGCAAACCGCGGATCTCGCCGCTCGACGACGACGAAGAAGCCGTCGTCCTGGCCTCTGCGGCTGAAGAGATCCCAGTGGAAGATCGGCTTGTGGAAGCGGGGCAGGGCGCTTCCAAGGAGAATTCCCAGCACCGCTCCGAAGGCGGCGAAAAGGGCGGTCGTCTCGAAAGCCACGGCAAAAAAAGCCGGCACGCTGATGTAGGGCTTTCCCTGCACGACCAGGGGGAAAAAGAGGTCCAGGAGGTGGCTGGAAAGAATGCCGCGCAGAGCACCCGGACGGGAGATCGAAGTCAAAGTCTCCAGGGAAGCTGCGAGGCAAAAGCCGAGCAGCCCCCCTCCCAGGACGCAGGCGGAGACCCAGCTCTTCCGGTGCCCGGCGGCCTCCGCCAGCCCGTGGAAAGGGAAAGGCGAATAGAGCTCGATCTTCCGAAAGCCCAGCTCGCGGAGCGCGCCGCCGGCGCGGCAAAGTGCTGCGGCGGAGGGAAAGCGGGCACCGATCCCGAATGTCGCCTGCTCGAGGCTCGGGCGGGAAGCCGTCGGAGCGCAGGGCGAGGCGGACGGCGGCTCGTCGGACTCGCGGCAGAGGGCTTTGACCTCGAACATCGCGACGACCGGGAGAAAGCGGAGGAAGAGAAGGAAGAGGAAGAGAAAGAGGCCGATCGAGCCGGTCAGAAGCCCGATGTCCACCCAGGTGGGATGATAGAGACTCCAGGATGAAGGAAGAAAATCGCGGTGGAGCGAGATGATGATGATGACGAAGCGCTCGAGCCACATGCCGATGTTGGCCAAGACGGCCACCCCGAAGACGAGCCAGGGTCTCCGCCGGAACGCCCGAAACCAGAGCAGCTGAGGGGCCACCGCGTTGCAGGTGAGCATTCCCCAGAATTCCAGGGCGTAGGGTCCGGTGATCCGGTTCCAGAAGGCATAGCGCTCGAAGGGATTCGCTCCGTACCAGGCGATGAAGAGCTCGATCAGGTAGACGTAGCCGACGAGGGATCCCGTGGTCAGCAGCCACTTGGCCATCTGCTCGATGTGGATGGGCAGGATGAACTCCTTTAATTCCGGGACGAGCGCCCGCAGAGGGATGAGAAGGACGAGGATCACCGCAAAGCCGCCGAAGATCGCTCCGGCGCCGAAGTAGGGGGGGAAGATGGTCGCATGCCACCCGGGAAGGATCGTGGCTGCGAAATCGCAGGAGACGAAGGAATGGACGGAGAGCACCAGCGGAGCGAGGAGTCCGGCCAGGCAAAGGTAGCCCATTTCGTAGTGATTCCACTCCCGGGCCGAGCTCGACCAACCCATCGAGAGGACCGCCCAGAGCTTTCGTCGCCAGGGGTACCTCTCCCTCTCGCGCAGCGTGGCGAAGTCGGGGATCATCCCCAGGTACCAGTAGAGGACGGAGACCGTGAGATAGGTCGTGACCGCGGCAACGTCCCAGAGCAGCGGCGCTCGAAAGTTCGGCCAAGCCGCGATATATTCGGGAATCGGAAAGAGATACCATGCCATCCATTGGCGCCCGATGTGCATCGCCGGAAACATCGCTCCGCAGGCGACCGCGAAAACCGCGCTCGCCTCCGCGGCGCGGTTCAAGGAGTTGCGCCACTTTTGCCGGGTGAGGAGGAGGATCGCGGAGATGAGAGTCCCCGCGTGGCCGATACCGATCCAGAAGACAAAGTTAATGATGGCAAATCCCCAA